>CANQAR010000039.1 GCA_947588845.1 uncultured Lachnospiraceae bacterium
GCGGATTTGTTCCACTTCAGCTCAATCACCAGCGCGGGCATCACCGAATCTCTTCTTGGCAAATATACAACATCCGCATAACCGCTCCCAGACGGAAGCTCCTCAAACAGCAGGTACTCATTTTCGCAGCTGAAATATGCTCTCTTAATGACGCTGCGCAGAGCCTGTTCATTATTATAATACAAAGGTGATTCTTCCATATGGATTTTCTCAATCTGTTCTGCCACAGCTTCCTCATCCATGTGAATCGTATTCAGCAGAAGCCGATCGCTTTCCAGCACTCTTTTTATTATATCATCATGTTTTACTTCCCTGACTGTCTTTGCAAATTCCATGCGTATCTCTTCGTTTGGTATTCGTGCCTGCCCTGTCTCTTCATCATATGCCAGATAACCCAGATGAATCAGCAGCGTCAGCACATCATCCCTGCTCTTAAATGTCACAAGATCATTTGCAAACCTGCCGGGATCAACTTTTATCTCCACTCCCCCGATCAGCTCCGCAACTGTCCTGGATAACCCGTCAAAATCAAGACTGATATATTCCATCAGGCTCTCCGCAGCAGACGTCTCAGTCCAATAAGAGTCAAAATCATCATTGCGTATCGCTTCCATAACAGAATTGGGATTGTATACAGAACCCGTACCCTTAAATGTGTAACCGTCGTAATACTGCTTCATTTTTGCAAAATCACTGCCATGATCACCGCATAACTTTTTTACCTCATCTTCCGTAAAGCCGACATAACGGCCAAACTTCCTGGGTTTGATCATCGTAAATTCTTTAAAATCAGAGATCGCGGACTGTGATCCGTCTTTTTTGATCGGAAGAATGCCAGTCATATACACAGCAGCAAATATTTTTGCAGTCACACCGCTGTTTTTAAACAAAGAACGCAAAAATTCCAGATACTCCTTCTGAATATCCGGTTCTTTTATTTCCCGGATCGGTGCGTCCCACTCATCGATAATCATAATAAATTTATTTTTTGCAAGCGCCGCCGCATCAGCCAGCGTTCCAAAAAAAGCCTCCTGAGGCCTCAATCCGGGATATTCCACAGTCAGTTCTGCCGTTATATTCCGGATGATAAACGGGACAATACCGCTTTTTCGAGCTGTTCCAAGAATTCCTGTCATATCAAGATAAATCACATCATAACTGTTCAGGTATCTGGCATACGTTCCATTAAATTTCTCGTTTACCGCTATCTCCAGATCATCAAACAATGCGGATGAATCGCAGGATTTATCGTAATAAGCACACAACATCTGCGCCGCATAGGATTTTCCAAAACGACGCGGCCTGCTCACACAGGTAAGCTTCTGTCTGGTTCCGATCGTCTGATTGATCAGGCCGATCAGCCCCGTCTTATCCACATAAGCGCTGTTTCTGATTTCTGCAAATCCGCTGTTTCCCGGATTTAAATAGATCCCCATCGTTTTCCTTCCCCTCTTTCAGATTCAATCCTGTAAATTTACTATATCATCAGGCAGCTACAACATTCTTCCATACATTCTTATTTCACATCAAATTTAACCAGATCCACATCCTTCTTTTGAATGAACTGATTTAAGTACACAGGGCGATCGATAAGTTCCGTCATGGCAAACCTCTTCGTTTTTTAGTCATATTATACTTGAAAATCGGAAAATTCAATAGTTTCTGACTTACAAGTCAAAAACTTTTAAAAACGCAAATGTTTTGGACATTTGTTTAGTCTTTTCATCCTCTGGATCCGGTAAACCGCCTGTCATCTCAAAACTCACTCCGTGAAAGTGTGAACCAATATCACTAAGTTAAGCGATCCCGGACGCCCTGCCCCCTTTGCGGCTGTTAACTAACTGACATTAGTCCACAAATAAAGTTGCTTTTTGGAAAACAGTCCGGTATAATGCAGAAAATGATGACAGCAGGCGGCGCGATATGCCGCAGAGCAGACCTGTTTCGAACATGAAACGTTTAAAAGGAAGGAGTACTTTATGTCATTACCTGGAACTGTCTTATCTTATATCAGGCAGCATGAGGAAGAGGCTTTTGACCTGCTCCTTAGGCTGGCCAAAATCCCGGCTCCCTCTAATCATGAAGAAAAGAGAGCAGCTTTCTGCAGAGAATGGCTGGAAAAGCAGGGAGCGCAGGGCGTTTACATTGACAGCGCGCTGAATGTGATCTATCCGGTTGGAGATCTCGCCGGGCCGCTGACCGTATTTATGGCCCACAGCGATGTGGTCTTCCCGGATACGGAGGAACTGCCGCTTAAAGTGGAAAATGGGAAAATCTTCTGCCCGGGCATCGGAGATAATACGGCAAATGCGGTGGCTCTTCTTATGGCTGCCAAATATATTGCCAGTTATAACCCTGTCCCGAAGGAGGGCGGGCTTCTTCTGGTAATCGATGCCGGAGAGGAAGGTCTTGGAAATCTGAAGGGATCCAGGCAGATCATGGAAACCTTCGGGGACCGCGTAAAGGAAGTGATTTGTCTGGACGGGACCTGCCGCAGCTGCGTGAACGCGGCAGTCGGATCAAATCGATACAGGATCGGTATCTCCACGGAAGGGGGACACTCCTATTCCAAATTTGGAAACCGGAACGCGATCGCGTATCTGGCTTCCATGATCACGGAACTTTATACCATAAAGGTTCCCGAAGGAGGGAAGACTACCTTCAATGTAGGCACGATCCAGGGAGGAACTTCCGTCAACAGTATCGCGCAGCATGCGGAAATGCTCTACGAATTCCGCTCAGATGACCGCGCTTCCTTAAAGATCATGGAACAGCATCTGAATGCTGTGCTGGAACTGTACCGGGCGAAAGGTGTAGAAGTCCATGCCGAGCTGATTGGGGAGCGGCCGTGTACCGGAGATGTACCTCCGGAAGCAGAACAGGCGCTGATGGATCGGGCAGCCGCGGCTGTGAGAGAACATTTCGGCGCAGAACTGAAATTTACTCCGGGTTCCACCGACTGCAATATCCCCCTTTCCATGGGCATTCCATCCGTTGAACTTGGCTGTTATGAAGGCGGAGGTTCTCATACCAGAGAAGAATATGTGGAGATTGATTCCCTGCTTCCGGGCCTGAATCTGGCCTTTGATCTGGTACTTGGTTATTGCAGCAATATATCAGATGGTGATGTCTGCTGATGCAGACCCGAATCCCGCGCGCAAAACTCGCAAACGAGTTTTGAAAAGGAAATTCAGGCAGGAGGCGTTTTCCCTCCTGCCTGGTGTACGGTCCACATGCTGCGTCAGCAAAGAAGAAGTAAAAATTAACATCGAGTCAAACAATAAAGCGATATTTTCCTTTCCCGGCTCCTGTTATTCGCTCTGTAAGCGCAAGTTCGTACATCTTACGTATCAGGGCTGTCGCCGGCCGCTCGGTAATCCCCAGCACCTTCACAATGTCCCCCCGGCCAAATATCTTTTCATTTCCGAATTCCTCATGCAGTCTGGTTATGTTTGCCTTAGTCTTCGATGATACTGATTTTGTCTCAAGGACTGCGGCAAAATTATTTTCAATAGGCTGTTCAATGGGCTGTTTAATGAGCTGTTTAATGAGCTGTTTCTCATCCGAACAGGCTGAATCCTTCCACGCAATATGAAGATACCTGTTCTTAAGCTCATGTTTCTCTCCCATCAGCAGGTTTCGGAGAAAGTTCTCCAGATATGACAAGTCCTCATGTATCCCTGTGCCAAGATCAGAATAATTTGCCCTCACAAGCGCATTGCGAAAATACCAGGCATTCTTCGCAAAGACATCATTCGCTGCGTGGAAGCCCAGCGATCGAATATATTTAATAAAGAATACGGCAGTCGTGCGGGTATTGCCTTCTCCAAAGATATGGATCTGCCACAGTCTCGATATAAATCGGGCCAGGTGCCTTATAATCTCGCTCATTGAAAGATCCGCATAGCAAAATTCCTGCTCCGTCCTGAAGTCGTATTCCAGCGTCTCCCGAAGTTCCATTGCACCACCGTACATCACAGATGCACCATCAAGCACCCATTCTTTTTTGGAGATGTTGTAGTCCCGTATTTTTCCTGCATGGGAATAGATACCCTGAAACAGCCGTCTGTGAATGGAAATATACTGGACAGGGGAGAACACAAAAGAATTTTCCGTAAGAATCTCTGCAATTCTGACGGAAACCTTGTCAGCCTCCTCCGTCCGTTCCGGTTGGTGATGCTTACTTTCTTCATAATAGCTTTCAATCCGTTTTCTGGCTTCTTCAATGCTGATATTGCCTTCAATGTTGTCTCTGGCCGTATTCAGAAGATACTCGGAAGGCGTGAGCCTGTCTACATCCTGCAAACCAATAGCCGTCTGCCATGCATACGCCTTATCTGCTCTGTCCGGTTCTCCTAACATAAAATATTCAGCAAAAGGATCTGTATGTTTATCTTCGATATGACGTTTTTCCACCGATTGATCTCCCCCAGATAAATAACTCTGTCAATATAATAGCATAGGATCTCATTTTTTTCCATAAAAAGCGTTCATCGAAGCAGCGTGCCATAATATTTTGACTACTCCCGAGTTTGCAACTTTCAGTGCCACGCAATTCTAAAAAGTCTCAAATCCGCAAGCAGCTGATTTCTATATGTACGTAACATCCGTACAGTTGAAATATTTATTTCAACACTTTCCACCTCGCGTCACGTTTTGAACCAATCCGTTGAATATATCCTTTTGATACTTTATCTGCAATCTCGTCCCTGGATGAATCTGGCTTTTGCTTTAGTATCGCAAGTACCGATATTTCCGTTCCATTCAAAGTGACATCCAAAGTGACACTGGAAATGTCACTTTGAAACTAGGATCTGTATAGAATAAATTTAAACCCTTATTCCAACATCTCGTAAGAATAATTAATTCCAGCATCCTTACACAGACTGTCCACTCTTTTGAATCCATTGTCAAACTATCTACTGAACTTGATTTCATATACTTCCATATCTCTTCTTAAACTTCTTCAGATTACGACGTATACAAATAATAAATAGGATATTCTTTTATAAATTCCTGTGTTTCCTTATTCATTTTTTCAAATTCCTGCTTTGCTCTGTCTTTATCTTCCAGCAACACGTTCGCCCCAAAACATATTTGCGAATCAGAATCTGCAGCGATCTCTTTTAATTCCTGGATGTCCTGCTCCGTAAGGATTTCTCTACGTTTTTTTAATTGTAAGATATTGATTATAAAACACGATTTATTCTTCTCTAATTCCTTTATTTTATCAAATTGGTATTGCGCCAATTCCAATGCTTTGCAGTCTTTATTCTCATCAAAAATGGAAATTAATTTTAATGCAGCTCGATTTAAATATTCTGCAGTGTATTTATTGACATCTGCACCATCTATCTGTTCTTTTAACCATTCATAATCATAGCGGTAAAGATTTTTAATGACATGCGTATCCACATGTTCAAAAAGTGGAACTTTAAAATATTTTCCCTTTTCATCTAATGTTCCTATTCTGAAAGTTTTTGTATAGATAGCGTTATATAAATCATTCTCCTCATCATTATCGTGTCGACTTATAATGACGGGAACATACTTATCACCGAGCATCCAGTTGTATATATGAAATTTTTCTGTCAAAAGACTATTTTTTAATCCTTTTTTTACACGCACCAAGTCGGCTAACTGCCTCAATTCTTTTTCGTCCGTATCATTTAATGATTTATCAAAATCTAACTCTATCATGGAAAGAACATCATCTAAATCCAAATAAAAATTCAATTCTCTCTCAAGTTCTTCTGGCATTGTCGGATTCATATATGAAAAAATAGCATTGTTGATTTTAAACGCTGTAGACTTCATAACTCTCAATAAAAATTCAGCATCCCGTCTTAATTCTTTAATACCTGTCTTACTTTTGAAATTAAGTTTTCCATTACTTAAATCAATCCGCAAATTGGGACTGGGAAGTAAGGCAATCTCGCCATCTGATGTTCCCTCTACTTCATATTTCTCATAATACAGAGTGTCCTCTATAGAAATAGATTGTTCTACATTTTTTCGCATAATGAACTTTGCATCTTTTGCCCATTCTATAGGTCTTTCATAAGGATTTCCTTCTGTTTTTCCATAAAGACATATATCCCCAGAGGCAAATCTTCTTAAAATATCAAGTTCACTATCAGTTCCAGCTACAGTAGCTGAAATTGATTTGACCTTATCCAGATCTTTGAGCATAATCATATCTTTTACAAGAGCTACTTCCCCTGTTCCCTGTTTCCTTCTTTCAATGCTAAATTGTTTCACAATTTTGTACAAAACATTCGCATCATTTTCCAGCTTTGTAAAAGTAATACTTAGGGTAGGATTTTTCGGCCGTATCTTCTTTTTTGCAAGCTTTTCTTCTTTTTCATCAATGTATTTTTTTAACACAGATGGATACAAAGATGCGTAAAACACTTCCTTATCTTTGCCATCAGGAGACATAAATATTTCAAAATATATAACACCACCTCCTTTGGAATAAATCTTCAAATCAATCAAATCAACAGAATATGTTATTCTCTTCCGCCCTAAATACTCCCGTTTCCCACTTCTATTTCTCATCGGATCATCGATGTGACCCTTTATCTGAACCCGTACTTCATCATCAAAATTAGTTTTATCAATATTTCCTTCATTGTCTTTAAATATCAGGATAGAACCATCCCAGCTCATTTCCTTATCCAAAGAATTAAATTGATATGTCATTGTATTATGGGCATCTATTATGTTTTCCAAGACATTCAATGCTCTGTTCTCTATTTTGGGACTCGGTACAGTCATAACTTTAAGACCTCCTGACACTGAAAACATTAAAATCCCTCAATAACTCCCAAGGCCTTAATAATACTGCTCAATATAGCTGTACGCCTTGTCAAAGACTTCCTTATCCTTGATCTTATATTTCACCCAGACAACACTGCGTAGGGCCTTTTTGACTTCCTGCCTTCCACCAGTGGTATTCTGCCATCCATCAAAACGGACGATTTTCACAATGTCATCAATGTCCGTGACAATCCTTTCCACGATGATGGGAGTATTGGTGTTTTTCACGCCGTTGAAGAGCTCCGTCAGGGCGGCCTTGCCCTTATCAATTTCCTCCTCCGGCACAACCTCCTTCTCGGCCTGCGCCGCCTCGCGAGCAAGCTCTAACAGCATTTTCAGAAATTCAATGCTATTGATAAGTCCCTGTTCATGCTGTTCACGCAATCGCTCCAGCTTATCGCCAAGCCGCATCCATTTCGGATCATCAGTGTGCTTATGGATTCTCGCTACGAGGTCAATTTCGACTTTCTTTGCAGCATTTCTGGCTCCTTTATGCTTCTCAATAAACGCATCTATCAGCTCAGCATCGAGAGACAAGACCTCTTCGTCCTCATGAACCTCGCCAACGTCCATATTAGAGTTTACAATCTCCATCGTCTTCGCTCCAAGTGCAGCCCAGATCAACCCGCCTCCACCATTAGCCGGCTTAACAGATTCATAAACCTTGGTGAGCCACACATAGTCCGGCTGGATCGCAACCAGCATTGGATCAGGAGAAATTGCGTTCCATGCCCGATTCAAAACCTGATAATCGGCTGCAAACTTGTCCTTCTCCGCGTTGGTGGGCAAGCATTCCTGCGCGGCCATCAAGCCCTCCCAACCGTCTATGGTACGATCAACACCCATAAAATAACTAAGACACTTTCTAAGAAGCGCCGGTATCTGCTTCTTAACTTCCTCAATATTCGTAATGACCTTCTTCATACTGCCTTCATCGAAGTCCAGAGCTTTGGCCACGTTGTCGAAAATGCCAATATAATCCACGATCAACCCATTCGTCTTACCTTCATCATAAGTTCGATTCGTGCGGCAAATTGCCTGCAGCAAGGTGTGATCCTTCATCGGTTTATCTAAGTACATAACCTGCAAAATCGGAGCATCAAAACCGGTCAGAAGCTTTGCCGTAACAATAACAATCTCAAGCGGGTCGTTAGGATCCCTGAAACGGTCAAGAATCTTCGCTTCCTCATCTTTGGAACGCCGGTATGCTTTGTATTCGTCCGCTTTATCATCATTGGTATCCATGACGATTGTAGAGCAATCAGGACCCAGAAGCTTATCCAACTCCGTTTTATATTTGATACAGCAAGGGCGGTCATAAACAACCACCTGGGCCTTATATCCATTCGGACGTATCTTCTCGGTGAAGTGCTTTGCAATATGCGCACATACTTTGTGGATACGTTTTTCATTGTACATAATGGCTTGCATATTGACACGTTTTGAAAGTTCAGCCTTATCCGAATCCGAAAGATCACGTGTCAGAATATCAAACTCACGATCCATTGTATCTCTGTCTACGCGAAGATCCACCGGTACCGGCTCGAAATTAAGCGGCAGCGTCGCATGGTCACGAATAGAATCCGAGAAAGAATATTTGCTCATATATCCGCTGCGGTCTTCTGTTGCACCAAATGTTGCAAATGTATTCTTGTCCAAACGGTTGATCGGTGTACCCGTCATACCAAAGAAAAATGCATTCGGAAGAGCCGTCCTCATCTTGATACCAAGATCGCCTTCCTGCGTTCTGTGACATTCATCCACCATTACGATGATGTTATCGCGCGGACTAAGCTCGCTGGTAACTTCCTGAAAACGGAAGATAGTCGTAATGATAATTTTTCGAATATCCTGGCGAAGCATCGTCATCAGCTGATCTCGGGTAGAAGCAGACTCCAGGTTACCCACATCGGACGAATGAAACTGTGCCGTAATCTGCGATTCCAGATCCAATCGATCGTCAACAATGATAACCGTCGGATTCTTAAGTTCCGGAAGCATCCGAAGCTTCACTGCTGCAAATTCCATAAGGTAAGATTTACCGGACCCCTGGAAGTGCCAGATAAGACCCTTTTTGGGATAGCCGGCACATACACGTTCGATGATCATGTTCGCACCTTCGTACTGCTGATAGCGAGCAATCACCTTGTATTTACGATATTTGTTATCAGTCGCATAAAGCGTGAAGAACTGGAACAAGTCCATGATCTTATACTTAGTGATCATGTCCTGCACGCTGGTCTGCACTGCAGCCAAAGAACCATCAGATTTGTCATCCGTCGTATGCCAAGGACCATACTTAGCTGCCGGCATACAAACAGAACCGTAGCGGTAGCACTTGCCTTCTGTAGCAAAATTAAACACATTCGTTACAAACATCTGCGGAATACTTTGCTCGTACTTGTTGATATCCTGGGCTCCATCCAGCCATGTGATAGCAGCGCGCACTGGAGTCTTCAACTCACCAATGGCAAACGGGAAACCATTAACCAGAAGAACAATATCCAGTCTCTTGCCGCCTTCTTTTTTCGGATACACCCACTGATTCGTTACTACATACTGGTTTCGATTCAGCTTGCCATTAATCTCTGTTCCAAAAATGTCAATGGATACCTGCCTGCCATCTTTACCAAACGGATAAGAATTTTTCTCAAAAACCATCTGCTTAAAAGCCTCGTTCTGCGTCACCAGGTTCTGTGCATTGGTAGAGAGGAAAAGGGTACGCAGCTTATATATGATCTCATCTGCCCGTGATTCGTCCTCTGCAATTTCAGGGTTAAGTCTTATAAGCGCATCACGCACCATAGGCTCCACCATGACATCACTTTCTTCTCTGTCAAGATCATCTGCTGAGATATACTCCCAGCCGTTTCTCCTGAGCGTAGAAATAATCAGCTGCTCAGTCGTGTTGTCTTCATTAAACATGTGAGTAACCTCCTGTATTGATCTATTATCTTATAATTATTTTGCAGTAATAATTTTGATTTGAACACATCTGAGTAACAAGTTTTGAATTATATACAAGCACAAGTCTCTATCCAATGTATTTACGATGCGACTCCTTCACATTGTTCTGATTCACCATCGCGTACTGAAGCGTTGTATCAATACTTTGATGCCCAAGAAGCTGCTGCACTTGTTCAATCGGCATACCTTTGTCAATCGCCATCGTCGCCAGTGTTCTGCGAAATTTATGTGGATGTACTTTATGTAAGTTTAACTCTCGCCCAATTTTTCGAAGGCGAATTTCTACTCCGCTAATCTGTAATCGTTCAAATGGTTTGAGCAGTGATACAAACAACGCGTCATTCTGATCAGTCCGCTCGGCCAGATACCTTTGCAGATGAATTTTCGTGCGGGCATCAAAGTAAACTTTACGTTCCTTATTGCCTTTTCCAAATACAATACATTCTCTGTTGTCAAAGTCCACGTCATCACGATTGAGCTTTACCAGCTCCCCAACACGGATTCCTGTTGAGGCCAGCAAATCAATCATCGCAAGATCCCGTGTATTGTCGCAATGATCACGCATCAGTTCCAACGATTCGTCTGTATAGGTTTCTTTTACCGTTTTACCAGTCTTAACTTTGTGTATTCTTCTAACAGGACTTTTAATTATGTAATCTTCATCCTCAAGCCAGGCAAAGAAACTGGACAGAATGCGTCTTACATTATCGAGGGTCACTTTGCTCACCGTCCCCCGTCGCTGATATGTATCGAGATACGAACGAAGATCTTCTGTTGTTATTTGACATTCCGGCTTACTGATGCTTTCCAGCATATTCCGGATTGTAGATTCATAATAACGTAGAGATTTTTTTGAGCATCCTTCGATGCGCTTTGCAGCCATAAAGATGGGAAGCAGGTCAGGTTTCTCTGTTGTACTTTTGTTCTCTATCTCTTCAAATTGAGATAAGTGCTTTTGTAGTACCTCCAAGAGACACTTCATCTGGTTTTCATCTAAAATTCTGCTAAGATCATTCTGGATTTTGGTTATTACTTGACTGATCATGATTGTTTCCTCCTTTTCATTCCCTCCGTTTCCGGTATTACCACGAACCAGAGGAAACTTCATGACCTCATTCCTTAGCCAAGATTTTCTTTTATGATACGTTTATAGGTAGCAACAAGCTCTGAAAGTGCCTGTTCTATTTCAAATTTTGATTTATCGCTTTGGCGGACGAAGGACATAAATTGCTGCTGCAAGGTTATTGGGGGAACTATTGCTTCCAACTTTTGTATTTTCCCTTGAAAAAGATTAGCTTGCGAAGTTTGGCTTTTTGACGCTTCAATCTGCTTTTGTGTATATGGCATCATAATCATCTGCTCCATGAATTCGGGCAGTATACACTCCTGCAAACGTATCAGGGCAACGCTACGAACCATTTGAAAACGCAGGCCAACAGGAACAACACAGGCCCTTCCCACAGTTCCTGAGCATGAAATTAGAATATCTCCCGCTTTTGGAATAATTCTTTTTGCGATTCTTTCATATTCGGCTTCATCTATGTAATCCACTTCATCAAAAGACAGTTTATGATTTAGAACATTTCGGGCTGACAACAAATAAATCCCGTGTTCGCTTCTTTTTGGTGTTGCATGTTCTCCATCTGTAATTACCGAGCAGATATTTTCATATCGTTCTTTTCTCCATCCCATAGGATTACTTTCGGGATTTCCAAACATCTCGATAAATTGAGACTTGACAAGCTCATCCGTTGCAGAAATCAATTCTTTGTATGAATCCATCGTTTCATTCATAGCCCACAATACTGTAGCCAGGCGACGTTGTGTATCAAGATCTGGAAGCTCAAATTCCAATTCTTTCAAATCACGCCAGTTAATTGTCGGTGACAACGAACCGACAGAAATCTTTATCGCAACATCCAAAAAATAATCTGAGCTAATAAACAAGGGAAAGAAGTTCTTATCTATCACATCCTCTTTCGGCCTTAATACCATGCCATGCGCAGAAAATATTCCATCAAAAGGTGCAATAGCAACCTTTTTCTGATAAGCTCTTCGTTTTCCAAAAAGAACATCCCCCTTACGCATGATCAGTTTCTCTCCAATCGGCGCTACTTCAGAACCATATCGCGTAACCTTAAGACTGCCAGAATCTAAATGCTCCAAACCAAGGTAGGTGAAGCGATCTTCTTCAACTGGTTTTTTCTTCTCAGTACTATTTATTGCAATCTGATCAAATCGATATTTTGCCATTATGCGCACCTTCTTCCAGAAGTAACATGAATGGTCCATCGCCCATGATCAGCAGGCTCGATAAATTGAGATTTCACCAATTCATCTGTTGCTTCAATCAGTTCACGATAAGCTTTCTTTGTCTCAGTAATCGCCCACAAAAGCTCTGCAAGCTCCTTTTGCTTGTCCATGTCCGGCAACTCGAACTCATAGTTCTTAAGATGTTCCCACTTGACACGCGGAGAAAGAGATCCGGCAGATTTACCTACCGCAAAATCAAACAAATCATCATTCTGAATGATGAATGGCAGAAGTTCCGGAAAAATTTTATCTGGATCAGCCTCTATCACGGTAATATCTCCAGAGCAAATTCCGTCAAACGGAGCCACGGCAGCCTTCTTAAGATAAGCACGCCTACGTCCAAACAAAACATTCCCCTTGCGGAACATTTTCGTAAAAGTATTCTCGGTGTCCTCACTCCATCTCGTAAGCGTAATTTCCCCAGAAATCAAGTGTTCCAGTCCTACAATGGGATACCCTTCCCTGCCTCCTTTACAGGTTTCCTTATGTTCATGAGCGACATCTCCCAGTAAAACTCTAGGCATCCTTCTCACCGCCTTTCTTAATCATTTCATTCAGAATCGTATAATACTTGAGCGCCCGTTCAGAAAATGCTCGCCAGCTTTCATAATGCTGCTGCAATGTATAGGTATCAACGTCTGAATCTTCAACAGCCGGTTTCACATACAGAGGAATGCTTAAAGAAAAATTATTCTCCTCGATGTCCTTTATAGTGGCCGTCTGCGCAAAGCCATCAATATTCTTATAATCTGCATATGCATCAGCTATTTTCTTTATATGGGTATCGGTCAGATAACTCTGCGCATTTTTGCGTTCCACATCGCTCACTGCATTGATAAACAGCACTTTACCACGGCGATCCACCGCTTTATTCATACGACAGATCATAATGCATGCCTCCATCGGCGAATTATAAAACAGATTTGGCGCGAGTCCTATCACACACTCTACATAATCACCGCGCACCAGCTTTTCACGCATATCACTCTCCTCATTGCGGAACAGAACTCCGTGAGGAAAGAGAATGGCACAACGTCCAGTCTTTTCATCCAGACTCTTTATAATGTGCTGCAGAAAAGCGTAATCTGCACGTCCCTGCGGAGGAACACCGAGAAAATTCCGTCCATATTTATCCGCTGAAAAAGCATCACGATTCCACTCTTTGATGGAATATGGCGGATTCGCCAGTACCAGGTCGAAGGTTTTCAGTTTGCCGCGTTCGATAAATGCCGGTGCCGCAAGGGTGTCACCATTTACAATCTGAAAATCCTCGATTCCATGGAGAAACAGATTCATTCTCGCGATAGCGGCAGTCAGCGCATTTATCTCCTGTCCATAAAGAGACACATTCCTCCACTCTTTTTTCTGATTCTTCAAATAAGAAATCGAAGAGATCAGCATTCCGGCACTTCCACAAGTAGGATCATAAATAGCTTCTCCTGACTCTGGTTTCAACATTTCTGTCATAAGATGCACTACAGTTCTATTCGTATAGAACTCCTGCGCCGTATGGCCGCTGTCATCAGCAAACTGCTTGATAAGATACTCATATCCCTGTCCGAGCTCATCCTCCGGACAATTCTCTATTGACAGTGTCTTTGAGCTGAAATGTTCCAGCAGGTCCTTCAAAAGCCGGTCAGGAAGGCGTCTTTTATTCGTCCATGTGCCGTCTCCAAAGATTCCTGTCAGCTTGTCACTGTTTGCACTCTCGATAGCTCGGAATGCTTCCTGAATCGCTTTTCCGACATTCTCAGGAACATTTCTGACATCATCCCAATGTGCTCCATCCGGAATCGTATAATTATGTGTTTCCTCCCAGTCAGCAGCTTCCGGTCCATTATCTTTAACCGCATTTTCTGTTTCTTCCTCATACACATCGTTAAGTCGCTTAAAGAATAACAGTGGAAAAATGTACTGTTTATACGCCCCTGCATCGATATGGTTTCTCAGGAGGACAGCCGAGCCCCAAAGATACGATTCCAGCTCTTCCTGTGTAATTTTTTTATTCATTTACATAGCCTCCTTCGATGAGCAGAGCTCTCATTTTCTCTTCGGACTTACGAACTTTCATAAGCGCTTCGTAGTATGCCTGCAGTACCTTTTCATGTGGAACAACTTCTTTTGCTTTCTGTTCAATATATTTTTTAACGCTAAGCTCGAAACCGCCTTTTTCTACATCCTCAATCGTGACGATCCTGCACTTTTCGATGACATCTTCATAATCAGTATAGAGCTTATAAAGCGCTGCAACATTATCCGGCGAAATAATATTCTGCGCCCGCTGCGGTGTATAAATTTCAGTCCCATCAATCAGACAGATCCGGCCTTTATGCTTGTGTTCTTTCTTATTGCTGAGGAACAAGATACAGGCAGATACACCAGTGCTGTAAAACACTCCACTTGCCAGTGTAATAACAGCTTCCAATTTATCAGAACGCACAAGCTGTTCACGGATACTGCCTTCTTTTCCTGAATGAAACAATACACCCTGTGGAAGAACCACTGCGCATCTGCCATTCTTCGAATCCATTGATTTAATCATGTGCTGAAGCCACGCAAAATCCGCACTGGAGTCAGAAGGGCATCCCCAGATGTTACGTCCGTACTGATCGGACTCAAATTGTCCCGCTCCCCACTTTTCCATGCCAAATGGCGGATTGGCAAGGACACAGTCAAAGGTCTTCAGTTTCCCTTTTTCAAGGAATAACGGATTCCTCAAGGTGTCTCCCTGCTTCACCTGAACATCCTTTGCCCCGTGAAGATACAAATTCATGCGGGCAATGGCAGAAGTAGAAAGATTGTTTTCTTGTCCGAAAATTCTGCCATAAGCTAATCGATCATTGTTCATATGATGTATTGCTTCTATAAGCATTCCGCCTGTACCGCAAGCTGGATCATACACAGTCTCCCCTGGCTTCGGATCAAGCAAATCCACCATCAGTTTTACAATGGGCCTCGGCGTATAAAATTCTCCGGCATTTTTCTTTGACATATCTGCAAATTTCTTAATCAGAAATTCATAACTGTCTCCCATAATATCCGCAGAATAATTCTTATTTCCAACCTTGATAAGAGACATATGCTCGATCAAATTTTTAAGACGCTCATCAGTCAGTTTATTTTTATCGGTCCAGGTCGCATCGTCAAAACTGCTGAAAACACCTGACAAAGTATCCGGATTCGCTTTCTCAATACCAGTCATCGCATTGACGATTGCTTTTCCTACATTCTGGCTTACCATGCGGACATCATTCCAATGGCATCCTTCTGGTATTACGAAAGAATGCATATCCTCGGCTTCTGCATATTCAACATCGCCATCTGAAAACTCCAATGCCTCCTCATATTCTTCATCATAGACATCCGATATACGCTTAAAAAACAGTACTGGTGTCACATAACTCTTAAACTCATCCTGATTGATAGGTCCCCGAAGAATATTGCACGCCTCAAACAGATGACTAAAAAGCTGACGGCTTGTTGTTTCTTTCTTAGCATATTCAGCATTCGCCATGTCCTCATTCGCCGCTTGAACAGCTTCCTCAATTATTGTTTCGCGATCCGAACCTTTAACTTTGCGCCTGGTTTTACGTTTTATTGGTACACTGATATCACCAGTCCTCTTTTCCATTACAGGAGGATACTTATTTTCAAATGTTACTAGAATCTTTAGTAACCTTTTGTCCAAAAAAGTAAGAACGTGCTTTCTGATCTCAGACGGAACACCATAATACGCCTCAGCAACACCACCACATATGGCCGCCAGTGTATCGCTGTCGCCGCCGATAGAAATCGCGTTCCTTATCGCATCTTCAAAACCAGTTGACTCAAAAAATGCCATCAATGCCTGCGGAACTGTGCCCTGGCAGGTTACATCGAACTTATATGCAGTTCTGATCCCATCCAACATAAAGTTCATTGGATAGTAATTCTTATCGATATAATCTCTGATCTCCAGAAGACTGCTGCCAGTCCTGGCCATGTATATAGCGACCGCAGTTGCCTCAGCACCTTTGATTCCTTCCGGATGATTATGTGTTACCTCAGTAATCTTCCTGGAGATTTCTTTTGCATTTTCGAGACTGTCAGCCGCAAAACCGGCCGCGCTCACACGCATGGCTGCACCATTGCCAAAACTATTATAAGGCTTCGGATTGTCCGAGAACATCCATTCATAGAATCTTCCTCCATAGCCGCAGTCAGGATAGTTGCGTCCCACGGACTGCATGCATTCAACTGCATTCTTTGCCAGGTCGCTATGATCCGGTCTGCTGATCAGAATTGCCTGCGCAAGTGCCAGAGTCATAATACTGTCGTCGGTGGGAAAGCACTTATATGTAAGAAAATCAAAATCCTTACTCTTAATGTTATTCCATTCAAAACGCGACCCCACAATGTCTCCGATAATCGCTCCTATCATTTATCGTTATCCTCCTTTAAAACGACTGCAGCCTTTTCAAAACTTCGCACCAGCGCTGTTCTGCAGCCGCCACCGTTTCTTTGTATTTTTTTAATTCATCGTTATACTCTTTTACCACTGCCTGCTGCTTCTTCATATCAGGAAGCGGTACCTCAAGTACATTCAAATCCTTGTAACTAATACTCATTATAATCGCGCCTTGCTGGGCATCACATATCATTTTGTTTCCAATTGGGCTATCGAGAAATATTTTCAAATAGTAACTATCCAGCTTTTTCTGGTCTGGTCGTATAATGATCACATTCGATGATGCTATACATGGATAATCTTGTTTATGAAAGACCGCTATTCTGATTGCGGTCCCTCTTGCCGGCAGAAGTACATCACCTTCCTGGAGCAGGTAATTTGCAACCTTACGTTCCTCTTCCTGCAGATGATCCAATCCTTCGTAATTAATGTCATAGTTACCAATATTGGAAATATTCACAACGCCGATGTTTCCAGTCGGGTCTTTTTTACTAACAGCTTTACCTCTAAAAATCTGTGCCACATTACCAATAAGTTCTTTACGCACACCGGATCTCTGAAAATTAAGGTATTCCTCATCCTGCTGTGCAAAGATGCGGTCAATGCTCCAGTCACCCTGTTCCTCAAGTTCATTTAGCATCACAAAAGTATCATCTGTAACCTTGAGGGAAGTAACTGCAGATCTTTTTGTCTTACGTTCACCCGCCGAATATCTGCGAACGATGATGTCATCATCTCCGGGGCGAGTATTCTCGATATCCAGCAAGTATATTTTAATTCCGGTACATTCAAGTGATCCTTCAGGGAGTTCAGCAATTTCCCTAATTGTGTAACTTGCCTGAATAAACTGTCTCAGATCCCCGACCTTACCGGAAGCAAATGTGATTCTGCCCGGAAGTGTTATCATCAAACGTCCACCACTGTTAAGATGAAGAGAAAGGTTCTCCAAGGCTACCATCTCAAACTCTCTGCACATAAATGTCTTGTCCTCAGCTAGTGTTCTTCCTCCAAAATTAGGGCAGGAGAAAATAAGATCGAAACGTCTGTTCATGAACTCATATTGGTAAATATTTGCCAAAACAATTTCCACATTTTCGTAATCAGCAAAAACATATTCCAAAGCTTTCGCGTAGATTGCATTCTGCGTCGTCAGCACGAATTTTGAATTAATGTTCTCATCTACCATTCGCAGAAGATTTGGAACAAATTTTTCAGCCTCTGCAATAAGAACTGTTTCCGGCTCGATCGAAAAACGTTCTTCAAAAACTTTAATAATAGGCATTGGAAGAACAGGCATTTTCGAAAAACGCTCTATATTTTCGATTGCACTTTCCCAATCCGTCTTTTGGATCTGTTTGCCTTCTTTGTATATAAAGAAAAATTTTTCTTTGTCGGAGAACGGATTCCCAATGCGCAATTCATCTGTTACTTCTAAGAGAACCGAATAAACCGTATCCTCATTCTCCTGTATTTTTGTATTTGTCAATCTGTTCTTTACTTCATTTACGAGAACGGCAGCCACAATATAATTGTTTGGGGACACTGCCCCTCTCATAATATCCCAATATGCCATAATCTTTCTTTCCTGATCTTTATTCATAGTTTGTTCTCCTGATATACAAGCCTCTTTCGCCTAGCATAGAATAACACGTAATACACACGATGTCAATATTTATTTTTTATATTTTGGTATTTGAGTACCAAAATATATTTCTTTTATACTTCTATCTGCGCTTTATCCGCTAAAATTATCTACGTAACTCTATAGTCACCTTCATCCAAAAATAACTATCCATTAAAGCCTGATATCAAAAATTGAATATCTGATTAACACAAAAAACGGTTCAGCCACAGATTATCTGCAACTCGAACCGTTTTTATAACTTCCCTTTCGCTTCCTCTATCGTAGTAAAACCGTAGTCTCGGCCTTCCATTGCCGCAATTTGCCAGCCCCAGACCGGTTCCGATAACCTTACTCTCCGTAGTATTACGTTCTCTGGAAAAAGAAAGCCCAGCGATCGAATATATTAATAAAGAATACGGCAGTCGTGCGGGTATTGCCTTCTCCAAAGATATGGATCTGCCACAGTCTCGATATAAATCGGGCCAGGTACCTTATAATCTCGCCCATTGAAATATCCGCATAGCAAAATTCCTGCTCGGAAGGCGTGAGCCTGGATGATCCTCTCCTGCTTTTCGATCTGCTTTTCCAGGGCGGCGATGATCCCGCCTGGCCTGTCCCTGCCGGAGCATCTTCCCCGGGACTGCCCGGCTCCTGAAAGGCTACAGTCCCGCTTTCATCCGCTCCCTTTCCTCGGCAGGTATGTTGAAAAAATCCATCGCGGCATCGACAGTATATCCCATCTTCTCCATCAGGATCTTAACCGAGTCCATGACGCCTTCCCATCTTCCTTCCTGCCGTTCCCGCCTGCATCTCTCTTCCATCATCCTGCACACTTCCTCCACTCCTTTCTCCGTTTCCTTGAGCTGCCTCGTGCGCTCCGCCACCGGCCCGTGGAACATCTCGTCTGCGCGGCTGCACCGGAAATCATGCATCAGCTTCCCCAGTTCCGTATCATTGTTATCGTATGCCCCGTTTACATACAGGATATATCTTCCGTCCCGGAACTGCTTCCCGGCAAGCACGCTGTTTCTGTTCCCCGCAAAAAGCTCCGAAACCCCATGGCTGTCCACGCGGACCTCCACCACCGGATACAGGGGCTTCCCTTCCCTGAAAAAGTCCGTCTCCGTCAGCATGATCATTACCGTATCCGGCAGGTCCCTGAAATCCTCCCCCGCGGAGAGGTTCTCCACGTCAAGAACGCTGGAGTGATACCTCGCACGGTACTCGCCCGCTCCCTTGTCCGCTCTTTGTATCTCAAAATCATACTTCCTCCCATCCATGTCGCCGGCATACACGTCCAACTCCAGGGACCTTCCTCCTGCAAGGCGCTTCATGTCCTTCTGGGTCTCCATACTGGTGAGGGTAAGTCTCTCATTCCCGAGAATGATGCGCAGGACATACTCAACCAACGGGAGGCTGTCTTTAAACATGCAGCGCATGAAATCATCGTCCATGGGACGGAACCCGGCCAATATGGCAAGGTCCTCCTGATTCGGGCGGAACTTCCTTTCCGCCGTGTCCTTCAAGGGCGTTCCGGCCGCTGTCTCTTTTTTCTGGCCGGCCATACAGTCCACCTTCCTTTCCGGAACAGGTTTTGTATCCGACCGTGCCGGAACCTGTTTTTTCTGAAGCTATTCTATCACATTTTTCCGAAAGCCTCAATCAGAAAAACTACGTATGACATATAAAATGTGAAAGAATGAGGCACAGTTCACACCTTCACTATTCCACAAGGTGATTTCTTTGCGTTCCGCACAGAAATCCCGCTCATGGTGACGCCCGCAGCGCAGGCATGGGATTTTACTGTTTTTGCCCTGTTCAAAAAGTTCTCTTTCCAACAACGCAGCGAGATTTTTTTCCGCTATACCTTGATCATCGAAACCAGCATCTCCTCTAATTTAGAGATATCAATCGGCTTTGCCAGATGCCCGTTCATACCTGCCTCAAAGGCTTTCTTCTTATCTTCTTCAAATGTGTTTGCTGTCAGGGCAATTATTGGAATTCCTGACTTTGCAGTGTCTGTCATTTCTCTTATTTTCCTTGTCGCCTCGTAGCCGTTCATATTTGGCATCTGAATATCCATGATAATAAAATCGTAATATCCCGCTTCCGCTTTCTGCAGCATCTCTACACAGACCTCTCCGTCCTCTGCTCTTTCTGTCTGGATTCCCATGTCTTCCAAAATGGCCATCGCGATCTCGGCGTTCAGCTCGTTATCCTCTGCCAGGAGGGCTCTTTTTCCGGAAAGTATTTCTGAGATGTCTTCTGATTCCTGTTCCGGTTTCATTTGTTCTTCGGGACTGTCAGCCACCCTTTGCGTAAGCAGAACACGGAATGTACTTCCTTCTCCCGGCTTACTCTCGACTTCGATCGTGCCGTCCATCATGTCCGCCAGCTTCTTGACAATCGCCAGCCCCAGGCCGGTTCCAATGACTTTGCTCTCCGTAGTATTGCGTTCTCTGGAAAAAGATTCAAACAGATGCTTCTGGAACTCTTCGCTCATTCCTATTCCGTTATCCGAGACTGTGATCTGATAAACAGCATACCCATCTTTTTCACACAGCAGTTCTTTTATCTCAACATGGATCCTCCCGCCTTCCGGAGTATATTTAACTGCGTTCTCAATTAAATTAATATAAATCTGTCCGACTTTTTCATGATCTATAATCACATATTGGTGATTAATCTCAAACTTTTGCGTGAAATGAATCTGTTTCTTTTGAATTGTTTCAGCAAACCTGTATGTCAGCTGCACATTCGGATCAATGAAATATTCTTCTTCCTCCAGCGTTACTTCGCCGCTCTCCATCCGCGCCATGTCCAGCATATTATTCAGGATGGATAACAGATGTTCTCCGGAATCCTCGATTTTGCGAAGGCAGCTGTCCGCCTCTGCCGTCAATCCTTTTTCCTGCTCAAGCAGCCTGGTATATCCCAGAATCGCATTCAGCGGCGTACGCAGGTCGTGCGACATATTATTTAAGAAATATGTCTTTGCTGTATTGGCGGCCTGAGCCGCAAGCAGCGCCTTTTCCAGTTTTTCATTATTCTTTGCCTTTTCCCGGTAATCGCTTTGTACCAGCAGAACATACTCGAATCCCGCAATTAACAGAACGACTACCATGCCTGCCCCAAACAGCAGCAGCAGATCAAAACTGTTGTACCAGCCGTCTGTCGGAGAAACTTCAAGCTTCCACTGGCTGTCTCCTATTTCAAACAAATAGGAGGCGGCATCCGCTGCTGCTGCGCCTGCGCTGGATATTTCCTCGAAAGTCTTATCCCACGGAGAAACTGTCTTTGACAGTCTGAAATCATAGCCAAAACCTGTAAGACCATTCACCGCTTCTGAAAAAATATCCGGTACCCGGATAATCACAATCGTAAATCCCCAGAATTCCTCGCTTCCATCTTCCTGTTCCAGATAAACCGGGTTCCTGACCGCAATGCCCTCGCCTCCCTGCTTCAGGGAAAATGGTCCCTGCATGGTCATTACATGATTATCCCGCGCGTACCGCGATATTTCGCCCCGGCTCTCATCATTCATTAAATCAATCTTGCCGGCCTCGTTTCCTTCCGCCGGATAGATCTCTTCCACTGCTCCTCCGGGAGCGATCTGAATACTCTGAATAACATCTGTCATCATGTCTTCCGCCACTTTGGAAAAGCGGTTAATATAGCCATTATTGCTGACAATAATTTCCTCCAGCGCATTTGCAGCGCTGATTCCATTCGTAATATCAGCTTTTATATGTTCCGCGTATGTCATCGCATCCAGCTGTACTTTTGATCGGGTAATCGCTTCCTGATAGTTTTTATACACAGCCACTGCTATGACCGTAATCACCGTCCCGATCAGAACTATGAATAACGGAAGAATCATCTGCTTCTTTATACTTTTTCCCCATTCCGCTGAGACATGAGTTACGGGGCGTCTTTTGAGGCTGTCTTCCGGGGTAGAGACGTTATGCCAATCCATACTTAATTCCTCACTTCCTGATGTTTCCGCTCCTTTTCTGCTGTACTGTGGAGATGCGCACGAATTTGAAGCGGAAAACTGCCGCCTGAGCAGCACAAATTCGGCGCAGGGAACGAGCAAAACGAAAATCGTTTTGTCGTTCCCTATAATTATAAATATAATATTTTTCTTCTTATTTTTGTTTTATCTTAACATAACTGTCTAAAATTGACAAGAACGTCTTTCCCTGCATATTTTTTTGCCCGATTCTCATGGAAAATCGCGGCATTTTCAGCCTGACGGCGCGTAGCAATTCGTGGGGTTTCCTTCATGGCTGCGCCCGCAGCGCGGGCATGAAAGTTTAGTTTAATATATGGACATCATATGCCCTTGGCGCAGGAGGAAGCGATACATCGCTTGGATTATATATCATTCCAGGATCGACGCTGAATGTCAGATGCTGTCCGGCATACTGCTCCAGCTCCGCCGGTTCTTGTACTCCGAGCATCGAAATTTCCTGACTGACAAACGCAAGTCCGTCACCCGTCCTGATCTCCATCGTCTGCGGTTCATCCAGCGTAATCAGCAAATAGGTCGGGTGGAGCTGACGTTCATAATCATTAACCGGGTAATTTCCCCCTGACCACATGGCCGCAACTTCCTCATAGCTGTATTCATTCATCGTTCCGCGGAATACGGTTCTGTCCCCGTCTTCCGGAAGCGGCTCTTCTCCATCGGCTGCGTCTGGCTCTGCTGGCTGAGAAGTCTCTCCTGTCTGACCGCCCAGCGCGGACATGTCACTGATGTCATGCCATTCAATCGCAGCAGATGACAGCTCTCCCGGCACCTGATCGATCCTTCCGGACCACTGCGGCTCTTCTCTCAGGGAAGCGCCGTTCAGCGTTACGCGGTACATATCCCCCTGTCCGGTTCCGCTGGACCAGTTCATGGACTGAATACCGTTTCCATCCCCCTGCATGGCAAGACTGCAGCGGATACCGCCTGTCGGTGTTGCTCCTTCTGCCATAAACTCAGAAGGCTCAGGCTGGATCACTGTTGCGCTCACTGGATCATACTGGAATACACGCGCATAATAGAGATAATTCGACGCCTCCTGCTCTAACAAAAGCGTCGGCACGGTGTCCTCTGCCCGCATCTGTACCAGGGCGTACCGGTAATTCCCGGTTGGTGTTGTGCCGCCTCCGGGTTCATATTGATAGGAAGATGCCTGACTGATAATGGCCCGATACTGCTCCATCGCGGCCTGTACTTCATCCGCATTGTTTCCGCCAAACGATTCTCCTGTCCATCCCGTGTCCGCAAGCACCTTCGGCACGGCATCCGGATCCTGCCTCAGACATCCGGTCAGGAAAGGCGGCAGATTTTCCTCGGAGAGGGTTTCCTTCTCAAACGTCTTCCTTCCCGTCCCGTCGGAAATAATGCGGACTCTTTCACCTGCCCGGATCTCCGTCCCCTGTGCTGCCCCTGCTTCCGGGTTTTCCTCATAGATCATGGCCTGCCCGCTGGCAAGGACCACGGACGAGGTCTGCTTATCCTCGATCGTTACAATGCCGCTGGTACCGCGAATTGCCAGACGCAGATCAGAAAAGGTGATGTCGAACGACTCATTTTCAGCAAGGGGCTCATCCACGCTGAAATACAGCTCTCCTTTCCTGAGGCGGATCACCAGGCGGCTGCCGTCGTCATTCTTTTCAAGCGCCGCTTTGCTCCGCTCATCCAGAATCGCCAGCTTCACCTCGTCCAGATCCACAATCGCGCTGCTTTCAGACTTTGTACCCAGTACGCTGTCGCTGAACAGGCGCATGTTCTCTTCCACGTCATACGCTTCCCCATCTCCATCTTTCAGGGAGACTGTCCCGATGATCTTCCTCAGGCGCATCAGGAGTGCTTCCGCCCGGACATCGCCGTTCCTGGCGGCAAGGTACTGGCCGATAGCGTCATAATTATATCCCGGCTGATCCAGCATATAACCGCCGCCCCCGCTGAGGGCCATTTCACGGTCATTTAGAAGCAGGATGTTCTCCCGCTCGTATTCGTTAAATACTTTATCCGTAAAGTCAGCTTCCCTCAGGCTCCCCAAATACCACGGCTGCTGACCGAAATATCCGGCCAGCTCAGTGGAATTAAAAATACGGCCGTGGCGCGCGTAAATCTCATTCTTCGCGTAATTGACGACCTGCAGCGGCATATCACTGATGTCGTCAGCTGTATAATAGCGGCTGTCGGCGTCCGGCACGATCAGGTCATAAGCCTCCTCCGCGTATACGCCAGGCATCCCGGCAGGAAAGACCGCAAGCAGCACCAGAAAGGCGATACCGCAAATCAGTTTCCGTAAATTATCTGTAATCTTCTTCATAATATTCCCCATTCTGCCGCCTTTCCCGGCGGCATAAACTGTCATGAACTGCTCTTGAACTTTTTTCTGCCTGACAGCATTTTCCCGCAACAGACCTGCGTCATAATTTCTCCCCTCTTTCAGGGCAGACTGCCACAGGTGTTTGTTTAATTCATCAGCCCCCAGAGACCCTGCAAAAATTCCGCCCCTTTTTCAATTGTTTCAACCGTTTGCTTCATATCATCGTTCCCATATTCACGGATACCTGCATAAACGTCACCGACAATCTCAGAAGCATAATTCACATTGAACTCATTTATTCTTGCATCGATCTCTGCTTTGTATTGATAATAATATTCCGCATCAACTGTCCTTGGGAGGTTCCCGTCCATGTCCAGGTACTTTTTCCCCAGATCAGTCGATGCGCTTATCGACAGCCCACCATCTGACAGGGTAAGAATATCATATGCCAGGGCTGTACCTGCCCTCCCATCTGTATCCGCCCCGATTTCCTCTCGGTCTGCTTCGCGTTTTTTCTCACGAGCATCAAGTTCACTGAAAGCAGCTTTTTCAAAATCTTCCAGAAATGATACCAGCTCAGGGTTTACATCATCCCCTGCATAAATATCAGCCGTATACGTAGGAACATACCAGTAATCCCATACCATTTCCTTTACCGTCTCATAGTCGGGATCATTCCATAACTGAAACTGAAATTCCTGTCCGCCTGGATAAGTCAGGACAAGCCATGGGGCAGCTCCCGTTTCCAGGTTCAGAGCGTAATCCATATACCCGGTGGCCGTTGCGGAAAACCAGACAATGCTGTTACCCGCAGACATATCTGCATCAAATTCCTGCTTATAATCACTGTCCCAGATCAATGTCCCTTTTACGCTTATGCTTTCATCCAAATTATTATAATAATCATCCGTGTCATTGCACATAACGGCAAAGAAGCTGTCTTTATCTTGATAGAGTCGTATGTATGCGGAAGATACTTCCCGCCCGTCAGCATCATATTCTGTCCCCGGAACCAGCGAATCCGAATAAATGTACATCATCCCATCATTAAAATAACCCTTTGACCAGTTCCAGTATTCTTGTGTGATGTAATCGCCTTCCCGAACCGGAGCAGCGGCCGCATTTTCTTCCTGGGCGTTCTGGATACGGTCCAGCATCGCCTGAGCGTCCTCATGGCTCTGAGCCGCCGCTTCCGAAAACCATTTTGCCGCTTCAGCAAGATCCTGTTCCACACCCACGCCGTCATAATACATCAGGCCAAGATTATACTGCGCATTGGCATTGCCCTGTTCTGCGGACATCATATAATATTTCACAGCAAGATCATAGTCTTCATCCATACCATAGCCTTCTTCATACATGATTCCCAGGAAATTCTGCGCCCTGGCATCTCCCTGCTCAGCGGCAGTGCTGAACTTCTCCAGCGCCACGTTCCACCTGCGCATATTGTACGCGTCAACGCCATCCTGGTATATCTGCTCCGCATCTGCCTCTTCCGCAGCGTACGTCTTCGTTATATCTCCATTCATCAGCGAACATCCAATAGCGAACATGAGCATAAGCACTGTTACGAGTGTCTTTCTGTCTGACATTTTCATTCTTATAATCCTCCTGTTTATACTTTCTGAATTTTCTCTTCCAGATTCTAGTACTGCCCTGCGTAAATTTCGGTGAATAAATGTGCCTGATGTTTTCGTCAGGACAAGGCGGAGGAGGGAGGCGATGCGGTGGCATCGCTGACTGGCGCTGTGTGCCAGTGGCACACGTTTAGCGCGGACCGAAACGGAGTGTAGACCGACAACGCAGTACTGGCGGAAACAGCTGGTGCAGAATTCACCGTTAATTGCGCAGGGCAGTACTAGTCACAGCTGCCGCAGTCCATCCAGCGTAAATATTTCAAACTCGGAGGACTTGCCCTTTAACCGGATACCGGTTCCAAGCGATGTCGTCCTCGCCCGCTCCCCCAGCATCTCCTTCACTGCCCTGGAGATCAGGATCTGGCCGCCCTTTGCATTCGCTTCCAGGCGTGCCGCGGTGTTCACGGTATCCCCGATAGCTGTGTAGTCCATACGCCTGCTGGCGCCGATATTCCCCACCACGGCAGGACCGTAATGTACCCCGATGCCAAAGTCCACCGTCCGGCCGAACTGTCTTTCCAGCTCCTCTCCGAGGGCCGCGCTGCCTTTCACCATGTCCATGGCCGCCCTGCAGGCAAGCCCTGCCGGATCATCCACACGGACCGGAGCGTTCCAGATCGCCATGGTGCAGTCGCCGACGAACTTGTCCAGCGTCCCGTGGTTCTTCATGATGCAGTCTGTCGTCAGCGACAGGTAGCGGTTGATGATCTCCACCACGACCGTCGGCGGGAGGGATTCGCTCATGGTGGTAAATCCTCGAATGTCCACGAATAACACCGCGATATCCACAAGCTTTCCGCCAAGATCCGCAGCGGCATCGTTTTCCATGAGGTCCTTTATGATGGCATGGTCCACGTATCTGCCGAAGGTCTGCTCCACTTTTTTCTTTGCCCGCCTTGTGCGACTGTAGTTCCACAGAACAGAAACCGCAAACTCCACCGTGACGGCGGCAGGAACCCAGAGGATATGCAAAATGATGCCGTTCTGATAGAAATAAGAGCAGGCGGCAGCCCAAAGCCCGCATACGCCAACCCAGATCAGAACAGACGGGAGCGTCCTGCGGTCCCACAGCGCAAATGCGGTCAGAAACGCAAGCAGAAACAATGCCAGAATCTGAATCTCCCTGCCTGCCTCCCGGATATTCCTGCCATTCAGGAAAGCGTCGATCAGGTTCGCCTGAATCTCCACGCCGAACATCGTCCTGTCATGGGAGATAGAAGTAAAATATTCGTCCTGCATCCCCGGCGCGTACGGTCCGATCAGCACGATCTTTCCCGCCAGCCGCCGGGAACTCACCGGGCCTTCCAGACACTTGAGAAATGTAAAGGAATCCCCGTATCCGCCGTGTCCTGTGACAAACGGGATGTACCAGACATCCGCCTCTCCGGAAGTTTCGCTTTGCAACTCCTGGGATTTCTGTGCATCCTGCGAGGAGGCCGCCTCGTGGAACAGACCTGATGAAGTCTGTAACAATTCCGGCTCCGAAGGCGTAAGTCCGTTCTCCCGGCAGTATTTCTCATAGATCACGCGGGGAAAAGAGGGGACAGTTTCCCCATCCGGCTTTTCCAGATACAACAGCGCATGACGCAGGATACCGTCGCCGTCCAGCACGGCGTTGCCATGCCCCGTCTCCACATGTTCCAGCAGCGCCCCGTAAGGTTCCTCCCATCCGAGGACACCGGTATCAAGATGCCAGGCGCCGTCATCCGCCGCCGCGCTGCTTCCGATAATCCCGGCGCTCACGGTGACGACATTGCCGTATCTGGCGCAGGCCTGCGCCAGGGCCTCATCCCCGTCCGCATCCGCGAGGCTTTCTCCCGTAAACTGCACGTCGATCCCGATCACAGAGGGACGATTGTCCGGGTCGCTGTTCAGGTTTTCAATTACCCGGGCAAAGACCTCCCTCGGCCACGGCATCGGACCAAGGGCTTCAAGCGCTTCCTCATCCATCCCGATCACGATAATATTTTCGTCCGGCATGCCCCGGCGCTGATAAAACGCGTCTGATGCAGTATTGTCCAGCGTATACAGCGGTCCATACACGCACAGAGCGCAGACGGCCGCGCTGCACAGAAACGCGTACAGAATCCGCCTGAAGAAAGATGGCATCCATACCCTCAACCCAACTGCTCTTTTTTCTTGTTTTTTCATTCGTTTTTCTGTCTCTGCCATGTCAATTTCTCTGTCCTCACCCTGTCTCGCCGCGTTTTTCCCATGGCTTCCTCTCCCTGCCATATCAATTTCTCCGTCCTCTCCCTGCCCCGCCGCGCTTCTTTCATGTCTTCCTCTGTCCGCCCATCCTTACGGCTCTGATTTTCCTGTTTTCATCTGCTTTTCCCACGCCCTGCTTCTCTCAAACAGTTCCAGTATCTCCCCATCCAGCTTCCCTTCGTTTACCATGCTGTGCAGAATCCCCAGGGCTTTTTCGACGGGAACCGCTTTCTTGTAGGGGCGGTCCCTGGCTGTCAGGGAGTCAAAGATATCAAGGATTGTCATCAGCCGCACCTCCAACGGAATATCCCCCGCAGTCAGGTGAGCGGGATAACCGGAGCCGTTAAGAAACTCATGATGGGCGGCGGCCCAGACGGGCGTGCTGGCATACTGCTCCGGGAAGGCTACCGTATCCAGGATCCTCGCCGTCTCCGTGACATGGCTTTCCATGATGCCGCGCTCTTTATCTGTGAGCGTTCCTTTGCGTATGGTAAGGCACTCCAGCTCTTCCTCCGTCAGCCATTGTTCTTCGTTCCCGTTTTCATCAAGGCATGTCCGGGCAGCTATCGTGCGCACTGCCTGCAGATCTTCATCCGTCAGGAAACCTGCACGATCCAGCGTATGTATTTTTTCCAGCGCTTCCCGGCGCTCTGTTCTGCCAGTCTCATATTCAGTCTGTGAAATTTTTTCCTCCAGCAGGGCGATCCGTTCCAGCAGATCAAACCTGCGGAACCGCTCTTCGATAGAAGCAAGCTGTCCGCCCAGGCGGTTCTCCTTATCCATCACGGCAAGTGGAATGACCAGCTTCCCCACATCATGCAGAAGGACGCCGAGCAGGAAAGCCCTGCGGCGTTCCGCATCAAACCGGTACGGGGAATCTGTCCCGTCCAGCCAGTCCAGGAAAGCAGCGGCATATCCGGCCATGTTTCTGGAGTGGTTGGCGTTGTAGGGCGTGCGCGCGTCAATCGCCGTAGTGAGCGCCTGCACAAGGGAATCCAGCAGGACGTTCACCTGTTCCGCGTAGTTCATGTTGATGATACATACAGCAGCCTGAGAAGCGAGTGCCCCTATCATCTGCTCCAGATCCTCTGGGAAGGGGACAATCTGATTTCCCTCCACGGCGTTGATCAGCTGCATGACGCCGATGATCTCCCCGCGATCCCCCGTCATGGGAACCACCAGCATGGATACAGTATGATAGCCGGTCATGGCGTCATATTCCAAGGAGCCGGAAAAATCAAAATCAGGGCAGTCATGTACGTCCGCGATATTGACGACCTGCCTGTGCAGAGCTGCAAAAGAGCAGACATACGGATTTTCCATGGGAACTGGCGGCAGCGTGATGGGATCCGCGTGTCCTCCCTGCCGTATATTCCTCGAAAGCGTAACCATCCTGACAAAATGCAGGGCATTATCCTCCAGCAGATACAGCGTCCCCGCATCACAGCGGGCCAGATCTATGGCCGTATCCAGAATGGATGAAAGCAGCGCCTCCTTATCGCGCTCCGCTGTCAGCGCGCAGCTGACGGCAAGCAGCCGGCTCATCTCCTCCTGTCTCATAATTGAACCACCATCCCTTCTCTTGCAAACCCGTAATCCGGGTAAGAATTTAACATGTCTTTTTCTGCCTTTCCCAACAGGTCATCCGTATGAGCCGGATCATGGTGGATGACCAGAAGCTTCTTCGCATGGCAGAACCTTCCAAGCTCCGCAGCAGCTTCCCATGAGCTGTGCCCGAAATGGGAACGTTTCTGAAACTCTTCTTCGCTGTACTGCCCGTCGCACAACAGCAGATCACAGCCTTTTGCGAAAGCGGCCAGCCCGGGCAGCGTTTCTTTATTAATAACCGTATCGCTCATGTAGACCACGCGCTTTCCGTTTCCCGTCAGCCGGAACAGGCTGACACCTCCGGGATGACAGCCTTCCATCACATCAATTCTCACATCCCCGATCTCAAAAACATCCTGAATTGTATGGTATGCCGTCTCCGCCGGCATCTGCTCTGGCGTCACCGGCCAGAGCGGCGGAGAAAACAGCCGCGTGACCTGATCTCCGCAGTCAAGCCCGTCTCTCCGCACCGCATAAATATCCAGCCTGCCGCCGCTCTGCGCCAGATACGGGCACATTGGAAGCCCGATGATGTGATCCGCGTGGCAGTGGCTCAAAAGCAGGCTGATGCGCGAAAGCCGCAGCACATCTTCCGGCAGGTTCCGGATCCCGGTGCCGGCATCCAGCAGGATCGTCTCCCCCGCCAGGCACAGCAAAACGCACGCCGTCGAACCGCCGTAATAAAGATAATCCCTGCCGCTTACAGGCAGGGAACCCCTTGCGCCAAGAATCTGGACGGAATCTTCCTGCAGACAAACTTGTGTCATGGTTTTTCCTCCCTGCAAAACAGGCTGCCGCCGTTTGCCGGACAGCAGCCTGCAGCATATTTCTGGTTTACAGTTCTGAAAATATGCTAATAAATGAATGTATCCTTAATTAACAAAATAACATATCAGCAGACACATGTAAATATAAACCAGAATAATAATCAAAATATACCATGTACTCTGTTTCAGTCCGAAGCACATCCTGGCGCCCTCTGATTCTACAAACTGGCCGTTTACATCTCCTTCCGGGATGCGGTCTGCTCCCCGGACAAACGGATCATCCGCATACCGTCAGCGCTGCCGCAGCGGCCAGCGAGCAGACGGTCATGAATAATTTTCGTTTCATTTTCTGATACCTCCTGTTTTTTCCTATTGTTTTTTTTCGGAAATTTCGCTGAAATATGATTATAAATAAACATATTTCGGTGAATATATTAACATATTTATAAACAATATTCAATGATAATATAAAATCAAAACCAGTGAGGATTAAATGATATGAGTGATAAGCAGGACAGAATCACGATCAAAAAACGGGGAGAGAACGGATACCGGGTGTTCAGCATCCGCATCCCTGAAAGCATCGTAACCCGCATTGACCAGATAGCCGCGGAATCAGGACGGAGCCGCAATGAAATTATAGGCATTTTACTGGATTTCGCAGTTGAGCGGTGCGATATCGTATAGCCGGGGCAGCGCCCCGGCATAAAAATTGACTCATGTTTTCTCTTTTCACGCCACAACAACGAGATCTCCATTTTCGATCCGGAATACATGGTCGGAAAGCCTGTCCTCGTCCTGGAGATCTGCACGGCTGATCTGAAACACCATGCGGGCAAGTTCATCTGCATCCATTTCACCTGATACAGCAATGCATTCACCTACAGTAACTGGCAGAATATAATAGCCGGAGGGAAACAGCCCCGCAAGTTCGGCCTGCACATCCTTCTTCATCACGGCAGCGGCACCGAAAAAGCCCCCTTCATTGCTCACGGAATACACAGCTGCATTTGATTCTGGCGGAGCCGCCATAAGTCCCGCGATCTCACCCATATAGCATACTTTATAATTTCCGGCATCATTTGCGCGGGCCGCCTCTTCCAGATCATCCGGCGTGACACCCCACATTTTCAGATGTTTATAAGTAATAGGCGCAATACACTGCATATCCGGCAAATCCCCAGTACCGACGTACCAGGTGCGCCATATATCAGCGGCGGCATTCTTTTTGACAAGCTGACGCAGTTCTTCCGCGTGCCATTCCGAAGATAAAAGTCTTTCATGAATTTTTCCTCTTGCATTTTCCCATGCTGCGGCATCAGCCATAACACTACACTCCTTTCTCTTTAACTTGAAATTATCTGCTCACGGTATAGACATAATCATGCGGTTTCAGCTTTGCTCCTGCTGGTGTATTATATATAGGGAACGACAAAACGATCTTCGTTTTGCTCGTTCCCTGCGCCGAATTTGCGCCGCTCAAGCGGCATTTTTCCGCTTCAAATTCGTGCGCATCTCCCGGAGGGTTTATAGCAAACGGCAAATATTTTTGTCGTTTGCTATAAGTTTCACGTACGCATAGCAGTCTCACTCCTTTCTTTCTGATTCATGTCTGCACCCGCACGAGCCTGTTAAGGCGAGTGTTTTGTTATTTCCCTGCCCGGACTTGCGCAAAAAAATACCGCCGGATTGCTCCGACGGCTGTTTTGTTTCAAATGTAGCTCTATGATTTTTCCTTTTTTTCTAATCGATCTTAATAAAATTTACATTTCTTTCAAAAGTTTATCATGGGATTTAATGATGCTACATTTGAAACATTTCAGGAATTTGTGATCTGAGTGATCCTAATTCTGCTTTTTTTCCATCTCCGTTTTGTTTCATATTTCGTTTCAAAAACGTTTCTGCGACACTTTTTCTGCCTCTTCTGTCTCTGCCGCGTCCCGCAGTGTATCCGTGGTGATAAATCCGCTGACCTGCGGCATGGGTTTCCCGATCTTTGCCCATTCCTCGATCGTCGGTATGTACCGCATCCTGTCCGACGATGCCGCATCCTGCGTGTTGCTGCAGTAACTGCAGGCAAGTCTGTAAAATTCATACATCCGCATTTCTTCTTCCGTGTACGTCGCGGCAGGTCTTGCCGTGTCGGACACCCTGATAAGAAAACCTCTTATCGCGTTTGCCCTCGCCTTGCTGCTCCATGCGCCCGTGTTCGATTCATCCGTCCAGTCCCGGACCGGATATTTCTTCAAAAACGGCTCTTCCGGCGCGTTTTTTAAGATTCTGTTCATACCCTGATCGACCGTCCAGACCCCCGAATACGCCGCCCATGCTTCAAGATCCTGTTTGAACGTCTCCCTGTTGCACGGATTATAATTATTTTCCCGTGTCCAGTAATCGCGGTAAATGGTCCATAATACGGCGGTCGGAATCCTGCTGCCGTTTATGCCGTCCTGCGTCAGTTCTTCCATGAATGCAAATACGGTTGAGGAAGCCGCCCGGACCTGCGCCATGTATTCTTCACTTTCGACAAGTCCTGCCGGGGTATACTGCTTGATCGGCCCCAATGATAAGGCCCGGAGCAGAACATATTCCCTCACGTCTTTGCGCCGTATAAACTGGTCCACAATGTAGTCACGCTTTATGGCCTGACTCTTATCATCAAACACCTGCGGAAACTGAACAATGGCAAGTTTACGGCTGAATGCGTCGTTCTTTTCAACTACGCGCGGTTTTCCATTGAAACACTGGATCATAGGTCCGGTGAAATTTATATATCTCTTGCCCTTGAATTTCTCTTCATACCTCAGCTTTTCGCCGCGCTGTGCTTTTTTCAGCACTGCGGTTTTCTCGATCTTCTGATGGCTCGCGTCTGACTCAGTGCTTATGACCGCTTTTTTGCCGAGAAGTCCCTCCAGTCCGAATTTCTCGCCCATGCCTTCCATAGACTCCGGAAAGTTCAGTTCTTCTCCCATGGTATGGACAAGCATCAGCGCAGTCGTAGATTTCGCGCCGCCGCCTTTGCTGTTCCTGCTTCCGTCGATAAACCAGAAACCATAGCCGCCGGAAACCCCGCGCAGCGCGAAATTAAATAATTCCCATATGAGCCGGACCGCGTTTTCATTTCCGGCCAGCGCCTGCTTCATATGATCTTCCGGACCCCATTTATTATCATCCGCGACAGGCGGGTTGGCGTCGTACCCTGTCAGTACAGGCTGAACAGTCCGCGACGGGTTGAAATCCGTATCCCATTTATACAGGAAATGGATCCCCTTTTCCCTGTATTTCCTGACGTATTCCGGGTTCTCCGTCCCATCATCCAGTAAATACGGCGTAAACTCAAATCCGGTGAGCGCCGGATCAATCGGTCCATATGCCGGTTTTACATTGCTGATATCGACAATGCCGTTATTGCACGGCACCAGATTGATGTCTGTGTGCTCCTGTATGACGTTCTTACGGATCGCAGGCTCTATGGCCTTGTAAATTTTATCATAATCATTTGGGATCATGCCCAGATGCATGGCGATCTGTTTTGTAACTCCGTGGCCTGTTGTATCACTTGTCCAGATTCCCGCCTGCGGGCCTGTATGATGGTAATAATAAACATTGTCGGGATCGTCCTTCCGGTCAAGCGGTTTTACGCTTGCCACATCCCCCGTATAGCGTATGAGCGCGACCGCTCCGTATCGGTCAAAGCATTTCGGAATCGGGATCATGCTTCCCTGTCTCCCCACAGCATTCGTAAGTCTGGTAAAAAGTCTCACTTCATCGAGCAGATTACCGCGCAGCTCTTCCGCTTTCTCTTCGTCGAGTATATCATCAATCGTCGGACGCGGCTTCCCGTCAAAATAGCTTTCAATCGTATATTTCCACAGTGCCGCAAGGTCGTTGAGCCTCCGCCCTGTCGTCTCTGATATCGGCGGCAAAATACCCGCTTTAATACTTTTCGCGTAGATTTCTGTCGGGTCAGTCCCCGGCAGCGCTCTCCCGATCGCGTCAATCATCGCGTGTACATCCGCGCCGGGATTCCTCTTTGCGATCGCCCTTACAATAATAGCTTGACTGTTTGTAAGCCTGTCGCGCCCCCTGCCATTTGCGTCCTGCGCGAACCCCTCCACAGCCTTTTCAAGTTCGGCTCTTATCCATTCGGCTTCCTCCCGTTCTTCGTCCGAAACGGCCTGCTTTGCTGTCATATACATCGATCTGCATCTCCCTTCAAGCGCATTATACTCCATTATCGGAATGACAGCAACGCCTCCGATGAAGCTGTAAATCTGTATAACGGGTTACAAGTTACCATTCCCCCGTAACCAGCAGCATCTTTTTCGTATTAAGCACTCCAAAGTTCATATTTACCCTTTCCCTGCCTCCCTGTTTTGTGTTATACTTAATAAAAACTGAGGCGGTGAATAAACTATTGAGGATTTATCTGGATAATTGCTGTTACAACAGACCGTTTGACGATCAGACACAAATGAAAATCCATTTGGAAACACAGGCAAAACTATATATTCAGGCTAAAATCCGGGAAGGTGTTTATGACCTGGTATGGTCTTATATATTGGATTATGAAAACGGAAAAAATCCATATGAGGAAAAGCGTCTTGCCATCGCACCCTGGAAAACACTTGCATCTTTTATCGTGTCAGAAGAAACAGACGAAATTCTCCTGTTTGCTGAATCACTTGCAGTAAAGGGAATCAAAACTTTTGACGCCCTGCATATTTCCTGTGCTGTATCCGCTGGCTGTGATTACTACCTGACTACGGATAAAAAATTACTGAACACTCCGATATCAGAAATCAAAATAGTTAGTCCTGTTGTTTTTGTTAATGAAGTGGAGGTATGAATATGAAGACAGACACCGTTGTGAAACAGGAAGGTATGAATGCTCTAATATCCAGTCTTGGCTACGTAGATGCTGAAAGATTCATTGTCCTGATATCCCGTGAACCATTTGACTATACAAAATGGCGTGAACAGTATCTGGATGATAATTTAAGTGTCCGCGAATTAAGTCGGAAAGCAATGGAGTATTCCAGAAATCTGTAAATGAACTTGAGAGTTAAAAGTTTGTACTATACGGTAAACGCATATAAGGAATAACTCTTTCTGGTGGCTTGTATTCTTTTATTGTAGTGATTAAAGAATACCATAAAACCATGTGGAAGGGTTATTCTTTCTACTGAAAACTTTCAACTCTCAAGTAGAATATATTAATTCAATTATCTGCAATTTTGCAGAAATTATGCAAAATGATAATCTTTCATAATCTGAGTTTTCCTTTCTCGCGGTAATTATGGAATAAACTATTGCATGGCGTCAAAATCAATACTTTTTTGGGTGATGGCTATGAGAACCGCCAGCACCGCCATGAAAACAGCCACCAGGATAAGCGGAATCATCCCGTCCACATATCCTGTCCAGCTGGCAAGATCATAGTACAACATATAGCAGACCATGCTCAGCGCCGCCACAATGACAGCCGCCGCAAACAGACCAACTGCTCCGCTCCGGGTGATGGATCCCAGACCGCAAAGAGCGTTGACTTCCAGGAAAGCCAGAGCGGTCCAGCCAACAATGAGAAAAAGCTCGGTAGTTACCTGCCGGTGAAACGCAAGCCTGGTCACGATGAGCAGCACCGCATAAGAGAACGCGCCTGCTATAAAGACGGTTCCGGCAGAAAAGAAAGACCCGGACGTATTCGCTCCGCCAGCTCCCCGAATGATCAGGGTCACTGCGGCGCAGCCCAAAATGAGCGCGGGAATCAGCAGCCAGCCGGATCTCATCCCTTTGACAGCGCCCGCAGGGTTAAACGCCAGAACCCACCAGAGCAGATAGAAGACACAGCAGCCCACCAGCAGGAGATTTCCCCAGAACATCTGCCGCGCCGGATTACCTGTTTCAAAAATCATTTTCATCACCTCCGAATTTGCCGGGCGGGCGCCCGCCCGGCCCGTTATTTGATGTTATACCATAAACATGATGTTGAAGTCAAAAGATGCCAGACGGATTCGAAAATCAGCACGCCCTGTAAAATTCCAGAACGGCATCCGCGAAAAATTCCGCCATTCCTTCTCCATACTGCTGTTCAAACGTTTCCTTCAGC
>CANQAR010000040.1 GCA_947588845.1 uncultured Lachnospiraceae bacterium
ACCCAAGCCCCGGACAAGGAAATGTCAGGGGCAAAACAAGCAGGAATAAAACATGGTTTTATTTAAATTGGATTATAGTAGTTCAAAGTAGGACTGCGCGGCGTTTCCGGCGATCAGATACTGACGGACCCGTGTCCGCTGTACAGCTTTGTAATAATGAGGATACCGGAAGTCGAGAAAAACCGTATCTCCGGCCAGAGCGGTGAACTGGTTTCCGCGGTATTTAAATTCCATTTCCCCGTGGACGATATGAAAAAGACTCAGGGAATCCAGGAATTTTCTGTTCACATAATACGTAGTATCACAGAGATATTCATCTCCCCAGATCATATAAAACAGATTCTGAACGGCAAAGGGTTCCGGCATATGGAATCCTTTTCCCATCTTGCGGATAATTCCAGGTTCGTTTTTGATAACGGCGTCATTCTGCAGTTCTTTTATCGACATATCTATTAATCTCCTCAATTAGAGCACAAAATGTATATTCTCCGGCAAGAAACGGCATTTCTTTTTTCTCTTCTACTCTGTATTATAAGGGACAACAGCAAAGAAATTCAACAATATTTTTTCCTGTTTTTACAAAAGAATCAATAATGATAAGGAAATTATGGTTATGGCACAAAAAGGAAATTGAGTGCCTGCAAAATGGGTTGTAACAACAAAAACATAATGTATAAAAAAGAAAGGAGACAGGCAATGAAGAAACGTGTACTGACAATGTTACTGGCAGGAGCAATGGTGATGGGGATGTCCCTCGGCGGCAGCGGTGTGAAAGCAGCGGAGGAAGATGAAACTTCCGGAACTGGCGGGGGATTTGAGGATCTCGGACGAGTCACCTGTATCATGGGGCATCGGGATGAATTCCGCTCCACGCTGGAATCCGGTATGCTGGAAGCGGCTGAGGAGCTTGGAATTGATCTTGTGACGCAGGATGCGCAGGATGACACGGGAAAACAGATCCAGTTTGTCGAGATGGCGAGGAATGCCGGGCAGAAGGCAGTGATCGTAAACATGGTGGACACCGCGACCGCAGCGCAGATTATTGAGGCTGCCGGCGACATGAAGGTTGTATTTGTCAATGTGCCGCCAAACGATCTGTCGGTTCTGAATGAAAATGTAGTCTATGTGGGGTCGGATGAGAACCAGTCCGGCGCTTTCCAGGGAGAGTGGCTTGCGGAACATTTCAAGGCGGAAGGAAAGACCGATATCAAATACATTTTCCTGAGCGGTACGCTCGGAGCGACTTATACGACACAGCGTACGGAGTCCGTGCTGAACGCGCTGAAAGATAACGGAATTAACGCCGAGGAAGCGTCCGCACCTCTGGTAGCCGATTATGACCGCGCGACTGCGATGGACCTCATTAACCCGCTGATCGACACCGCCGAGTATGACTGTATCATTGCAAACAATGACGCGATGGCTCTTGGCGCGATCGAGGCCCTGAATCAGGCTGGCAAAGACCCGGCGGATACGCCGGTTGTCGGAATCGACGCGACGGTGGATGGCTGCGCGGCAGTGCAGGACGGCACTCTGGCGATGACGGTATTCCAGGATGGAAAAGGTCAGGGGTACGGCGCTCTGATGGCTGCCTACAATCTGGTCGTGGGCAATGAGCTGAGCAGTGATACCGGTTACGAGACAGACGAGACAGGCTATATTATGTGGGTGCCTTTCGAGCCGGTTACAGCCGACAATGTAGAAGATTATATTAACAGATAAGATGTCTGAGGATCAGTTTTTCTCAGGATGGGCGGAACATGCTTTGCAGGTTCCGCTCATTTTTATCCTTGCCGCTGTCTGAAGAACATAGTATACTATCGTCAAATATATGAGAAGGGGGACAATTCTATGACAGAACGGGAGCGCATGGATGCCGGACTGATCTATGATCCGGGTGATTCTGCTATTATGGAAGAGCAGAGTTCTTATCTTGACCTGCTGTATGAATTTAATGCCACGCGGCCGTCGGAACCTGAGAAGCGTTCCGCACTGCTGAAAAAGATGTTCGGGAAAATCGGGGAGGGCTGCTATATTGAGCCTCCGCTGCGCGCAAACTGGGCCGGGAAACACGTTTTTCTGGGTGACAGCGTATACGCGAACTTCAATCTTACGCTTGTGGACGACGGGAACATCTTTATTGGAGACAAGGTTATGATCGGACCGAATGTGACGATCGCAACGGCGAATCATCCGATCCTTCCGGTTCTGAGAGAGCGGGCTCTTCAGTATAACAAAGATATTCATATCGGAAATAATGTGTGGATCGGCGCGGGAGTGATCATTGTCCCGGGAATCACGATCGGGGATAATTCCGTAATTGGAGCGGGAAGCGTTGTGACGAAGGATGTGCCGGAGAATGTCGTTGCGGCGGGGAATCCCTGCAGAGTGCTCCGCGAGATCGGGGAGCGTGACCGAGAGTATTTCTACAAAAATGAGAGGATAGATATTCAGTGAATCCTCATATCCTGCAGACAGGGAACTGCCATGAATAAAAACGGATGGGTTGTTTTGTGATGATGTAAGTCTGAATTTGGCATCAGGACTTACAGATAAGCCTTGAATGTACGATCAGATGAAATTACAAGCCAAAATGAGGAAAAAAGAAAAGTAATTAATTGTTGGAAAACAGAAGGAAAGGGAGGTTGATATTAATGAAAAAGAGGAACCTGGCTGCGGCTGGTCTGGCTGCGGTCATGCTGGCAGTCTGCGGAATAGCGATGCAGGCATCCGCAGCGAATATTGTTGTGAATGATAACCGTACGCAGCAAAATGACGAGAGCAGTACGGAAGTTCAGACTGACGCTGAAAGCACTGCTGCTGAAAACACTGCTGCCGAAAGTACGGAAGCTGAAAGTACTGCGGCCGAAAATACTGTAGCCATAGAGGAAAATTTTGACGTGAAAGGATGGCTCTATGAAAACTCCATTGGAGATACGCTGTATTTTGTAACAGTTAAGAACAATTCGCAGACCACGGTGTCGGTGAGCGGAAACGCGACTGCCAAAGACTCAGCCGGAGCTGTTCTTGGAGCCGCCGATCTGTCGATTGATATAATTGGCCCTGGAGAAGAGACGATCGGTTATTTCTATTTTGATGATGTTTCCGGAGCTGCTAAGGTTGATTATCAGCTTTCCTGCAATGAGGACATTTATTATGAGCCTGTTCTTGGAAATCTCGAGGTTGAGAAAAGCCTGAATGAGACAAATGTTACGATCACTGTCACAAATAATGGTGATATTAACGCTGAATTTGTTGAAGCCTATGCGTTTTTTATGGACGCGAACGATAATATTATCAAGTATGATAACGAGTATGTGATAGACAATGACAGCCAGATCAAGCCGGGGGCTTCTCTGTCGACACAGCTGAACTGTTATGACACGTATGATCATGTGGAGATTTATCTTACCGGAAGGTCTGACGGGTCGTCGACGCCCGTGTCAGAGAGCATTCTGTCGGAAGATTTTTCCTCAGTCGGATATTTATATGAAACCAGCGTCGGAGATTCGCTGTACTTCCTTGTTGTGACCAACAATTCTTCTGAGGCCTGTTCGCTCAAAGGAAACGCTGTGGCCAGGGATGCTTCCGGGAAAGCGGTCGGGGCCGGTGATTTAACTCTGGATATACTTGGTCCGGGTGAGACTTCGATTGGTTATTTCTATTTTGACAAAGTTTTTGATATTGATACGGTTGATTATCAGCTGTTTGGAAGTGATTCCTACTATGAGCCTGTTCTGAAGGATTTGTCGGCTGAGGTGACGATCAATGATGAGGATGTTGTTGTCGCGGTGACAAACAATGGCGCCAACCCGGCACAGTTCCTTGAAGCTTATGTGTTGTTTTTTGATGCGGACAATAATCTGGTCTGGTATGAATCAGGATATCTCACAGATGATGACAGTGAGCTTAAACCGGGAGCGACACTCTCTGAGCAGGCTGGTGTGAATAGTGAATTTGATCATGCGGAGGTTTACTTCCGCGGAAGATATTATGAATGAGACTGGCAATGCAGTTTAGCGAAGCTGAATTTTACTGCTTTATGCGGGGCTGTCGGAAAAGTATCAAATGGGGGCTTGTCCCACCAGATATTTTCCGGCGGCCCTGTTTTCATGCGCAGGCCCAGGCATGGAAACCAGCTGCTGACGCAGTACCTGGGCCGCGCGGGCGAGCAGGAGGGAAAGCCGCCTCCTACTCGATTCACAGAAAATTTCGTCCTGTGACACAAAAAGCCTCTGGCTGGGTGCGCAGGTCTGCACAGGGAAATGGACTGTTGGAGCGGCTCTCTTTAAAAAAAGTTAATTTTGTTAACAAATAAATTGCAAGTTTTCTTTCTTTCGGGTGTATAAGTAATTGAAAGCGTTTTAAAGGGCAGACATCCTGTGCCGCGGGCGGCAGGCGCTTCGTGCACAGAAAAATTACCGGCCAGAGAGGCCTGATCTGGTGAAAACCGGATTTTTGCGGCAGAAAGGAGGCGGTCGTATGGAACGTGAAATTGCGGAGCTTCTCGCGTCGCGCGACGAGCGGGGAATCGAGCTGGTCGCGCAGCAGTATGAGAAACTGATCCGCTACATAGCAGGCACGATTCTCGGGGACAGAGAGACATCTGTAGAGGAGTGCGTCAACGACGTGTATCTGAAACTGTGGGAACATGGCGCCGGATATGACTATGAGAAGGCTTCTTTTTCCACCTATCTCAAGGCGATCACGAGAAACACGGCGCTGAATTATCTGAGAAAACTCAAAAAACTTGAGGAAGTAGAAGAGACGGATGAGTCTGACACGCTCCGGGCAGAGTACATTGACTACAGTCAGAACCTGGAGCAGAGGGTTATAAACCGGGAAGAGGTTGAGGCGCTGAACAGGATTCTGGGGGACCTGAAAAAGAAAGACAAAGAGCTGGTGCTGCGCCGGTTTTATTACCTCCAGAGTACGAGACAGATCGCGGAGGCGATGGACATGTCGGAGAATGCGGTGGACAGCAAGCTCTCAAGACTCAGGAAAAAAATCAGGAAGGTTTATGAGAAGGAGGTGGCGGGATGAACCGTTGGAATCAGTGTCGGCTGATCGATATTCTGAGTAATATTGATCTGTCTCTTCTGGAAGAGCATTTTCCGGAGGTGGATCTGGAGAATGTGAAGCGGATCGCAAAGAAAAAACACGGGAAAGCGGGAGTGTGGATTGCCGTGATTTCGGGGGTTGCCGCCGTCTCGGCGGCTCTGGCAGGAGTATTTGTATTTTTCCTGTCGCACGGGAAAATGCATTCTGTAAGATAAATGCGGCCGTTAGGATAAGCCTGGCAGTCTTGTGCTGTGGTATGAGGCTGTTTTTTTCGAATTGCAGAAAGTTAATTTTATTAACAAATAAACTGCAAGTTTTTTTCTTTGGACGTGTATAAGTAATTGAAGACGATAAACTTAAGGTAAAGAAGGAGATTTCATCATGCAGGAAAAATTAATTTCAATCATTGCGGAGCAGTTACATATTGATGAGAAGGATATCAAACTTGAATCGGATTTCAAAGCCGACCTGAACGCGGATTCCCTTGACCTGTTTGAGCTGGTCATGGCTCTTGAGGAAGAGTATGACACGGAGATTCCGAATGAGGATCTGGAAAAGCTGACGACTGTGCAGTCTGTCGTGGATTATCTGAAAGAGAAAGGAATCGAAGAGTGATGAAGACGGCTTTGACAGAGCTTCTCGGCATTCGTTATCCCATTATGCAGGGAGGCATGGCCTGGGTGGCGGAACATTCTCTTGCGTCCGCTGTCTCAAACGCAGGCGGGCTGGGAATTATTGCGGCGGCGAATGCCCCATATGACTATGTAAAAGAAGAAATCCGAAAGACGCGGGAACTGACGGACCGGCCGTTCGGCGTAAATATCATGCTTCTGAGTCCTTACGCGGAGGATATCGCGCGTCTGGTCGTGGAGGAAAAGGTTCCGGTCGTCACGACGGGAGCCGGAAATCCGGGTCCTTATATGAAACAGTGGAAGGAGGCCGGGATAAAGGTTATTCCGGTTGTGGCTTCGGTTGCTCTTGCAAAGATGATGCAGCGGGGCGGCGCGGACGCGGTGATCGCGGAGGGCTGCGAGTCCGGCGGTCATATTGGTGAGGCAACAACGATGGTGCTTGTGCCTCAGGTTGCAGATGCAGTCAGCATCCCGGTGATCGCGGCAGGCGGAATCGGGGACGGCAGAGGTTTTGCGGCGGCGATGATGCTTGGTGCGTCCGGCGTGCAGATGGGAACGCGCTTCCTCGTGTCCGACGAGTGCGTGGTGCATCAGAACTACAAAGACCGGGTGCTGCGTGCGAAGGATATTGATACGGTTGTGACGGGACGTTCGACCGGCCATCCGGTCCGGACACTGCGCAACAGGACGACGAGAAAATATCTGGAATATGAAAAAGAGGGAAAGAGCTTCGAAGAGCTGGAGGCGCTGACGATCGGCGGGCTGAGAAAAGCCGTGCAGGACGGCGATGTCGATTACGGTTCCGTGATGTCGGGGCAGATTGCCGGTCTGGTGAAGAAACAGCAGAGCTGCCGCGAGATGATTGAGGAGATCATGCAGGAGGCGGAGGCACTTCTAAAGATATAAAAATGCAGATTTCAAGCCAGTTGTGTGCAGCGGAACGGATGACTAAAAGAAGGCTGTCTGCGTTCTGCCAGGATGTGCGGAAATTCAAGGTCAAAAATATTTGCGGAAGCTCGATTGATTCTTCTCCGAAGTCCGCGGACGGATTCTGGAAACAGACAGAAAATATAGATAAAAAGCAGGAGATCGCAGATGAGCAGGATTGCATTTATATTTCCCGGGCAGGGAGCACAGTGTATCGGGATGGCGAAGGCGTTTTATGATTCGCATGAAGTGAGCAGGAACGTATTTTCAGAAGCTTCAAAGGCGGCAGGATTTTCCATCGAGGATATTTGTTTTGAGGAAAATGACAGGATTGATCAGACGAGGTATACGCAGCCGGCGCTGCTGACTGCGGAATGTGCCATTTTGAAAGCAGTTGAGGAATCGGGGATCCGCGCGGATATGACGGCGGGACTGAGCCTCGGCGAGTACAGCGCTCTGGCTGCCTGCGGGGTATTTTCTGTGCCGGAGGCAGTGAAAATTGTCTGCCAGAGAGGTATTTATATGGAAGAAGCGGTTCCGCCCGGAGAGGGAGGGATGACGGCGATTATCAGCCGGAAGCCTCTCGCGGCAGAGGAAATCTGTGCTTCGGTTGAAGGACAGGTGAGCGTCGCGAATTACAACTGCCCCGGGCAGCAGGTGATCACCGGGGAGACGGCAGCTGTGGCGGAAGCGGCAAAACGGCTGCTTGCGGCGGGAGCGATGCGCGCCGTGCCGCTGAATGTGAGCGGACCGTTTCATTCTCCGATGCTTGCGGAAGCGGGGAAAAAATTGAGAGCGCTGCTCGAAACGGCCGGGCTTCAGAGACCGTCCATTCCCTTTGTCTCAAATGTGACGGCGGGCAGCGTGGAGGAGCCGGAGGAGATCCGGGATCTGCTTGGCAGACAGGTGTGTTCTTCCGTGCTGTGGCAGCAGAGCGTGGAGTATATGCTCCGCGAAGGTATTGATACTTTTGTTGAGATCGGACCGGGCCGGACCCTTGGAAATTTTGTGAGGAAGATTGACCGGTCAGCTCGTGTATTTCAGGTGGGAACTCCGGAGGAGCTTGCGAAGCTGAAGGAAGAACTGTGAAGATATAAAAAATTCAGCGGCAGGAGGTTTGGTTATGCTGGAAGGAAAAATCGCGCTGGTGACAGGCGGCGGAAGAGGGATCGGCAGAGAGATCGCGCTGACCCTGGCCGGTTACGGGGCTGACGTCGCGGTCAACTACAGCGGTTCAAAAGAGAAGGCCGAGGAGACGGCGGAGCTGATCCGCGCGGCGGGAAGGCGTGCCGCCGTCATACAGGCCGATATATCACAGAGAGAAGACTGTGTGCGTCTGTTTAAAGAAGCTGCGGAAACGCTTGGCCCGATCGATATTCTTGTGAATAATGCGGGAATCACGAGGGACAATCTCGCGGTCCGCATGAGTGAGGCGGAGTTTGCGCAAGTCATTGACACGAATCTGAAGGGAGCTTTTTTCTGCATGCAGCTTGCGGGAAAAGTCATGATGAAAAAAAGATATGGCAGGATCGTCAGCCTGTCGTCGATCTCGGGAGTCCATGGAAACGCGGGGCAGATCAACTACTGCGCCGCGAAGGCTGGGATCATCGGCATGACAAAATGCCTTGCGAAAGAGCTTGCGTCCCGAAACATCACGGTAAATGCGGTGGCTCCGGGCTATATTGATACAGACATGACGGCGGTACTTCCGGAGAAGGTGAAAGAGGCGGCGCTCGCGCAGATACCGCTCGGCCGTATGGGTACGCCGAAGGATATCGCGGAGACTGTGGCGTTTCTGGCGTCTGACCGGACGGCCTATATTACAGGTCAGGTGATTTCGGTGGACGGAGGCATGGGGATCTGAGAAAGCCGGATAATGGTTTATTTTATGGTGGAAAGGAAAAAGAACAGGAGGATCGGATGAGAAGAGTTGTGGTGACAGGACTCGGGGTGATATCTCCGGTTGGAAATACAGTGGAAGAATTCTGGAACAGTCTGAGGGCCGGCAAGGTCGGCATCGGGGAGCTGGACCGGTTTGATACTTCCAATTATAAGGTAAAAGTGGCGGCTGAGGTCCATGATTTTGATCCGGAAAGCTGCATGGATTTCAAGGAAGCAAAGAGGATGGAGCTGTTCAGCCAGTACGCGGTGGCCGCGTCGTCTGAGGCCATCGCGCATGCGGGGCTTGATCTTGAGAAGGAGGACCGCTGCCGAATCGGCGTGTCGGTGGGCTGTGGAATCGGCGGTCTGCAGCTGATGGAGCAGGCGCATACGAAGCTGACGACGAAAGGGCCGGGCCGCGTGCCGCCGCTTCTGATCCCGATGATGATCACAAATATGGCGGCCGGCAATGTTGCGCTGCATTTTGGTCTGAAAGGCAAATGTACCAATGTTGTGACGGCGTGTGCGACAGGAACGCACGCAATCGGCGACGCGTACCGCTCGATTCAGTGCGGCGACGCGGATGTGATGGTTACAGGCGGTACGGAGGCGGCGATCACGCCGCTTGGAATCGCGGGATTTATGGGGCTGACCGCACTCTCCACAAGCACGGACCCGCTCCGCGCTTCACTTCCGTTTGACAAGAACCGCAGCGGTTTTGTCATGGGCGAGGGGGCCGGAATCGTTGTGCTTGAGTCGATGGAACATGCACAGGCAAGAGGAGCGCATATTCTGGCGGAGATCTCCGGATACGGAGCGACCTGTGACGCATACCATATCACTTCTCCGTGCGAGGACGGCGACGGAGCCGCGCGTGCGATGCTGCTTGCGATACAGGAAGCGGGCCTTACCGTGAACGACGTGCAGTATATCAACGCGCACGGGACAGGCACGCATCATAACGATCTGTTTGAAACGCGTGCGATCAAGCGGGCATTCGGGGATGCTGCGTACGGGCTGAATGTCAATTCGACAAAGTCCATGACCGGCCATATGCTCGGGGCCGCGGGAGCTGCAGAGTTTATCGTGTGCGTGAAGAGCGTGATGGAAGATTATATCCATCCGACTGCCGGGTTTGAGTCGGCGGAGGAAGAGATGGATCTGAATTACACAAAAGAGGGCGTTAGCCGGGAAGTGACGGCAGCTATCAGCAATTCACTTGGATTCGGCGGCCATAACGGGAGCCTTCTGGTGAAAAAATTTGCGGGGGAATGAACGGATTTGAGGTGTTTCAGGATTTCGTGAGCACGAAGTGCGGAGAAATCCGTGGCATCATGGATTTGAGGCGTTTCAGAACTCTGTGAGCACGAAGAGAAACAGGGCTTCAAACAGGAAAAACAAAAATAAAATGCAGGAGGCTGGCAGATATGAGACTTGGGCTGAATGAGATCATGTCTGTGATTGATAAAGTTAAAAACACCGGGCTGACGGCGTTTGAGTATCAGGATGCGGATATCCGGTTAAAAATAGGAAACAAAAATGCGGGAAACGCCGGAACTGCTTTCGGGACCGTTTGCGGTGCGGCGGATTCAGAAGCATATGGAATGGCGCCAGTCACGGAAAATGTTGGATCGTCGTACGGAGCGGAGCAAGGAATTCCATATGCGGCAGATTCCGCTCCCCTGCAGGAAACAGAGGATGTACAGCAGGCGGGCAAGTACGTTTCTATAGAATCTCCGATGGTTGGAACTTTCTATGCGGCCGCATCGGAGAAAGAGGAGCCGTTTGTGAAAGTCGGTGATACGGTGAAAGCAGGGCAGACGGTCGGGATTGTGGAAGCAATGAAGCTGATGAATGAAATCGAAGCGGAATGCAGCGGAACTGTGGAGGAGATTCTGGTTGAGAACGGGCAGATGGTCGAGTATGGGCAGCCGCTGATGCGTGTGAGGACGGATGTGCAGACAGAAGGACGATGAATGCTGCAAAACAGATCTGGAGGTAAAAAATGCTGGATACAAAACAGATTATGGAAATACTGCCGCACAGGGCGCCGTTTCTTCTGGTAGACCGGGTGGATGAGCTGGAACCGGCGAAGCGTGCGGTCGGGCGGAAAGCGGTCACTTACAATGAGCCGTTTTTTGCGGGGCACTTTCCGGCGGAGCCGGTCATGCCAGGGGTACTGATCATCGAGGCGCTGGCGCAGGTGGGCGCGGTGGCTCTGCTGTCCCATGAGGACTACCGCGGGAAGCTTGCCTTTTTCGGGGGAATCAGCAAAGCGCGGTTCCGCCGCAAGGTGGTTCCGGGGGATGTGCTGCGCCTGGAGGTTGAGCTGATTAAACTGAAAGGGCCGGTGGGAGTCGGAAAAGCGACGGCCACGGTGGATGGCGAGGTATGCGCGGAGGGAGAGCTGACCTTCGCGGTGCAGTGATTTGTTCCGAAGAGGCAGATAACCTGCGTCTGTTCGAAATTTTAAGGTTTTGAAGGCGCAGCAGGCAGATGGATTTGTTCCGGAACGTCCGGCAGAGCAGCAGGGAAACAGATTTTCAGCCGGAGGAAGGAAAAGAACGGTCTGCCGGGAAATGTGCTTTGGCAAAACAGACTGAAAAAGAAGACCAGGCAGGAGGAATGAAATGTATCGAAAGATTTTGATAGCGAACCGCGGAGAGATTGCCGTTCGCATCATACGCGCGTGCCGCGAGATGGGGATCGCCTCGGTGGCCATCTGTTCCACGGCGGACCGCGACGCGCTTCACGCCCAGCTTGCGGACGAATGTGTCTGTGTCGGACCGGAGCGCGCAAAGGACAGTTATCTGAATATGGAAAGTATACTGAGCGCCGCGCTTGTGACCGGAGCAGAGGCGATACATCCCGGCTTTGGATTTCTGTCAGAAAATACAAAGTTTGCAAGAATGTGTATACAATGCGGGATTGATTTTATCGGTCCGTCGCCGGAGAGCATCGAGCGCATGGGAGATAAAGCCGAGGCGAGAAGGACGATGATCGCGGCAGGCGTTCCCGTGATCCCCGGAACAAAAGAAACGTTTACGGATTCCGCTGCCGCGGCAAAAGCAGCCGGACAAATCGGCTATCCTGTGATGATCAAGGCCTCTGCCGGCGGAGGCGGAAAAGGAATGCGTGTTGCAAAGGATCCGGAGGAGTTTGAGGAATTGTTTGCGACAGCGCAGCAGGAGACACTGCAGGCTTTTGGCGACGACCGGATGTATCTGGAGCGGTATCTGGGCGGCGCGCGCCATATTGAGTTTCAAATTCTTGCGGATAAATACGGGAATACCATTCACCTCGGAGAGCGCGACTGCTCGATTCAGAGAAGACATCAGAAGCTGGTGGAAGAGACGCCGGCGGAATTTCTCGATGAGGAACTTCGTGCCCAAATGGGGGAAGCGGCCATCCGGGCGGCAAAGGCGACGGAATATTACAGCGCCGGAACGGTGGAATTTCTGGTGGATGACGACCGGAAATTTTATTTTATGGAGATGAATACGAGGATTCAGGTGGAGCATCCGGTGACGGAGATGGCGACCGGAATCGATCTGATCCGTCAGATGATCCTGATATCGGCAGGGGAGCGGCTGAAATACACGCAGGAAGATATCCGGCTGCGCGGCCACGCGATCGAGTGCAGGATCACGGCGGAAGACCCTGCCCGCCATTTTCTTCCGTGTGCGGGAACAGTCACGGATCTGTACCTGCCGGGAGGAAACGGGGTGCGCGTGGATTCTCTGCTCTACAACGGGTATCAGATACCGCCTTACTATGATTCCATGCTTGCGAAGGTGATCGTTCACGCGGACAACCGAAGAGAAGCGATTTACAAGCTTAGAAGTGTGCTTGGAGAGCTGGTGATCGAGGGCGTCACGACGAATCTGGATTTTCAGTATGAACTGACAGGCAGCGAGGCATTCGCGGTCGGGGACGCCGGGGCGGTCAACCGGATGCTGGAGCAGTATTGCTGACGCCGCAGGGTATGAAAAAGCAGGCCGACAGACCAAATTTGAATACCTGCAGGAATGCATGCCAGACGGTTTTGTGCGTTTGCCATAGAACTGAATGAAATGAGGTGAATGGAAATGCTGCGGGGAAAATTTAAAAAGACAGAGACGCTTCCGGCAGAAGAAGATTCGCTGGAAAATGTCCTTCCGTCAGTCGAAGCGTTGGATACGGCAAAAAAGACCGGAAAAAACAAAAGCAGGAAGGAAGTTCCGGATGGATTATTCCGAAAATGCGACGCCTGCAGAAAGATTTTGTATGAAGAAGATATCCGGGAAAACTGGTACTGCTGTCCAGAATGCGGAAAAAATTTTCGGATTGATCCGTGGACGAGGATCCGGATGCTGACAGATAAGGATTCCTTTGAAGAGTGGGACCGGGAATTGACGGGAGATGATCCGCTTTCGTTTCCTGGCTATGAGGATAAGCTGCGGGACATGAGGGAAAAAACCGGACTGACAGAGGCTGTCGTCACGGGGCAGGCGCTGATCCGCGGCAGCAGGACTGCGCTTGGCGTGATGTCGCCGGATTTTATCATGGGAAGCATGGGTACCGCGGTCGGGGAGAAGATTACAAGGATGGTGGAACGCGCCACGGCGGAGCGTCTGCCGGTGATTCTGTTCTGCTGTTCCGGCGGCGCGCGGATGCAGGAGGGAATCTTTTCTCTGATGCAGATGGCGAAGACCTCACAGGCATTGAAGCGTCATGATGAAGCGGGGCTGCTGTATGTCCCCGTTTTGACCGATCCCACGACAGGCGGCGTGACTGCGAGCTTTGCGATGCTTGGCGATGTGATTCTTGCGGAGCCGGGCGCGCTGATCGGATTTGCCGGTGCCAGAGTGATTCGGCAGACGATCGGGCAGAAGCTCCCGGAGGGGTTTCAGAGTGCGGAGTTTCTGCAGAAACACGGGTTTGTGGATCGGATCGTCAGGCGGGAGCAGATGCGGACAACGCTGGGAGTGCTGCTGCAGAGCTGCGCGTGCCGATGATGGAGGAGATTTGCATTCCGGTGTCGATATCCTGGCGGAACGGAGCGGCCCGGTGAGAAATGTGAATCAGACAGGAGATAATGTGCGTTTTTGCTGACGGTGCCACACAGAGGAAAAACTGTGTGTATACAGAAAAATGTCAGAGAGAGAAAACCATGAACAGAGCTTTCGGATGAGAGCTGCCGACAGATGCAGAAGACATCAGCGTATTGCAGGGAAAGCAGGAGAAATGTATGGAACAGAAAATGGAACAGAACAGGACAGCCTGGGACCGCGTGCAGACAGCACGCGAAGAAAAACGTCCGCATGCTTCGGATTATATCGCAAAGATATTTGATGGTTTTATGGAACTGCGCGGCGACCGGCTTTTCGGCGACGACAGGGCGGTGATCGGAGGGATTGCCGGACTCGGAAAACGGTACGTGACCGTGATCGGACAGCAGAAAGGACGCAGCGCGAAAGAGAACAGACACCGGAATTTCGGAATGATGAAGCCGGAGGGATACCGCAAGGCGCTCCGCCTGATGAAACAGGCGGATAAATTTGGCCGGCCGGTCATTCTTTTTATTGACACGCCCGGAGCGTTCTGCGGAGTCGACGCGGAGGAGCGCGGGCAGGGCGAGGCGATTGCCCGGAATTTGTTTGAGATGGCAGGACTGCGTGTTCCGGTTCTTGCGATTGTGATCGGAGAAGGCGGTTCCGGGGGAGCACTTGCGCTTGGCGTCGCGAACGAAGTCTGGATGCTGGAAAATTCGATTTACTCTGTACTCTCGCCGGAAGGCTTTGCCGCAATTCTCTGGAAGGACGGAAAGCGTGCGGCGGAGGCAGCCGAAGTCATGAAGATCACTGCGGATGAGCTTTGCGAGGCGGGGATCGTGGAGAAAGTGATACCGGAGCCGGAGGCGGCCGACCGGGAGCATATGGATGAGCTTGCAGGGTATATGAAGCAGGAAATCCTGAGTTTTCTGGGACGATATGACAGGATGACGTCAGAGGAAATTTTGAATCAGCGCTATGATCGTTTCCGCCGGATGGCAGTGCCGAGGTAAAAGGAATGAAAAGAGATAATGATTTGAAGAACAAACGCTGCGCTGTATCCGGAAAGTTTGCGGAGATGTTTCCATGTTTGGAAATTCCTGTTTTTCAGGGCGGCATGGGTGTAGGAGTGAGCCTTGGGAGGCTTGCGGGCGCGGTTGCCGCCGAGGGAGGCGCGGGCACGATTTCCACGGCCCAGATCGGATTTGCGGAGCCGGATTTTGCCGGGAATCCGATGCGCGCGAATCTGCGGGCAATCGGGAAGGAGATTGCCAGGGCGAAGGAAATTGCCGGGGGGCGCGGGATGATCGGCGTCAATATCATGACGGTCACAAAAAATTACGGAGAATACGTGCGTGAGGCAGTACGTCAGGGAGCGGACTTCATTGTGTCCGGCGCGGGCCTGCCGATGGATCTTCCGTTTTTTACGAAAGGAAGCGCCGTAAAAAAGATTCCGATTGTTTCTTCACTCAAAGCCGCGAGTGTGATCTGCCGACGCTGGCTGAAAAAGGAGAACGAGCTGCCGGACGCCGTGATCATTGAAGGTCCGCTTGCCGGCGGACATCTTGGATTTACGCAGGAGGAGGCGGAGCGGGCGCAGGAAGCCGTGAATTTCTCCGGGCTGCAGGAAGAGGAAGGGTTTTCCGGATCGCAGAGAACAGAAGAATTTTCCGGACTGCAGGCAGGGGAAGAATTTTCCGGACTGCAGGCAGGGGAAGGGTTTTCCGGACTGCGGGAAGAGGAAAGTTTTTTCAAATTGCAGAGAGCAGAAGGTTTTTCCAGGTTGCGGGAAAACAGAGAGCTTCCGGGAGAAGAAGAGGAAACTTCCGGGAACTGTAGCGTTCAGTCTGACAAGGGCGGAACTTTGGGCTGGTATGAGGAAGAAGTGCGCAGGATTATCCGTTTTGTGCGGGAATTCGGGGAACAGCACGGAAAATATATTCCGGTCATCACGGCGGGCGGGTTCCGTACGCACGCGGATCTGATACATCAGCAGGAGCTGGGCGCTGATGGGATACAGGCGGCCACACGTTTTGTCGTGACGGAGGAATGTGACGCAGCCCGGCAGTTCAAGGAAGCCTACGTAAAGTGCCGGAAAGAGGATATTGCGATCATCAAAAGTCCGGTCGGGATGCCGGGGCGCGCGATCCGCAATGCCTTTATCCATCGGGTGCAGGAGCACAAGATTTCACCGGCGCATTGTTATCAGTGCCTTTCTGTCTGCAGTCCCGCAAAGACGCCGTACTGCATCACACAGGCTCTGATCAATGCCGTCACAGGCGATACGGAGAACGGGCTTGTCTTCTGCGGCGCAAATGCCTGGAGAGAAGACAGGATTACGACGGTACGCGAGGTACTGAAAGAATATGTCGGAGATGAGATGCTTACAGAAAATTGTGTTATATTGGATTTCAAATAGTATTTTAGGACTGGTGCTGCGGCATCAGTTTTTTTGCATTGAAACAGCTAATAAATATCAATTTACAGGTTGAAAAAGTACATCCAATATAATATGATGATAAATGTATAAATGGATTAACCGTTAGCTGAGAGGAAAGCAATATGGATAATGAGTGGGTTAACAGAGGAAAAAGTACTATTGAGGAATAAATAATCATTTACATGCCGTAACACATACAAAATTTAGGAAGGAGATTATCCAATGACGATCTTGAATGAATTAGATTCCACCTGCGGACTTTCTGACGAGGAATTAACGCTAAGGTTCAGGGAGTCTATAAGGATTGACAATGAAGTAAGAAAAATAAAGGGACTGCCTGTTGCAGGATATGACGATGAAACCCAAAAGGCGTATCTTGAATATCCTGATGGGAGGCGTGAGTATGTCGGAAAGTGATGTGATAAAACTTCCGGAGATTATTGTATTTGCTGGTCCAAATGGGAGCGGTAAATCAACAATTACCCGAATGGCAAAGATCAGAGGCGAGTATATCAATGCAGACGATATAAAAAGGTCTACTTTATGTACTGATTTGGAAGCAGCAATAAAAGCAGAAGAATTAAGGGAGTGCATGATAGTAAACAGGAAAGATTTTACATTCGAAACCGTATTGTCTACTGACAGGAATTTGCTTTTATTGCAAAGGGCAAAGGAAGCGGGGTATTTTATCAGGGGGATTTATGTTTTAACATGCAATGCAGATATAAATGTCGCAAGAGTGAATGCAAGGGAAGCACTTGGAGGGCATGGCGTACCGGAAGAAAAAATCAGGTCAAGATATGACAGGGCGCTTGCTCTGCTTCCCAAGTTGGTTGGGATATGTGATATCCTGCATATATATGATAACACACAGGAGCCGTTCAGGATATTTAAGAAACGCAAAGATATATATTACCGTTGGAGCAATCGATATTGGAGCAATGACGATATCGTAAAATTAAGCGGAATTGAAAAATTTGCAAATTAATCTGTAGCTATTCTCTCAATGGCGGCGAGAGAAAACAAGCGGGACAGCAAGACGGTATTGGAAGATGAAAAGTGCAGGACCCTGTTTGGCCCTGCACCTGATTTTTCATATGGTCGGTTGCGATATGGATAGTTCTCTATTCTTTTCCATTCCAGCAGTAGGTGCACAGCTTACACGGCGAGATCCCGATCGACTGGATCATGTCGTCGAGCCGGTGATACCGCAGTGTTGTAAAATTCAGTTCTTTCCGGATATCCTCGATCATTTCCTGATAGTTCTGGCTGTCGGGATCCGCATAGTCTTCCAGCATTTCTTTCGTAGGTTCTCCCTCTCGCTTCAGGATCACGCGGCGCGCGATCAGGTCAAGGTCAGAGGAAGAGCGGGAGAAGTTCAGGTATTTGCATCCGAACATGATCGGCGGACAGGCCGGGCGGATGTGCACTTCTTTTGCGCCGCTCTGGTACAGAAATTCCGTCGTCTCGCGAAGCTGCGTTCCGCGTACAATGGAGTCGTCGATCAGAAGCAGGTGTTTGCCCTTGATCAGTTTGTGGACCGGGATCAGCTTCATGCGCGCGATCAGGTTTCTCTGCTCCTGATTGACCGGCATGAAGGAACGCGGCCAGGTCGGCGTGTATTTGATGAACGGCCGCGCGAACGGGATCCGGGATTCGTTGGAGTAGCCGATCGCGTGCGCGGTGCCGGAATCCGGGACGCCGGCGACGCTGTCAGGATAGACGTTGTCGCGCGTGGCCAGCAGACGGCCGCACTCATAGCGCATGGCCTCGACGTTGACTCCTTCGTAGCAGGAAGTCGGGTATCCGTAGTAGACCCAGAGGAAAGAGCAGATTTTCATTTCTTTTCCTGGCTCGCCGACCGTCTCGACTCCTTCCGGGGTTATGAATACGATCTCCCCGGGTCCCAGTTCTTTATAATCCTCATAACCAAGATTCAGGTAGGCAAAGCTCTCAAAAGAAGCGCAGAAAGCTCCTTCTTTGCGGCCGATGATGACGGGCGTTCTGCCAAGGCGGTCGCGGGCTGCGTAAATGCCCGTCGTGGTCAGCAGAAGGACGGTCAGAGAACCGTCAACGCGCTCCTGTACGTAGCGAAGTCCTTCAACGATTGAGGATTTCTGGTTGATTAACGCGGCGGTGATCTCCGTCGGGTTGATCGTTCCTCCGCTCATTTCAAGAAAATGGGTATGTCCCAATTTAAAACACTCGTCTACCAGCTGTTCCGCGTTGTTGATCTTGCCGACTGTGGTGATCGCGAAGCTTCCCAGGTGGGAGTTGACGAGAAGCGGCTGCGGCTCGAAATCAGAGATACATCCGATGCCGAGATTTCCCTCCAGATCTTCGGCATCCCGCTCGAATTTTGTTCGGAACGGAGAATTCTGGATGTTGTGAATGGCACGGTCAAATCCTTTTTTGCCGTAGACTGCCATGCCTGCGCGCCGTGTGCCGAGATGGGAGTGGTAATCAGTTCCAAAAAACAGGTCAAGTACGCAGGACTCCTTTGAAGCGACTGCGAAAAATCCACCCATAAATGCTGCCTCCTTCATTCGTGATAACTGATAAAGCCGTATCCATCATAATAGATGGACACGGATTCGTCAAGAAGGGATGAACTTCCCCTTGAAAAATGGAGCGTATCTATATATAATCATGGTGCAGTGCCATACTTTCGAATGAGGTGTCAGAAATGACAGTTTAAAGACACTGGATTATAAAAAGAGGGTGTACATATGAAAATTATTGTTGTGGGGCTGGGCAAGGTAGGCCAGGCGCTTGCTGCGGAGCTGAGCAGCGAGAACAATGATATTACGGTGATTGATAATAAAGAAAAGATTGTGGAGGATTTTTCCAGCCAGTATGATATTATGGGGGTAATCGGAAACGGCGCAAATTATTCAACGCAGATGGACGCCGATGTGGAGCATGCGGATCTTCTGATCGCGGTGACCGGATCGGATGAGCTGAATCTTCTCTGCTGTCTGATCGCGAAGAAGGCAGGCAACTGTCACACGATCGCCAGAGTCCGCAATCCGGAATACAGTGCGGAGATTGATTATATTAAGGAAGAGCTTGGGCTTGCGATGGTGATCAACCCGGAGCAGATAGCGGCCAGAGAAATCTCGCGTATTCTGAAGTATCCGTCCGCGATCGAGGTGGACGGCTTTGCGAAGAGCCGCGCGGAGCTTCTGAAATTCCGCGTGCCGGCGGATTCCGTCCTGGTAGATCAGCGCATTGTCGATATTCCGGTCAAGATGAGAAGGAATGTCCTGATCTGCGCGATTGAGCGCGGGGATGAGCTTATCATACCGGATGGCAATTCCAAACTGCAGGGAAAGGATCTTGTGTCAATTGTCGGGGTGTCCGCAGATGCCAATAATTTTTTTAAGCAGGTGGGTCTTGTTTCGAACCAGATCAAGAGCATCCTGATCACGGGAGGCGGATCGATTACCTATTACCTGGCGCTTACTTTGCTGTCAAATGGAGTGAAAGTAAAGATTATTGAGAAGGATATCGACCGGTGCAACAGGCTCTGTGAACTGCTGCCGAAGGCGACGATCATCAACGGGGATGGCACGGACAAGGATCTGATCCTTGAGGTGGGACTGAAAAAAGCCGATGCGTTTGCCGCGCTGACGAATATCGACGAGGAGAATGTACTGCTTTCCCTGTACGCGAAAAAAATCGGTCCCAGAAAGATTATCACCAAGATCAACCGCATCGCGTTCGACGAGGTGATCCGCGAGCTGGATCTGGATACAATTATTCATCCGAAAAATCTTACTTCCGAGTATATTATCCAGTATGTCCGGTCAATGAAGAACTCGCTGGGAAGCAACGTGGAGACGCTGCACCGCATTATTGACAACAAGGCGGAGGCGCTGGAGTTCTATATTCATGAGAAGTCCCGCGTGACAGATACGCCGCTTCAGGAACTGAAGATTCGGAAGGGAATTCTGGTTGCCAGCATCACCCGCAACGGGAAGATTATTGTGCCGCGGGGCAGCGATGTGCTTCAGAAGGGAGATACGGTTATCATTATCACACAGATGACGGGCCTTAATGATATCAGCGATATTCTGCAGTAAGCAGTGCTGCTGTGGTTTTGGGGGGATACCATGAATTACAGAATGATCTTATATGTGACGGGCTGGGTGATCAATTTTGAGGCGGTGTTTCTGTTTCCCGCCTGTCTGACCGGCATAATATACCGGGAGAAAGCAACGATTTCGCTGCTGCTGACCGCTTTGATCTGTCTTATTGTCGGATTTCCAATGACAAGGAAAAGGCCGAAAAATACATCGATTTACGCGAGAGAAGGTTTTGTGACCGTTGCGCTCAGCTGGATTGTGCTGAGTGCGCTCGGAGCGCTTCCATTTGTGTTCACAGGGGCAATTCCTTCCTATATAGATGCGCTGTTTGAGACGGTGTCCGGGTTTACGACTACCGGATCGAGCATCCTGGCGGAGGTTGAGCCGCTCCCGAGGTGTGTGCTGTTCTGGCGCAGTTTTACGCACTGGGTCGGAGGAATGGGCGTTCTGGTGTTTGTGATGGCGGTTCTGCCGCTCGCGGGCGGGACGAACATGTACATGATGAAGGCGGAGAGCCCCGGTCCGATTGTCGGAAAACTGGTGCCGAAGGTGAAGAGCACGGCGCTTCTGCTTTACAAAATGTATCTGGTGCTGACGCTGCTGCAGCTCATCTTTCTGCTGCTTGGCCGCATGCCGCTGTTTGACGCTCTGACGACGACGTTCGGAACTGCCGGAACAGGAGGCTTTGGCGTCAAGAATGACAGCATTGGAGGATACTCGCCGTATATTCAGGTTGTGGTTACCGTGTTCATGATTCTGTTCGGCGTGAATTTCAATGTTTATTATCTGATTATAAAAAAGAAAGCGAAGCTTGCGGCCCAGTCTACCGAGGTGCGTCTGTATTTTCTGATTATTTTTGTGTCGATTGTGCTGATCACGGCAAATATAGCCGGAATGTTTGACTCTCTGGCTGAGGCTTTGCGCCACGCCGCGTTTCAGGTCGGCTCGATCATTACGACGACCGGTTTTGCGACGACCGATTTTGATATCTGGCCGTCCTTTTCGAAAACGATTCTTGTGATCCTGATGTTCATCGGAGCCTGCGCGGGCAGTACAGGCGGCGGAATCAAGGTATCGAGAATTCTGATTCTGTTAAAGGCTGTGAGAAGGGAACTGAATCTGATCGCCCATCCGCACAGAGTCAGGACGCTGAAGGTGGACGGGAAGATGGTGGAGACGGCAGTGATCCGTTCCGTCTGCGTGTTTCTCGCAACATACGTTCTGATCTTCGGGGTTTCACTTTTGCTGATCTCGGTGGACAATTTTGATTTCACGACAAACTTTACCGCGGTCGCGGCGACGATGAACAACATTGGCCCGGGGCTTGAGCGGGTGGGGCCGACCTGCAATTTCAGCGGCTACTCTGCTTTTTCCACGCTGGTTCTGACGTTTGACATGCTGGCGGGAAGACTGGAACTGTTTCCGCTGCTGATTCTGTTTTCAAGGAATACGTGGAGGAAATAACACAGCCGCGTTTTACAGTGCTGGCGGTACCTGACATGTTCCGGTTCTGCAGAAGCAGGAAACAATTACCATAATAAAAATGTGTATATTTTGTTAATTATATAGACATTTTTTAAAAAACGTGGTACTGTAAAAAGGATTTTTAAAGAAAGATTTAAAGAAATCTTAAAAATCGGGAAAACTATGGATTCGCAAAAAGACAGGTTCAGATAAAGATTTGTGCGGAACTTTGGGCATGGCATGGCGCCTGCCCTGTGAGGCACGCGGGAGAACAGAAGAGAGGGTTAAGGGATCGGAAGATCAGAGGTGATTAAGTTGCACAGGAAAAAATTTTTAACGGCTGCCTTATGCCTCATGATGGCAGCGTCGGCACATTTGTGTGTCAGCGCTTCTGAGGTGGGAGCTCTCGATGAGGATATGCCTCCCATACCGGGAGAGGAAACGCAGATTGAGACCGTCGGGGAGGAGTCTGAGATCAGTACGGAAGGCGAGACGGTTCCGGATGGGGAATCCCGGCCTGCAGAGGAAGAAGACATTATTCTGGATGAGTCCGGAGACGGAGAAGACATCATAGATGAGGAGGAATCTGAGACGGATACGGAGGAAGAGTCCGAAGAAGAATCGGAAGAAGAATCCGAATCGGAGTCGGAGGAGGAAACAGGACTGATTCTGGAGGTTGTGGAAGTGACGCAGTACGCTCTGGATACGGATCTGGTGCCGATTCCCGAGTATGATATGAGCAAGGTATTTTTTGGAGATGAATACCGCTTTACTCAGGTGGAGAAACAGTGTGCGCTGGTCTGCTCGAAGGAAGGCTGCCAGGTATATGAGGGCAAGGGAGACACCTACCGGGTAGTGGGCGAGATGGATTACTACGGGATCTGTTATGTGCTCAAAGATGCGGATAAGGAATGGGTGTACATAGAGTCAGGCAATGTCCGCGGCTTTGTCAATCGCGGAGATATCGTGACGGGAGATGTCGCCAGCCGTATTATCAGTGTCAGAGGAGATGAACTGACAGAGGCACGGCTTACGCTTGCCAAGACAGACAATGCGGCGTTTACCTATACGACGACCACAGTCAATCAGGTTGTGGTTGACAAAGTGTATGCGCTTGCCGCGGGCAGCGTGAATATCTACGAGCAGAAGAAGACGAATTCCCGTGTGACCGGGCAGCTTCCGGAAGGCGGTTTGTGCTATATTCTGGAAGATACCGGGTCGGACTGGGTCTATGTAGAGTCGGGAGACGCGCGCGGCTTTGTACAGGCCGGTTCGCTGATCCGGGGAGACGAGGCTGCCGCGCGTGTGGCGCAGAGCGGTGAGGAATCGTTTGCGCGCGCGCAGGTGCTGATTTCGCCCCGTGACAACCGGGCCTGCTATTATACGCTGACTTCCGTACAGAAAGCGTCCACAAGCCAGACTCTTCGGCAAACGATTGTGAACTATGCACTTCAGTTTGTCGGGAATCCCTACGTATGGGGCGGGACAAGTCTGACGCACGGAGCGGACTGCTCCGGTTTCGTGCAGTCGATCTACGCGCAGTTCGGCTATTACATTCCGCGCGTCACCTGGGATCAGGCGGCGTACTGTCAGCGGATACCGATCAGCGAGGCGCTGCCGGGCGATCTGATCTTCTATTTCGATGGAAGTACGATCTACCATGTGAGTATGTATATCGGAAATGGAGCGGTTGTGCAGGCCGCGAATTCCAGGGCCGGCATCATCACCAGCGGCATCGGCGGCAACGCGGTGTACGCAGGACGTGTGATTCAGAATTAAAAATAGTGCAGTGAATAATACAATGGAAAACCCCGGAATCTTATCTGGATTCCGGGGCTCTGTTCTTATGCGCAGGCCCAGGCATGGAAACCAGCTGCTGACGCAGCACCTGGGCCGCGCAGACGAGCAGGAGGAAAAGACGCCTCCTACTCGATCAGCCCGCACATTTATTTCGCCTGGATTACGTGCATCATGTTGGTCATGGCGCCTTTGCCCTTGATCACATTGGTGGCCGGGTCGCCTGCCGTGAAGACCACGATATCGCCGGACTGTACATAGCCGTCACGTCTCACGATATACATGGAGTGGGAGATGATGTTCTCTGTTGAGTCTTCCTGATATCCCTGCAGAGGAGTGATGCCCCAGTAGATCTGCATCCTGCGCTGTGCCCACTCGTTCGGGGATACCGCGTATACCGGGATCGAAGGACGGAAGTTCGACATCAGGCGTGCGGTGAGGCCGGACATGGTCGGCGTCACGATGCATTTCGCGTTGACGTAGGTAGCTGTGTTGACCGCCGCGGCTCCTACCGCGTTGGATACGTTCGCGTCTCCGCGCAGAGAACGGTAGTCCACGTTGGACTCAAAGTTAAGATTCTGCTCGGTGGACTCTGCGATCTGGACCATCATCCTCAGGGCTTCCACCGGATACTTGCCGGCTGCTGTCTCGCCGGAGAGCATGATCGCGTCGGTGCCTTCATTGATCGCGTTTGCGACGTCCGTGACTTCCGCTCTCGTAGGACGCGGGTTGCGGATCATGGAGTCGAGCATCTGCGTCGCGATGATAACCGGTTTGTACTTATGGTTGCACTTGCGGACGATCTCTTTCTGTACATGCGGGACTTCATAGGCCGGAATCTCAACGCCCATATCGCCGCGGGCTACCATGATGCCGTCAGCCGCGTTGATGATCTTGTCGATGTTGTCGATACCTTCCGCGTTCTCGATCTTTGCGATGACGCTGATGTGCTCCGCGTTGAAATCCTTCAGGATCTGCTTGATCTCCTTGACTGCCTCTGCGTTGCGCACGAAGGAAGCGGCAATAAAGTCGATGCCCTGTCCGATACCGAAGATGATATCCTCGCGGTCCTTGTCCGTGATCGCGGGGAGGTTAACCTTGACATTCGGCACATTGATGCCCTTGCGCTGTCCCAGCTCACCGCCGTTCATGATCTCGCAGATGATCTCGGTTCCCTCGATGGCTTTGACCTTGAGTTCGATCAGACCGTCGTCGATCAGAATCGTGTTGCCCGGCTTTACGTCGTTTGGAAGCTGATCATACGTCTGGTAGACGCGCTTTTCATTTCCCTTGATTTCCTCGGTCGTCAGGATAAATTCCTCGCCTGCCGTCAGCGTCACCTTGCCGTCATTCTCCAGAAGACCCGTGCGGATTTCCGGTCCCTTTGTATCCAGAAGGATGGCGATTGGTTTTTTCAGTTTTTTCCTCGCTTCCTTGAGCGCGTCCATGCGGACTTTCTGTTCCGGATGTGTGCCGTGGGAGAAATTGAATCTCGCGATATCCATGCCGTTTTTGATCAGGGCCTCCAGGACTTCCGGCTTGTCCGAGCTCGGACCCATTGTGCAGATGATTTTTGTTTTCTTCATAATCCTTCTCCTTTACCGCGCCGCTGCCGTTTCCGGACAAACCTTCCGGAGATGAGGAAGCGGCGTCCCCATGATAATAAGTTTCCTGCCGAAATTACGGTCCTCCTGCGGGGGTACAGAGCAGTCGGACAGGCCTTTCGGTCTGATGCTGCATTCCTGACGGAGCGCAGATTGCAACTATTGTATCATATTTCCGGGGAGCATAAAACATTTTTTTACAAAAATTTACAGAATTTACAGACTTTTATCCAGGACGCGGCCCGAAATGCGGGCATGAAAGTTTATCTATAATTTAACCCGCCGTCGGAAAGCGGCGCCTGTCTCCTTGATTTGGATCTTTTCCTGTGATAATCTTTAAATAAATGAATGATCTGACAGCGGAGCAGAAAATTTTGAAATTTTTAATAAAATATTGCAGGCGTTTTAGAATGCGCCTGATATAATATATGCCGGTAAATCGACGTGTCGGTACAGGCGAAGGACAATCAGCCAAAAAGAGAGAGTCTGATGCAGAAGAAGGGGGACTGCGTTTATGTATAATATTCTGGTATGTGACGATGAGAGAGAGATTGTGGATGCGATTGAGATCTATCTGACGCAGGAGGGATTTCATGTCCTGAAGGCATATAACGGGCTGGAGGCACTGCAGCTTCTGAAGGAGAATGAGGTGCATCTTCTGATTCTGGATCTGATGATGCCGGAGCTGGACGGGATCCACGCGATCATGAAGATCCGGGAGGAGAGCAGCATTCCGATCATCATTCTGTCCGCGAAATCGCAGGATACGGACAAGGTGCTCGGCCTGAATCTGGGAGCGGACGATTATGTGGCAAAGCCGTTTAACCCGCTGGAGCTTCTGGCGCGCGTGAAATCGCAGATCCGCAGGTACACGGACTTCGGTTCTCTGCGGCAGGAAACTTCGGAGAAGATCTACCGGACAGGCGGGCTGATGATCAATGATGACCGCAAAGAAGTCACGGTTGACGGGGAGCCGGTGAAGCTGACAAGGATTGAATACAATATCCTGCTGTTTCTTGTGAAGAATCAGGGCAAGGTATTTTCCATCGAGCAGATTTATGAGGAGATCTGGAAGGAGGAAGCGTACGGCGCGGACAACACCGTGACGGTGCATATCCGCCATATCCGGGAGAAAATAGAGATCGATCCGAAAAATCCCAAATATCTCAAAGTCATCTGGGGAATCGGATATAAAGTGGAGAAAATCTGAATCCCATAAAAAATCAGAGAGGAGACAACGTGGGAAAGCTGATTTACAGGCGGAGCGTAAAAGCGATACTGGTCATTTTTCAGGCTGCAGCTGCAGGGATATTTTGTTATTGCCTGCTTAATGCAGCCTTCTGGCTGGATGGTTCCGACAGTATCCGGGAGGCCGCCGGAGGCTTTGAAGAGTCGGATCTGTTTTTTGAACAGGTGGATACGATTGTCAGGAACAAGATCAAGGGCCAGCAGAACAGCGAGCTTTTTGAGACGGACAATGTCTTCGACGGGGAGAAGGAGATCGATATTCAGTCTTACGGGGAAGGAAACGTTTCCGTGAAGGATATGAATACGACGTATCTTCTGAAGGATCTTCTCCGGTTCGGAGGCGACGGAAGCCTGGAGCGGATGGAATCGGCGGTCAGCAAGGCAGTCAGCGAAGAAAGCAGCGGAGGTCTCGCGGCAGGGGAACGTCTGGATCTGCAGGCGGGTGCTCTGGAGACAATACTGCCGGTGACGGGGATTTCCCTGGCGGAATGTTCGCGGTGGTATTCCGATTCGGCGGGATTTGTACTTGACATCTACCGCACGCTTGCGAGGGTCAGCAGGGATATCCGTGAGAAATATGCGGAATACCGGACCCTGCAGGAAGAGAGCTGGTCGCGGTACGCTCCGAGCAACATTCGTTACTGCATTGAAAATACGGTGACAGGAGAATTATACACCAACCTGGAAGCGGAGGACTATGAGTCTGCGGAGCTTTGCCTGAAGCAGGAAAAAGGGTTCGTTATTCTTTACGAGGGGGAGCGCAGCTTCAATATTATGGTTGCGAATCCGGATAATGTTCTGAATGAGAAAGCGGCGGACTGGTTTATGATGAACCGTTTTGTGAACACGAATGAGAAAGTGCTGCTTGCCTTTCAGCCGGAGTGGCCGGTGAGCGACGAGCTCAAAATGTATGCCAGTTTCTATGTGCAGCGGGGCGATATTCTTCTGGCCTCTGCGGTTCTGGGGGCAGCCAGCGTGTTTGTCCTGACTGTCTGTTTCCTTCTTACAATGACGGGGGCGGGGCTGGACCGCAAAGGAGGGAAAGTACGCCTGTACAGGACGGACGCGGTGCCCGCCGAGCTGACAATCTGTATCTATATGTGTCTGTCCGTCGTTCTGGCAATCTGGACAACGTCCCTGATTCCGGAAAAAAATACGATTCTTGACGCTGACCGGAAGCTTGTGTCACTGACGGCGGCGGCAGGTTATCTGCTCCTGCTCCCGGGTTTTGCAAGCTTCGCGCGGCGGTATAAGAGCAGGACGCTCTGGTCTGGCAGCATCTGTCATATGCTCCTGCACAGCTGGAAACAGGTTACTTCGTCGAGAATCATGTCAGGACAGTTTCTGCTGCTTTATCTTGTGTTTTTTGCCCTGAATTTTCTGTTCCTTTTATTTTTCGGGAAAGCCGGGGTGTTTCTTGTGCTGGTTCTCGATATGCTTGTGCTTCTGTATCTGCTCCGTGATCTGGTTGGCAAACAGAGTGTCTGGGAGGGGATCCATCAGATTTCGACCGGGGATCTGACTTACAAAATCGACACGTCCACGCTGCAGGGGGAGACGTACGAGATGGCGAAGGCAATCAACGAAATGGGGGACGGTCTGCAGGAGGCGGTGCAGGCGATCGTCAAGAATGAACGTCTGAAAGCCGAACTGATCACAAATGTATCGCATGACCTCAAAACGCCGCTGACCTCGATCGTGAATTATGTCGACCTGCTCAAACGGGAGAATCCGGAGGGAGAGAAGGTGCGCCATTATATCGAAGTTCTTGAACAGAAATCGCAGAGACTGAAACAGCTGACCGAGGATCTTGTGGAGGCAAGCAGGATCAGTTCGGGAAATATAGAGCTGGACATGATGCGCCTGCCGTTTTACGGCATTCTGGAGCAGGCTTATGGAGAATTTCAGGAGCGGTTTGAGGAACGTCATCTTGAGACGGTATGGGAGCTGGAAAAACAGCCGCTGTATATTATGGCGGACGGAGCCCGGCTCTGGCGCGTCCTGGAAAATCTGATGGGGAATATTTACAAATACGCGAAAGAAGGAACCATGCTTCATATTGTGCTGAAACAGGAAGAAGAGGAAGCGGTTTTGCTGATGCAGAACACATCGGCGCAGGAGATTCTGATAGAGGCGGACGAGCTGACCGGCAGATTTGTGCGCGGCGACCAGAGCCGCAGCACAGAGGGAAGCGGACTGGGACTTTCAATCGCGCAGAATCTGACGCAGCTCATGGGAGGAAAATTCAGAGTACGGACCGACGGGACACTGTTTGAGGCATCGGTCTGTTTTCCGCTGGCAGGAGAAGACGTGGCGTTACAGTTCACACCCTCACTGAGTTCGAGGTGATTTCCGCACATTTTGTGCGGAAATCCCGAGGTCTGAGGCGCGAAATGCCACGGAAGTGGCATTTCTGTGCATCGCGAAGCGTTGTTACGTTCACGACCTGCAAGGGAGTGAACAGTAACGACGCGGCGGCAGAAGGCGGCTGAATGGGAAAAGGGCTTCCCCGCGCTGCACCCAAATGCCGCTTTCGTGAAATTTCGCGCCGCAGATCCCGGAATGTCCGGAAATCACCTCAGCTCGGCGGAGGAATGAATTGTCACCTGTATTTCTAAAATTTGTATAAAGAATCGCGGTTTTCGTTGACATAAAAAGGTTCGGGCGGTAAGGTACTAAAAAAGCTTATGATGAGAAAAGAGGCGTTGTATATGAAGGATCGTTTGAACAGATTCATGAGAGGAAGGTACGGAACGGACGAGCTCTCGCGGTTTCTCCTGGCGTTGTTTATTGTGTGCGTTATCATAAACGCGTTCACCAGGACAAACATATTTTATGCAGTTTCTCTGGCGCTGCTTGTCGTCTGCTATTATCGTATGTTTTCGAGAAATCATGCGGCGCGTTACGCGGAAAATCAGAAATATCTGTCGATGAAGAACCGTGTGCTTACAAAGCTCGGTCTTACCGCGCGGCAGAGGGATCAGAGGAAAAAGTATCATATCTATCACTGCCCGTCCTGTAAGCAGAAGATCCGGATTCCGCGGGGGAAAGGGAAAATCTGTATTACCTGTCCGAAATGCGGGCGTGAATTTACAAAGAAAAGCTGACAGATGCGCGCGGATCAGAAGATGAGAAGGCGGGGACCTGGAACGGCGGAAGAGCCGGGCGGTCTGCGCGGGCAGGATCCGGAAAGAAGAGCTGAAGAGCCATGTTTGGATATATTTATGTGAATGAACAGGAACTGAAACTGAAAGAATATGCGGAATACCGGGGATTTTACTGCGGGTTATGCCATAATCTGCATATCAGGTATGGACGGATTGCCCAGTTAATGTTAAACTATGATCTGACATTTCTGGCAATTCTTCTGACAGGGCTGTATGAGCCCCGGGAGGAGATTTCGTACCGCCGCTGCATCTTCCATCCGGTAACGAAACATATGTACGTGGAGAACGAGGCAGTCCGGTATGCCGCCGACATGTGTGTGATGCTTTCGTGGCAGAAGCTTGCGGACGACTGGAGAGATGAGCGCAAATACCCGCAGTTTGCGATGGCGGCAGTTCTGAAAAAGGATTATGCGCGGCTGCGGAAGGAGTATCCGAGGCAGGCGAAAGCCCTTGAACGGAATATCCGGCTGCTTTCTGAGGCGGAGAAATCCGGACGGAAAGATATCGACTATGTGGCGGGGCTGACGGGAAATTTTCTCGCGGAAATTTTTGCCTGGAAAGAGGATGAATGGCAGGATGATCTGCGGGCGATGGGATTTTATCTCGGGAAATTTATTTATCTGATGGACGCGCTTGAGGATATTGAGAAGGACAAAAAGAAGGGAAATTATAATCTGTTTTCTGATTTTGGAGATGTCTGGGAGGAAAGCGCGGAACAGAAGATGCGGGAGCTTCTGGCCGGGATGATGGCGGAGGCATCGCGGGCATTTGAACGTCTTCCGGTTATTGAGCATGCCTCGATTATCAGAAATATCCTGTATTCCGGCGTGTGGTGCAGATATGCCGCGATGCGGGAAAAGGCCGGAGGACAGAGACGAAAAACGGAATGCGTCAGGGAAGGATGAGGCGGATCGGCTGGAGACGGCGTACTGACTGTGGACGGATTCCAGGGGGACAAAGAGGAGCAAAATGAGAAATCCATATGAGATTCTGGGGGTATCGGAGAACGCGACGGAGGATGAGATCAAAAAAGCCTACCGTGCGCTCAGCAGGAAGTATCATCCGGACGCAAACGTAAACAATCCGCACAAAGATCAGGCGGAGGAGAAATTTAAAGAGATTCAGCAGGCTTATCAGCAGATCATGTATGAGCGTGAGCACGGGAGGAGCCAGAATGCCGGTTACGGCGGGTTCGGGAGCAGTTATACCGGCTATGGCGGATTCGGCGGCTACGGGGGATTCGGGCAGAACAGCCAGAGCAGTTCCTGGTCGGATGAGGATGTGCGCATGCAGGCGGCGGCCAATTACATCCGCAGCAGGCACTTTAAGGAAGCGCTTCATGTTCTGTCGGAGCTTTCCGGCAGAAATGCCAGGTGGTATTATCTGAGTGCGATGGCGAATGCCGGGCAGGGAAACAATGTTCTCGCGAAAGAACACGCGCAGAAGGCAGCGGCGATGGAGCCGGACAACTTTGAGTATCAGCAGCTGGTGCGTCAGCTTGAGTCGGGCGGCCAGTGGTACCAGTCCATGGGGGAGATGTACGGCAGTCCCATGAATTCAGGAGGCGACTGGTGTATGCGGGTGTGTCTGCTGAATATGTTCTGCAACTGCTGCTGCGGCGGGAGATTTTTCTTCTGTTAGAGTCTATTGCCGTTTATGGGAGAAAATGGTATACTATGTGTCAGGAAAGTCCGGCTTCTGGGCAGAGACGAGGACAGACTTGTCTGCCGTTCTGTTTTGCGCAGAGACAAAGCGGGAGAGGCCATGCCTGCATGGGCCGACCAGATGTGTCCGCGGCAGCGGCTGAAATCCGCACAGCGTGTTTCGGCCCGTCCGTGTAAGAAGGCGCCGGACTTTGACATGCGGGATAAAGTTTTTATATGGAGGAGGTTACTGTAAATGGGCATTGACAAGAACAAGGCAAAAGAGACGATCGCGGCCGGGAAAGCAATCCTTGGCATAGAATTTGGTTCGACGAGGATTAAAGCCGTTCTGATCGGGGAGGACAACGCGCCGATCGCTTCGGGAGCGCATGACTGGGAGAATCAGCTGGTGGACGGGATCTGGACGTACAGTCTGGACGCAATCTGGACAGGACTCCAGGACAGCTACGCGAAGATGGCGGAAGATGTGAAAGCGAATTATGGTGTGGACGTGGAGTCGCTGGCAGCGATTGGATTCAGCGCGATGATGCATGGATATATGCCGTTCAACGCTGCAGGGGATCTGCTGGTGCCGTTCCGTACCTGGAGGAATACAATTACGGAGAAGGCATCCGCGGAGCTGACAGAGCTGTTCCGGTACCATATCCCGCAGAGATGGAGCATCGCTCATCTGTATCAGGCGATTCTGAACGGTGAGGAGCACGTGAAGGATATTGCTTTTATCACGACGCTTGAGGGATATATCCACTGGAAACTGACCGGCAGGAAAGTGATCGGCATCGGAGAGGCTTCCGGCATGTTCCCGATCGATATAGAGAAGAAGAACTACAATGAGAAGATGATCGCCCAGTTCGACGAACTGATTGCGCCGAGGGGATTTGCGTGGAAGCTTGAGGATATCCTTCCGAAGTCCCTGCTTGCGGGCGAGGATGCCGGCGCGCTGACAGAAGAGGGCGCGAAGCTGCTTGACGTATCCGGAAAACTGAAAGCGGGCGTTCCGCTCTGCCCGCCGGAAGGAGATGCCGGGACAGGCATGGCGGCGACGAACAGTGTCGCGAAACGGACAGGAAACGTGTCGGCCGGTACTTCCGTATTTGCCCAGATTGTTCTTGAGAAGGAACTTTCCAGGGTATACGATGAGATCGACCTTGTGACGACGCCGACAGGCAACCTTGTAGGCATGGTGCACTGCAACAACTGTACGTCTGACCTGAATGCGTGGGTAGGCATATTCCGGGAATTTGCGCAGGCGCTCGGCGTGGAAGTCAGCACGGACAAGCTGTTTGGAACGCTGTACAACAAAGCGCTTGAGGGCGATGCCGACTGCGGCGGACTGCTTGCCTACAATTATTTCTCAGGCGAGCATATCACAGGCTTTGAGGAAGGACGTCCGATGATCGTGCGCACGCCGGACGCGGATTTCAGCCTTGCGAACTTCATGCGGGTCAACCTCTTTACTGCGCTTGGAGCGCTCAAGGTGGGTCTTGATATCATCCTGAAAGAGGAAGGTGTGAAGGTGGAGAAGATTCTTGGCCACGGCGGTCTGTTTAAGACGAAAGATGTCGGACAGAAGATCATGGCCGCAGCCATGAACGCCCCGATCTCTGTCATGGAGACGGCCGGAGAGGGCGGCGCGTGGGGAATGGCTCTGCTCGCTTCCTATATGGTCAACCGGGAAGAGGGAGAGACTCTGGAATCCTATCTTGAAAACAAAGTATTTGCTGGAGATACCGGTTCCGAGATGCTTCCGGATCCGAAGGACGTAAAAGGATTTGACGATTTTATTTTGAAATACAAGGCAGGTCTTCCGATTGAGCGCGCGGCTGTGGAGGCGCTCAGATAGTTTCCGGCACTTTTGTGTAAGAGTGGTATAACATTAATGAGGATTTTATATGGATCAACTTGATAAACAGAAAGAATTAAGCATGGCGATGAACGGCAGAATGGCTCTGCTGATCGTCGGCGTTATGAATGTTGTGACTGCGGTCACCTCATCGGCCCTGTACTCCGCGAACATGTTCGTGGCGGTGAACGGCGTCATTCATGGCAATAAGGAGTTCATGGATATTTTTTCCGAGGCAGGGATGAATGTTGGTCTGGCGGCCGGGATTGGTCTGGCATTTGCGCTGGAAGCGCTGCTTGAAATTTTTTCCGGCGTTTGCGCTGTACGGTTTTCCAACCGCCTGGATAAATCGAACTTTACGGTCTGTGTAGCCAGGATACTGCTGATCGTGGAGATTCTGATACAGATCTTCCTGGTCTTTGTAGGTATGATGAGTATTGCGCAGCTGTTTTCGGCTGTCATACTCCCGCTGATCATGCTGTGGGGAGCGACGAGACTGCGCAAACTTGCAAAGAAATATCCGGATCGTGTCTATGCGGTGGAGTCGAGAGGTGTGCAGGAGCAGAGACAGAGAGCTGCTTCAGGTGCCAAAAGCCTGCATGAGCGGGCCACCATGAAGGCACATACCTGGGACGAAGGAGCTGCGCTTGCGACAGGCGGGAATGCGGCCGCGGATATTCCGGAGGACGATAGAGATGAAGCTGTCGTTTTGTCAGACGAAAAAGAGGCCGACACAGTTTTGGCAGAGGAAAGTTCTGCCGGTACAGGTCAGTAGAAAGAGCAGGATGCTGTTTTAAATGAAACGGAAAATGCCGATCCCTCTGGTATAGAAGAGGATCGGCATTTTCTATTCTGCCTGCGATCGAGTAGGAGGCGGCTTTTTCTCCTGCTCGTCCGCGCGGCCCGGGTGCTGCGCCAGCAGCACCCGGGCCTGTGCATGAAAAAACCGGAAATACATAAGTGTATTTCCGGTTTTCAGAAGTAGCGGAAGGGAGATTTGAACTCTCGACACCACGGGTATGAACCGTGTGCTCTAGCCAACTGAGCTATTCCGCCATATAATTTTATAATATGGGACCTACAGGGCTCGAACCTGTGACCCTCTGCTTGTAAGGCAGATGCTCTCCCAGCTGAGCTAAGATCCCGTCTTATTTATTAGCTCTCTCAAGCCTGCTTCGCTATTATACTATCATACTCACAGGAAAGTCAAGCATTTTTTTGAAAAAATTTAAATTTCTATTTTATGATGTTGGGGTCAAAAGGAATTTTGCCCCTATGATGCCATGGATTTCTCCATACTTTGTGCTCACGATCAGGGTCTTTGCTCCGCTTCGGTCGGTTTTAAACGAGCGCCAATGGCGCTCAGAACCGGTGCTGAGCGAACGGCGCTGCGTGCCGGTGGCATGCGTCCGGCGCGGACCGGGCCGTCTTAAAAAATCAGAAAATTCACAAAAACACGATATATTATATAAATATTATAAAAAGATACTAAATTAATAAAAACAAAAAAAGAATATTTCAGAGAAAAAAGCTTGACAAAAGAAAGCAGAAAGCGTATGATTGCAGACAACAAAACATGAATAGGAAGTAGTTCTGATGAGGGGCAAACCTGCTGAAAGGCAGGGACGCAAAGCCAGGGGTCTAAGGTCTTTTAAGAGAAAGACTATGACAGCCGGTTGCCATATTTCTTATGAGTGTCGGAGCATAAGAGATGACTTGGGCGGCCGCTGATAGAAATATCAGGGGCTGTTTTTACATTAATAGGAAATTTTGCTGAATTTCCTATGATGTAAAAATGTTTCGGCTCGTTTGAAAATGTCTGCCGAAGTAGACACGAATCTCACGCCAGGACTTGCGGACGGATTTTGAACCTGGGGAGAAAGGTATGGTTCCTACTGCAGAAAACATATTTCAGGACCAGAAGGGGGTTATTATTTATGAAGAAAAAGAGATGGATGAAAGGAATCGCGTTGATGCTGCTGGTAGTGCTGGCAGTCAACATGGGAGTAATCTGTACATCCGCGAAGAGTGGAGGACTTAAGAAAGGAAGTACATTTAAAAAAGATGGGCTGGTTTACGAGGTTACTTCACTGAAAGGAAAAAAAGGAACGGTGCGGGTAATTGGCGCCGTGAAGAAAAATGTAAAGAATGTAAATGTACCAAAGAGTGTAAAATCCGGAAAGATTGCACTTACGGTAGAGGAAATTGGAAACAATGCATTTAAGAACTGCAAGAAACTGCAGAAGGTAACGACTGGTAAGTCGCTTAAGAAAATTGGAAACAGTGCGTTTTCCGGGTGCACAAAGTTAAAAACACTGAATATCAGCGCAAGCACGAAGCTGAAGAATGTAGGAAAGAATGCGCTGAAGGGAGTGTCCGGGGTAAAGGTGGAAGTGCCGAAGACGAAGGATGCGTCCTACTATGAGGAGAAGCTTGGAATTAAAAATATAAAGGCTGTAGAAGAAGAAAAAGAGGAAGCTCCGGTTCAGACGGAAGCAGATACGGCAGAGGGAGATACGGAGAAAACAGAGAAAGAAGAAACAGCTCAGATTCCGTCAGAAGAAAAGCCGTCAGAAACGGAAGCGAAGGCGGAGATAGAGGAACAGTCTGAGACGAAAGCAGAGGAAACAGAGAAGCAGGCGGCAGAGGTAGAAGAGCAGAAGAAAGCGGCGGAAGCGGAAGCACAGAGAAAAGCCGCAGAGGAAGCGGAAGCGCAGAAGAAAGCTGCGGCGGAAGCGGAAGCGCAGAAGCAGGCAGCAGAAGCGGAAGCACAGAGGAAAGCCGCAGAGGAAGCGGAAGCGCAGAAGAAAGCGGCGGAAGCAGAAGCGGAAGCGCAGAGAAAAGCCGCGGAAGCAGAAGAGCAGAAGAAAGCGGCAGAAGTGGAAGCACAGAAGAAAGCGGCAGAGGCGGAAGCCCAGAAAAAAGCCGCCGAGGAAGCGGAAGCGCAGAGGAAAGCTGCAGAAGTGGAAGCACAGAAAAAAGCGGCAGAGGAAGCGGAAGCGCAGAGGAAGGCAGCCGAGGAAGCAGAAGCGCAGAAGAAAGCGGCAGAGGAAGCGGAAGCGCAGAGAAAAGCCGCGGAAGCAGAAGCCCAGAAGAAAGCGGCAGAAGCGGAAGCCCAGAAAAAAGCCGCGGAAGCAGAAGCCCAAAAGAAAGCCGTAGAGGAAGCGGAAGTGCAGAAGAAAGCGGCCGCGGAAGCAGAAGCCCAGAAGAAAGCCATAGAGGAAGCAGAAGAGCAGAAGAAAGCGGCGGAAGCGGAAGCGCAGAGGAAGGCCGCCGAGGAAGCAGAAGCGCAGAGGAAGGCTGCCGAGGAAGCGGAAGCGCAGAGGAAAGCGGAAGAAGCAGAGGCCCAGAAGAAAGCAGAAGCGGAGAAGAAAGCGGCAGAAGCGGAAGCGCAAAAGAAAGCAGCAGAGGCAGAAGCGCAGAGGAAAGCGGCGGAAGCGGAAGCAGAAGCCCAGAA
>CANQAR010000041.1 GCA_947588845.1 uncultured Lachnospiraceae bacterium
CACGGATTTCTCCGCACTTCGTGCTCACGAAATCCTGAAACACCTCAAATCCGCACATTTTTCCATGAAAAATGGCTTCTTTTCGGTGTTTTTGGGGTCTCAGTGTCATGCTTTTCCATGTGAACATGGAACGCATGACCTTTCGACCCTGGCATCATTTTATTATACCGAATAGTAAAGAGGATAGCAACTGAAAGTTGGCGTAAAATTGGTTCCACAGTCATAATAAAATGATTTCAGCAATATGATAGGAAGAAAGCGCGGTGAGTCAGGTGGAAAATGTGAAAAAATGGATCTGGCTGTGTCTGGCGGCGTGCGTGACGCTGATTGGCCTTGCGGGATGTCAGGGAAAGAAACAGGAAGATAACCCAAGGAGCGAGGTAGAGTTCACGGTTGTGGCAAAAGAGGAGATTCCGGAGGAACTGGCGGCTGAGATTGAGAAGAATAAACAGGGCGAAATACGCATGGCATATACGGACGGCGGGGATCAGTATCTGATCCGTGGGTACGGAGAGCAGAAAACAGGAGGGTACAGCATTTCCGTAGTCGAATGTACAGAGGACGAGACGGAGGTTTTTCTGGATACAAGGCTTCTGGGACCGGCAAATGAGGAGCAGATCACGAAGGAACCATCGTATCCTTATATTGTACTGAAGATTGAAGCGCGCGGGAAGGAAGTCCGGATACAGTAACAGGAGCTGCATCCGGCAGCATTGCGGTTAAAAGGAATCCGTCAGGTTTCCTTCAGGATAAACGATGCAGGTCTGCTGATGGCTTTTGCCCGGGATCTTTGCAGCAAACAGGAAAAAATAAAGGAGATAATTAGATATGGATTTATTGATGAAAAATATTCATATGTGCCGACAGGTGAGAAACGCCCATGCACAGATTACGCTGGATGAAGATTTCAATGTACCGGACGTACGTCCCGACGTGGAGATGATCGTCCAGAGCAAGGAACGGGTGACTCTGGAAAACGTGCGGGCGGAGAACGGAAAAGTATTCGTTGACGGAGTCATGGAAGCGGGAGTCCTGTACATGGATAACACAAAAGAACGCCAGATACACCGGCTGGATATGAAGCTTCCGTTTGCGGAAGCTTTTCCGGTGGAAGGGCTGGAGGCGGGCGAGACGGTCAGAATCCGCCACGAGACGGAGGATCTGAGCATTTCGATGATTAACTCACGCAAGCTGGCGGTCCGCAGCATTTTAAGCTTTGCCGTTTCCACGGATGAGATCTACGATCTGTCCGCCGCGGTTGAGACACAGACTTCGATTCGGACATGTGAAAAGAGAAAAAAACTGGAACTGATGCAGCTGCAGGTCCAGAACAAAGATATCCTCCGACTGAAAGAGGAGGTGCCGCTTGCGCCGAACAAACCGAATATCCGGGAAATCCTCTGGGAAAACGTGCAGTTGAGAAGCTGCAGAACGAAGCTGCTTGACGGAGAGATTGAGGTGCAGGGAAAGCTGTTTCTTTTTGTCCTCTACAGAGCGGAAGATGAAGATGAATCAGCGCAGTGGATGGAATACTCGATTCCGTTTGAAGGGAAACTCCTGTGTTCCGGATGCAGCCAGGAACTCGTGCCGGATATCGAGGTGTCGCTCTCACAGGCTGAACTTACCGCGAAAGAAGACACGGACGGCGAACTGCGGATTCTGCATCTGGAGGGAGTGCTTGAACTTGAGCTCCGCCTGTACGGGAATGAGGACGCGGAGATTCTGGAAGACGTATTCTCGCCCGATAAGGAGCTTGTGATCACGTCCAGTGATGAGATTTACGAGAGTCTGATCATGCGCAATGAATCCAAATGCAAAACCGGAGGGAAAATCAGGATCCAGCCGTCAAAGCCGAGGATTCTGCAGATCTGCAACTGCAACGGAAGCATCAAGACAGATCAGACCCGGATCGTTCGGGAGGGGATTCAGGTGGAGGGGGCCATACCGGTTTCCATTCTTTATATCACCCCGGATGACTCCATGCCCTTTGCGATTCTGGAGGGTGTGATTCCGTTTTCCCATCTTGTTGAGATACAGAATCTGGATCAGGACTGCAGGTTTACTCTGAACACCGGACTGGAGCAGCTTTCCGCCACCATGTCCGACAGTGAAGAGATTGAAGTGCGCGCGGTCGTAAGCCTGAATGTGTTCGCGGTCAGACCCGCGAAGCAGACCTGCATACTGAAAATCGAGGAAAAGGAATATGATATGCAGAAGCTGGAGGCGATTCCGGGAATCACCGGATATATCGTGCAGGATGGGGATTCTCTCTGGGATATTGCAAAGGAATACTGCCTGCCTCCGGAACAGATTCTTGAGATGAACGGGCTGGAATCCTCCGGTCTGAGGAAGGGAGACTGCCTTGTGCTGATGAAGAGTGTGCAGCAGTAATGTTACCGGTACTCCCTTGCAGGTCGTGAACGTAACCCCGCTCCGTTAATTTTAGGTAAAGAACTGTGTTTGGATATTGACAGAAACAGAGGAAAATTGTAGAATGACAGTAGATTGTATACAAAGTACACAAAAAATACAACGATACCTTCCGATAAAGGAAAGTATGGTTTTTACATGTCTGTTTTCGAAAGCTTTCACCTGTGGCGGCGCCCGCAGCGCGGGCAGGCCGTTTACGGACGGAAAACAGGCGGCAGGGGGGGATTATGAAAACACTTATACTGGAAGCAAAGGCCAAGATTAATCTTGGCCTTGATGTACTTGCAAAGCGTCCGGACGGTTATCATGAGCTTCGGATGATCATGCAGAGCATTGGCCTGTACGATGAGATTCGTCTGACAGTAACGCAGGAACCGGGAATCCGGCTCCGGACGGATGCACCGGGACTTCCGACGGACAGGCGGAATCTCGCGTACCGTGCGGCGACTCTGCTGATGGAGGAATTCGGGATCGGGCAGGGACTGGAGATCAGCCTGAACAAGAAAATTCCGATGGCCGCGGGGCTTGCGGGAGGAAGCGCCGACGCGGCTGCAGTCCTGAAGGGCGTCAGCCAGCTGTTCGGACTGAATCTTTCCATGGAGGAACTGCAGAAAAGGGGAGTGCAGCTGGGAGCGGATATTCCGTACTGTCTCATGATGGGGACCGCGCTGGCAGAAGGAATCGGGGAGAAGCTGACCAGACTTCCGGACGCGCCGGCCTGCCATGTGCTTCTTGCGAAGCCGCCGATTGAGGTTTCCACCGGGTTTGTCTATGGAAATCTGAAGGCGGACAGGCTGAAAGAACATCCGGATATTGACGGCCAGATTGCCGCCATTCATGATGAGAATTTTGAGAAAATGGCGGAACTGATGGGAAATGTCCTTGAGACGGTCACGATACCGGCGCATCCGGTGATTCAGGAGCTGAAGGATGAGATGAGGAGTTTGGGAGCTGTCGGTGCAATGATGAGCGGAAGCGGCCCGACGGTGTTCGGGCTGTTTGATGAAGAGGATCGTGCTGGGGAGGCATATGAGCGGATGAAACACAACCGGGGAGATGACTGTGAAGTGATCCTGACGCGGTTTGAAGGTGCAGAATGAGGGAGCAGTTTCTTTTTGGTGTTTTTGGGATCTCGGTGTCATGCTTTTCCATGTGAACATGGAACGCATGACCTTTCGACCCTGGCATCAATTAATAAATATAAGGGAATACGGAGGAGAAAATGGTAGACACATTTCAATTGCAGATGAATGAGTACCTGCCGCTGCGCGACGTTGTTTTTCAGACGCTGCGCCAGGCAATTTTGAAGGGAGAACTGGAACCGGGAGAGAGGCTGATGGAGATCCATCTTGCCCAGAAGCTCGGCGTGAGCCGCACGCCGGTGCGTGAGGCGATCCGCAAGCTTGAGCTGGAAGGACTGGTTATCATGATACCGAGGAAAGGCGCGATTGTGGCCGAGATCACGGTATCCGAGCTGGAGGATGTGCTGGAGGTGCGCCTTGCGCTTGAAGAGCTTGCGGTCAAGCACGCGTGCAGAAAGCATACCGGCGAACAGATTGCGAAGCTGCAGAAAGCGGCGGCGGAATTCCGGAGAGTTCTGCATGGTTCCGACATTTCCGCGTACGCGCAGGCGGACGAGGATTTTCATGAGATTATCTACAAAATGGCGGGGAACCGCCGGCTCATGCAGATGCTGAATAATCTGCGGGAGCAGATGTACCGTTATCGTTTGGAATATCTCAAGGACAAGTCGTCGCATGCACAGCTCGTCTGGGAGCATGATGAGATTGTAAACGCGCTGGAGGCCGGTGATGAGGAAAAAGCTCTGAAGATCATGACGCAGCATGTGGAGAGGCAGAAGGAATATATCATTCAGAGGATTGCGAAGAAAGAAGAAGTGTGAGAGAATAGTTTACAGGAAGAGGAAGGTGACCAGACTGTGGATGTGCTGTGTATCGGCATGGACGTGGTAGACATTATGGCGACGCCGGTAGGAAAGAACGAGGACTGGCTGGAAAAACAGAGAATATCCGATATCCAGATCCGGATCGGGGGCGACGCGGTGAATCAGGCCATCAGGCTTGCGGATCTGGGGCTTCATGCGGCGGTTGTCGGAGGAATCGGAGAGGACCAGAATGGAGATTTTCTGAGAAATGCGCTTGTAAAAAGAGGCGTGGACACCAGATTTCTGGCGTCCAAAAAAGATGTGAGCACGGGAACTTCACTGGTGCTGGTGGACGCGAAGGGAGAACGGCATACCTTTTCAGTCAGAGGCGCGCACAGCTGCCTGACGCGCGAAGATCTGGAATGTACGCTGACCGAAGATATCCGGGCGATTTCCCTCGCCAGTCTGTTTTCCATGCCGTTTCTGGAGAAGGACGGCCTTTTTGAATATCTGACAGAGATGAAGAAAAAAGGCGTGATCGTTCTGGGGGATCTTGCCTATGATAAGGAAAGGCTGGGCCTGGACGGGATCCGGAAGGTTCTTCCGCTGATCGATTACTTTCTCCCCAGCCTGTACGACGTACTCGGGATGACCGGGACAAAGACGCCGGAGGAAGCCGCCAGAGTCTACCATGAAAATGGAACGGCCCACGTCATTATCAAATGCGGAGAAAAGGGCTGCTACTACAGTTCCAGAGAAAGCGGCAAAAGCGGTTATGTGCCGGCCGTCAGGGTGCAGCCTGCGGATACGACAGGCGCAGGGGACTGCATGAACGCTCTGTTTATCAGCCGGATCCTCGCGGGAGACGATATAGAAACGGCCTGCCGCTATGCCTGCGCCGGGGCCTCTTGCAGTACGCTGTTTCTGGGGGCGAACGGAGGGGAACTGACGCCTGCGTATCTGAAGGAATGGATGGACGGACACTGCAGCTGACCTGCGGAGTAGTTGATTTTGCTGCGTGGGGGATGTGAAAAACCTGGAAAAGCCTTCGGTGGTTTCTGGAAGATGTCTGCAGGAACATCCTCAAAGTTTGTGCCGGAACTTGTGGGAGAGTCTAAGAAAACAGAGAACAGGAGGGTTTGGGTATGGAGCGTTTTGTGATTGCGATTACAAGGACATGCGGCAGCGGAGCCACGTCAATCGGGACGATTCTGGCGAATGATTATGGGATCGATCTGTATGACAGAAAAATTCTGCGGCTCGCGTCGGAGCAGAGCGGAATCAACGAGGAACTGTTTGCGACAGCGGACGAGCATGTGAAGAACAGCCTGCTGTACCGCGTCTCAAGAAAAGTCTACAAAGGCGAGCTGATCCCGCCGGAGAGCGGGAATTTCATGTCGGATCAGAATCTGTTCAACTATCAGGCAAAGGTACTGAAAGAGCTTGCGGAGCGGGAATCCTTCGTCGGGATCGGGCGCGGCTGTACCTACGTCCTGAAAGACGTGCCGAACGTGCTCCGGGTATTCGTTTACGCCTCGAGGGAATGCTGCATCAGCCGGGAGGCGGCGCGTCAGGGAATTTCCGAGAAAGACGCGGCGCGCCATGTCCAGCGGATGGACAAGTACCGCAGCGAGTACCACAAATATCACACAGGACATGAGTGGAAGGATCCCTACAACTATGACCTGTGCCTGAATACGGAACTTCTGACTTACGAACAGTGCGCGAAGCTTATCGAGTACCATATGTGGGTGCGGTTCGGGATTGAGATGCCGGAAGTATAGGATGTCAGTTATATCAGATAGGAGACGACAGATGAAAATAGAAAAGACAGCAGTCATAGGAATGGGTGCGCTCGGCATGCTCTTTGGGACCTGTATTCTGGAGGGCGCCGGTCCTGACGGAATGTGCTATGTGATGGATGAGGAGCGCGTCAGAAAATACAAAGACAAAACTTTTTATGAGAATGGAAAGCCGCGTCATATGCCGATTGTGGCGGACAGCCAGGCGGAGCCGGCAGATCTTGTCATCGTGGCGGTCAAGTACAACAGTCTGCCCTCCGCACTCGATACGATGAAAAACTGCGTGGGAGAACATACGATCATCCTGTCCGTGATGAACGGCATCACGAGCGAGGAGATTCTTGCGGCCCGCTACGGAAAAGAACATCTTGTCTACACCGTGGCGCAGGGAATGGACGCGATGAAGTTCGGGGACAAGCTCACTTACACAAAAAGAGGCGAACTGCGCCTCGGCGCAAAAGAAGCCTGCCAGGAAGAAAATGTAAAAGATGTCTGCGAGTATTTTGACCGGGTCGGCGTTCCCTATACGAAAGACGCGGACATCATGAGACGGCTCTGGGGCAAATTCATGCTGAACGTCGGTATCAACCAGACCTGCATGGTCTACGAGACAACCTACCACGGTTGTCTGATTCCCGGTGAACCGAACCGGACGATGATCGCCGCGATGCGCGAGGTGATTGCCCTTGCCCACTGTGAAGGAATCCCGATCGGGGAAGAAGACCTGAACGAGTACATTGATATCCTCGGGACGCTCTCGCCGGACGGTATGCCGTCCATGCGCCAGGACGGGGTGGCAAAACGTCCGTCCGAGGTGGAGATGTTCGCGGGAACGGTGCGCGAACTCGCCAGGAAGCATGGGATCTATGTGCCGGCCAATGACTTCCTTTACGAGAGAGTGAAGGAGATGGAGGCAGAATACTGAAACGGGAAGTTGATGCAGCATGCGGCCCGCGCGGACGAGCAGGAGGGGAAACCGTCTCCTGCTTGATTATTCTGCCGGGAATATCAAAGATTCAGAGGGCGGGAACTGTAACAGGAGGTACAATATGAAACTTTTAATAGCGTCTGATATTCATGGTTCTGCGTATTACTGCAGAAAACTGCTGGAAGCGTATGAGAAGGAAGGAGCGCAGCGCATGGTGCTTCTTGGTGATGTGCTGTATCATGGGCCGAGAAATGATCTTCCGCGGGAGTACGCCCCGAAGGAGGTCATCCGCATGCTGAATGAGCGCAGCAATGAGATTTATGCGGTTCGCGGCAACTGCGAGGCGGAGGTTGACCAGATGGTGCTGGATTTCCCGGTGCTGGCGGATTACATGCTGCTGTTCGAGGGGGACAAGGTGATCTATGCGACACATGGTCATGTCTGGAATGAGGATCATCTGCCGCCGATGAAACCGGGCGATGTGCTTCTGCACGGCCACACGCATGTGCTGCGGGCGGAGAGGAAGAATGGAATTCTGATTCTGAATCCGGGCTCTGTGGCGATTCCGAAGGAAGGGAATCCGCCGACTTATGCGGTTCTGGAGGACGGAGTGTTTTTGATCAAAGATTTTGAAGGAAATGTGGTGCGGGAACCATGTTCCGTTTGACAGAAAAATGCCTGTATGGATAGTGCAGAAAAATTACGGAGGTTACATATGTCAGAGTATCATGTAAAAACAGCTTCAGATAAGTTCGGGGGCACGGCTGTGCTCCCCGGTTCCAAAAGCATCACAAACCGGGCGCTGCTGCTCGCTGCCATGGCCGACGGCGAGAGCGTGATCAACGGGGTTCTGCTGAGCGATGACACAAGGGCGTTTCTGCAGTGCCTGCGCGATCTTGGCTATCCGATGAAGGTGGATGAGAAGAACTGCCGGGTGACGATCACCGGGGGGAAACCGGTTCCGGGATCCAGTATCTACGTGAACAGCGCCGGAACTGCCGCGCGGTTTCTTGCGGCGTTTTTATCCTCGCAGGACGCGGATTTTTATGTTGACGCTTCGGAGCAGATGAAGAGGCGGCCGATGAAGCCGCTGCTCGATGCGCTGCGCGGCCTTGGAGCGGAGATTTCGTATCCGGAGAAGGAGGGTTATCTGCCGTTTCGGATTCACGGATGCAGCGCGGGCGGAAGAATCGCGATCGACGGGACGCTGAGCAGCCAGTTTGTCAGCGCGCTTTTGATGTCTGGAAGCCAGTTCCGGGACGGGCTGATTCTTGAGGTGCGGGGAAAGGAAACGGCGAAGTCCTACATTGAGATGACGAAGCGCATGATGGGTGAGTTCGGGGGGACTGTTATTCAGGAAGGGAACCGTTATACCATGCCGGCAGGGGATCACTATCAGGCGCGGGTCTACAATGTGGAGCCAGATATCTCGGGGGCCTGCTATTTTATCGCGGCGGCTGTTCTCACTGGACGTGAGATTTTTCTGCCGGGTGTTTTCAGGGACTCCATGCAGGGGGATATCCGTTTTCTGGATGTCGCGGAAAAACTGGGCGCTGTGGTTGCGGAGGAAGCGGACGGCATCCGTGTAACCGGGCCCGCAGGAGGAAAGTATCCTGGGATCGACCTTGATATGAATGATTTTTCTGATCAGGTCATGACGATGGCGGCGCTGGCGGTTTTTGCGGATTCTCCGACGACGATCCGGAATATCAGTCACATTAAAAATCAGGAGTCGGACCGCGTCGCGGCTGTGCTTGCCGAGCTGACGCGGCTTGGGATCGCGTGCCATGAGACGGAGGACGGGATACGGATCATCCCGGACGAAGTAAGACCTGCGGTGATACAGACATACAATGACCACCGGATGGCAATGGCGTTCTCTCTGATCGGCCTGCGCTGTGAGGGAATCGTGATCGCGGATCCGGAGTGTGTTTCCAAAACATTTGAGAATTATTTTGAAGTGCTGGAATCTCTGTATTAATATCAGACAGGGGGGATTTCCAGGCAATGAGAAGCGAATTCGTATCAGTGGCAGGATTCAGTCCTCTGCCTGATATACATTTCGAAGTGGCTCTGAGTATCAGTGTTACTTCTTCAGAACCGACCGAAACGGAGTGAGGAACGCAAAGATCCGGATTGGAAGACATCGTTACAGTTCACACCACCACTGAGCTCGAGGTGATTTCCGGGCAGATTGCCCGGAAATCCCGAGGTCTGAGGCGCGAAATGCTGCGAAAGCAGCATTTCTGTGCATCGCGAAGCGTTGTTGCTGGTCACGGAGTGAACAGTAACAAGACATCTGCTGATGCAGATGAATCCCGCGCGAAAGACTTGAATTTGGAGGAAATTATGAGGAAAACGGAACTGATCGCCCCCTGCCATTTTGGGCTGGAGGCAGTTTTAAAAAGAGAGATTACCGATTTGGGCTATGAGATCAGCAGTGTTGAGGACGGTCGGGTAACGTTTGAGGGAGATATGGAGGCGGTCTGCCTCGCGAATGTCTTTCTGCGTTCGGCGGAGAGGATCCTGCTCAAGGTGGGGCATTTCCGCGCAGAGACGTTCGACGAGCTGTTTGAGCAGACGAAAGCGCTGCCGTGGGAGAACTTTATCCCGAAGGATGGGAAATTCTGGGTGACGAAGGCCGCATCCGTAAAGAGTAAATTATTCAGCCCGTCGGATATCCAGTCGATCATGAAGAAAGCGATTGTGGAGCGGCTGAAAGAGAAGTACGGAATCTCCTGGTTTGAGGAGACAGGGGCGCAGTACCCGATTCGTGTGTTTTTTATGAAGGATGAGGCGGTGATCGGAATCGATACTTCGGGGGAATCGCTGCACAAGCGCGGCTACCGGAAGATGACGGCAAAAGCGCCGATCTCCGAGACGCTGGCGGCAGCCCTGATCATGCTGACTCCGTGGAAGAAGGACAGGATCCTTGTCGACCCATTCTGCGGGAGCGGAACGTTCCCGATCGAGGCAGCGCTGATGGCGGCAAATATCGCGCCGGGAATGTACCGGAATTTCACTGCGCAGACCTGGACGAATCTGATTCCGGAAAGGCTGTGGCAGGATGCAGTGGAAGAAGCGCAGGATCTGATCGACCGGGATATAAAGACGGATATTCAGGGGTATGATATTGATGACGAAGTGATCAAAGCGGCCCGCGAGAATGCGCGGCTTGCGGGGGTGGATCATCTGATTCATTTTCAGCGGCGTCCGGTGAGCGAGCTGAACCATCCGAAAAAATATGGATTTCTGATCACGAACCCGCCGTACGGCGAGCGCATTGAGGAAAAGGAAAAGTTGCCGGCGCTTTATCGGGAGATTGGCGAGGCGTTTTCGCGGCTGGATTCCTGGTCGGAGTATGTGATTACGGCGTACGAGCAGGCGGAGAATTATATAGGAAGAAAAGCGGACAAAAACCGCAAAATTTATAACGGTATGATAAAGACGTATTTTTATCAGTTTCTCGGGCCAAAGCCGCCGAAAAGGACAGAAAAGTAATCAATAACATCGGAAAGGAATATCCGGAATTGAAAGGAGGCGTACAGATGAACAGAAAAATTTATCGAATGCTTGTCGTTCTGCTGTGCGCCGGGATTTTGTGCCAGATGCGGCAGGAACCAAAAGGTTCCGGTTTGCTCTGCAGTTCGGAAGAGGCAGACGGACAATCGGGGTTCGTCTCGGATGCATCTGATGATGAGGGGAAGACGACCGGGACAGACAGTTTTCTTTCTGTGAGGCTGGATTCGAGTGTGTCTGATGACGAGAGGAAAGCGGTCAGTGCAGACAGGCTTTTTTCTGTGAGATCGGGTTCGAGTGTGTCTGATGACGAGAGGAAAGCGGCCGGTGCAGACAGGCTTTCTTCCGCAAAGCCGGATTCTGATGTGTTTTTTGATGAAGCGGAAGAAAACACAGCCCTGGAATTTCCCGTCATTCTTCCCCGCCGTTTTGATTCCCGGGAACAGGGACGCATCCCTGCGATTAAAAGTCAGGGTTCCTACGGGACCTGCTGGGCGCTTGCGGCGACCTCCGCGCTTGAGGCCTCGCTGCCTTCTGACGTGCGGACGCAGCTTTCAGCCGATCACATGGCGCTGAACAATCGGTTTGTCACGTCGCTGTCGGACGGAGGGGATTATGTCATGGTCATGGCATATCTGAGCGGATGGCAGGGACCGGTGCTGGAGAGGGAAGATCCCTATGGAGACGCATATTCTCCGGACGGACTTTCGCCGGCTGTTCATGTGCAGGAAATCCGTTTGCTGGAAGGCTGTACGAGGGAGGAAGTCAAGGAAGCGGTCTGTCAGTACGGAGCGGTCCAGACCTCGCTTTACATGAGCCGTGGTGAGACGGATCCGGAGAAAGGCTATTATAATCCGATAAACGCGTCCTGGTATTATCCGCAGGAGCGGACACAGAATCATGATGTGATCATACTTGGCTGGGACGATGATTATTCCCGGTTTCACTTCAGCCAGATTCCGCCGGAGGACGGCGCGTTTATCTGCCAGAACTCATGGGGAGAAAAGTTCGGAGAGAACGGGATTTTTTATGTTTCTTACGCTGACGCCAATATAGCGCGGACGGGGCTTGCCTACAGCCGGATCGAGGCGGCGGACAACTATGATTTCCTGTATCAGACAGATGACTGCGGCTGGGTCGGGCAGCAGGGGTATGCCAGTGAGACATGCTGGTTCGCGAATGTGTATACGGCGCAGGAACAGGATCTGCGGCTTGATGCTTTCGGCTTTTACGCGACGGGGCCCGACACGGTATGCGAGCTTTATCTGGTGCATGATTTTGAGAATCCCGCCTCTTTTTCTGATATGAAATTTCTGCAGAAAAAGGAACTGGATCAGTCTGGTTACTATACGATAGATCTCGATGAGCCGGAAATGATTCACTCGGGAGAGCGGTTTGCAATGGTTGTAAAGATCACGACGCCGGGAGAAAATCATCCGGCGGCTGTTGAGTACCGGGCGGATATTTATTCGCAGAATGTTACGACCGAGGGAAAGGAAGGCTATCTGAGTCAGGACGGAAAATACTGGGAAAATACCGGGCAGAAATTTGGGAGCAATGTATGCCTGAAAGGCTACCTCTCATATCGTTGACTGCGCACTGGAGACTTTTCTGCATACTCAGGTATGCACAGGTTACAGTTTACTCCCTTGCAGGCCGTGAACGTAACAACGCTTTGCGATGCACAGAAATGCGGTTTCCGCAGGCTGTTGACAAATCAGACCCCCTGTGCTATATAAACAGATACAGATTCTTTTCAAAGTACATCCGCATACAGAGAACGGCAAATTTATCAGTACTTACAAAGAGACCGGCAGTCGGAACTTTTGCAGTAATCATAAGGAAGGGCAGGAATACAATGGAACGTATGATATTTGCTACCGGGAATTCGGGAAAAATGAAGGAAATTCGGATGATTCTGGAAGATCTTGGCGTACCGGTCGTCTCCATGAAAGAGGCGGGTATTGCGGCGGAAATCATTGAAGATGGAAAAAGTTTTGAAGAGAATGCCGTGATCAAGGCGAGAGCGGTCATGGAACTTACCGGGGAGACGGTACTTGCGGATGATTCGGGGCTGGAGATTGATTATTTGGACGGAGCTCCCGGCATTTATTCTGCCCGGTACATGGGAGAGGATACCTCCTATCAGATTAAGAATACCGCCATTTTGCGTCAGCTGGACGGAGTGCCTGATGAGAAGAGAACGGCCCGGTTTGTGTGCGCTATTGCGTGTGCGTTTCCGGACGGTACGGTGCTCACAAGCCGGGGAGTGATGGAGGGAATCATCGGTTATGAGATAAAGGGAGAGAACGGATTCGGCTACGATCCGATTTTTTATCTTCCTGCATATGGCTGTACTTCGGCGGAGATCACGCCGGAACAGAAGAATGAACTGAGCCATCGCGGCAAAGCGCTTCGCCAGATGAAAGAGCAGCTTACGGTACATCTGGGTCTGTAAGGAGTTCCGGGGGCACGGTCTTTTCCCGGTAAAAGGTCCTGCGCCCGGCAGCCAGAGGGGACGAAAGAGCTTTGCGCGGTCTTTTCCGGCAAAAGGTCCTGCGCCCGGCAGCCAGAGGAAACGAAAGGGTTTTGCGCGCGGCTTTTGTCGGCAAAAAGTCCTGTAATTGGCAGCAAAAAGGATTTGGAGACATAAAAAACATAGAAGAGGAAAATATATGAGGATCCTGGTTATCAGTGATACACATGGAAACGAGAATAATCTGAAAAAAGTTTTAAAAAGAGAGGGGAATCTGGATCATGTTCTTCATCTGGGAGATGTTGAACGTGGGGAAGAGCGGATTGCCCGTCTTGTCGGATGCCCGATGGATATTGTGGCGGGAAACTGTGATTTTTTTTCCAAAATGCCGCGTGTGAAATTTCTGGAGCTTGACGGCTGCAGGATTATGATGACGCACGGACATTATTATTACGTTACGGCCGGACTCCGCGATCTGGTACTTGAGGCAAAGGCGAATGAATGTGATGTGGTGATGTTCGGACATACGCATATGCCTTTTTTAAGTGAGGAAGATGAACGGCTCACGGTTTTGAATCCCGGCAGTATTTCTTTCCCGCGTCAGGAAGGGCGTGACCCCAGTTACATTATAATGGAAACAGACGGAGCGGGAAAAGTACGGTTTGAGATCAAATATTTATAGGCAGGAGATCCGGCGGCTCTGCAGCAGGCAATGTGCCGGTCTGTCGTCCGCGGGAATAGAATGAGGGGAGCGTATGCTCCCCTGTTTATGTAGATTGTGTCACCAGTGGAGACACAATTCAGTGATTTCAGTCTGTTACGCAGCGCTGAAGATTACTTTTTTGTATTTCTCCAAGGCAAACATCACCGTCAGTCCCATGATTCCGCAGGAAACCACTTCTCCTGCGCCGACACTCAGCATCATCAGAGGGATCGGCATGTAATTGACTCCGTATCCGTAGAACAGTACGAATGGAACAATAACAGCGTTTGCGATGATTGGCGGAACCGGAACCAGGTATTTGTGCCTGCGCAGTGCGTAGGAACCAAAAGTTCCGGCCAGTGTCGCGAGACTGCCGAACACGATATCCATCGGGATGCCGCCGCCCATGAAATTGGCAATGACGCATCCGGCAAAAAGCCCGGGGATCGCGGCAGGAGTAAAATACGGAAGGATTGTCAGAGCTTCCGCGATACGTACCTGCGCGACACCGAATGACAGCGGTTCAAACACAACAGTAAGCACTACATAGATGGCAGCAATTGCGGCTGCCTGGGTCAGTAACAGTACCTTTTCATTTTTCATATTCACTTGTCTCCTTTAGTTTTGTTTTACGTCAGGAAGGTCTCGAACTGACGCTGCATATTTGCGCGTGCCGCTGTTCGCATGCATGTTTCCGGAAAACGCTGTCTCCGGTTACGGAAGGAACAACAGCTTTGCGCAGACGACGGGTGTCAGTATAGCATAGATTTTCAGGAAATGCAAGTTTTTCAAGTCTTCATGTATAATCTCTTTTTATCTGAAAATACTAGTACTGCCCTGCGCAATTAACGGTGAATTCTGCACCAGCTGTTTCCGCCAGTACTGCGTTGTCGTCAGTCAGCGATGCCACCGCATCGCCTCCCTCCTCCGCCTTGTCCTGACGAAAACATCAGGCACATTTATTCACCGAAATTTACGCAGGGCAGTACTAGATGTGCCCCCCATTTTTCTTCAACGGATATCTTCGGGGAGAATGGGCTGCGGGAAATACGGATTAGGAGGAACGGGATTATGGCAGTAGTAGAGCTGACACGAGAAAATTTTGACCAGGAAGTGCTGCAGGAGGGAAAACCAGTACTGGTTGATTTCTGGGCTTCGTGGTGCGGCCCCTGCAAAGCGCTTATGCCATTGATTGAAGAGATTGGCAGGGAAGCGCGGGATTTCAAGGTGTGCAGGCTGGATGTCGATGAAGAGTCGGAGATTGCGGGGCGGTACCATGTGATGGGAGTGCCGACGCTGATGATATTCCGGAACGGGAAGGCCGGAAACCGTATGGTGGGCGTTCAGAAAAAGAATGATATTTTGGAAGCAGTGTATAAAACGGCCTGAGAAAAAGGAATCGCCGTACAGATGCTGTTCACGATCTGAGAGGGAGTGAACAATATCTGTACGGCATTTCTGTCTGTTTAAATTTGACATTATTCTTGACGTTTTGTACTTCGGCACGTATAATTTTAAAACATGGCGGAAGGGCCGGTATTTTTTGCCCCACTTTGGAATACGAAGATTTTAGAAGCATAAAACACGGAATGAACAGCAGATACGGGAACAGACAGAAGGGGAGAACAGCGTGGAGAAAATATTTGAGAATCTGGATGAATTTCAGTATATCAAAATGATTGAAACCGGGAAGAAATACATGGCGTTGATGAGCCGTTACCGCTGCGCGATCATGGAGGTGGAGACGAAACTGAAGGTTCTGAATCTGGAATTTTCCAGCCAGCATGACCGCAATCCGTTTGAGTCGATCAAGAGCCGTTTAAAGAGTCCGGCAAGTATCGTCGAGAAACTGCAGCGCCGCGGGATAAACGTTACAGAAGAGATGCTGGAAACGACGATCGAGGAGCATCTGAATGATGTTGCGGGGATAAGGGTGATCTGTTCCTTTCAGGAGGATATCTACCGTCTGGCGGAGCTGCTGGTCAGTCAGGATGACATAAAAGTTCTGCGAGTCAAGGATTATATCAAAAATCCAAAGCCGAACGGCTACCGAAGCCTTCATCTGATCCTGGAAGTTCCGGTGTTTCTCGCGGAAGGAAAGACGCCCGTGCGGGTGGAAGTTCAGTTCCGGACAATCGCGATGGATTTCTGGGCAAGCGTCGATCACAAACTGCGTTATAAGAAGGATCTGGAGAATGAGGCGGAGATCATGCAGATGCTGCGCCAGTGCGCGGATGTGATTTCAGGACTGGATAATGAGATGCAGAATATTCGGAATATGATTGAAACCGGGGGCAGATTTGAGCCTGCCAGGTGATGAAAGCAAGACCGGGAGAAAGAATCAGACCGCCCGGAAGCGTGGGAAACAGAGACCGGGAGAAAAAATCAGACCAACCGAAGGGACGGGGAACAGGAAAGAAAATCCGGACCGCCCGAAAAAACAGAACAGAAAACAGGAATGCTGCCGGACCCGGAATAATAAAACAGGGTGCGGCAGTTTTGGAAAGGAGGGAGGCTATGCAGATTACGGATCTTCGGATCAGGAATTTTAAATCCATCCGTGATGTCCATCTGGAAGACATTGACAGCGCTCTGATCCTGGTCGGAAAGAACAACACCGGCAAAACGTCCATTCTGGACGCCGTCCGCACTTTGACCGGGACGCGCGCGATGGAGGAAGATGATTTTAATGAAAAGAAGCAGCGGATCGAAATTGAGATGACGCTGAGCATATCGCAGGAAGATCTTCATCTGCTCCATGAGGAAGGACGTGTGAGCCGCTATCGGCGCTATGAGTACTGGTATGCGGATTTCTGCAAAAAGCTGCCTTCTTTTGTGCAGGGGGAGGGAAGCCTGACATTCACCTACACGAGAAATGCGGCGGGACAGGAACGGTACGGTGACGGCATCGCGAAGAACAACAAGTATATCCGGGAGGTCCTGCCGCAGATTTATTATATCGGGACAGACCGGAACCTCGAAGAACTTCAGAGCGGTCTGCTTTCTTTTGCGGAAAATGAGGAGCTGGAGCGTCTCCGGTCGGATGCCTGCCTGTTTGAAGAGAGTAAACGGTGCAACCGCTGTTTTCAGTGCATAGGGCTGCTCAATCAGAAATCGCCCTCTGAGCTGAGCGCGTATGAGACGGCAAAGCTCCTTGAGTATAAGCTCTGCAGCATGAACCTGAAAGATTTTTCAGAAAAGCTGAACCGTAATTTCCGCCTGAATGGAGGCTACGACGAAATCCGCTATCAGATGCGCTTCCGCGCCGGGGAACTGTGCACGGTGGAGGCTGAGGCATACAACCAGAAGCGCCGTACGGCTGTTCCGGTGAAGAAGATGGGGGAAGGCATGCGGAGCATCTACATGCTGTCTCTGCTTGAGACGTATATTCAGGAGGAGAACCGCCTGCCCTGCGTGATCCTGGTCAAGGATCCGGAGACCTTCCTGCATCCGCAGCTTCAGAAGAAAGCGGGAGAAATTCTGTACCGTCTTTCTCTGAAAAATCAGGTAATCTTTTCCACGCACTCTCCGGATACCATTTTTAATTTCAGAAGTGAGCAGATCTGCCAGGTAGTGCTCGACGAGGAGTGCAGCACCGCCGTCCGCCGGAAGACAAAGATGGAGGTGATTCTGAACGACCTCGGATTTAACGCGAGCGACCTGATGAATGTGAGCTTTGTCTTTATCGTGGAAGGCAAGCAGGACAGAAGCCGCCTGCCTTTGCTTCTGCAGAAATATTATTCGGAGGTTTACGATGAGGACGGGAAGCTTCTGCGGATTGCGATTCTGTCCACAAACAGCTGTACGAATATCCGGACCTACGCCAACCTCAAGTATATGAATCAGCTGTATCTGCGCGATCAGTTTCTGATGATCCGGGACGGGGACGGAAAGGATCCGGAGAAACTGGCGGCCGATCTCTGCCGTTACTATGACGCGCGCGACCGCGAAGATCCGGGTCAGCTCCCACGGGTACGGCCGGAGCACGTGCTGATCCTCCGATATTATTCTTTTGAGAATTATTTCCTGAATCCGAAAATCATGACGCAGATCGGCGTCCTGAAAAGGGAAGAGGATTTCTATCGGATTCTGCTTGAAAAATGGGAGGAATATCTCTGCCGCATCCGCAGCGGCAGGCAGCTGACGGAAAAACTTGGCTTTAAGATTCACACGGAGGAGGAACTGAAGGCGCATATGGAGGAATTTAAAATCTATATGCGCGGACATAATCTGTTTGATATTTTTTATGGTCCTTTCCGCAGGCAGGAAGAAGAGCTGCTGCAGCGGTATATCGATCTGGCGCCGCGGGAGGATTTTGCGGATATTCTCGACGCAATCGAAAAATTCCCGTATTTTGACAACAGGAGACGAGTGCTCAAATAAAGGTCTTTTCCAAAACGCTGTTTTATGTTAAAATATACACAAGTATTCCCCGCAAGGGAGTGCGGATCGCCGCAGGGGACTGGCCGGGTACATGCAGACATGTAACGGGTTATTGCACGCGGGAATAAACTGGAGAAAAGCAGTGGGAGGACAACATGAGCGATGACAGAAAAGACGGCATGCCGGACGACAGATCGGATGATGTTCCGGACGGTATGCCCGGTGAGAGACCGGACGATGATCCGGACGGCATGACTGGTGAGAGGCCGGACGATATGACCGGGGGACTGGCGGAGGACATTCCGGGGGATGAGACGGCAGAGATGACGGGCGGCAGTGCGCCTGGCCTGCCGGAGGATGTTCCGGGGGAAGAAATGGCGGAAATGCCGGACGGGACGCCGGCTGCCGGAATGGCTGATATGGAAAATATCAGGGATACAAGAGGCGGTGCGAAGAAGAAAGCGGGAAAGAAGCTGGCCAGATACCAGGCGAAGTACAGCGGAATGCTGATGCGGCACTGGTACTGGAGCTGTCTGGTTCTGCTGCTTCTTGCGGGGCTGACAGCAGTCAGTTTCTTTATTGATACGTTTGCCGGCTGCGCTGCCGCGGGCTTTTCGATCATCATATATCTGCTGCTGCTTGGGCTGTACTTTTATTACAGGCCCAGAGTACTGCGTGAACTGGTCGACTTTGCGAGTCATTACGACAATGTGCAGATGGAGATCCTGCAGGAATTCCTGATCCCGTGCGGACTGATGGAACCTGACGGAAAAGTGCTCTGGATGAACAACCGGCTGATGGAGCTGACCGGAAAAGGCAGACATTACCACAAGAATATTGAGCTGCTGTTTCCCGGGCTGGATGTATCTTTTTTTCCGCAGGATATGGAGGAGACCTTTGTCGAGCTGGAATACATGAACCGGATGTACCGCATAAATATGCACCGTATTCTTATGAATGCTCTGCTGGACGGAGCCGGCGCAGTGGAAAGGCTTGTGGAAGAAAGCTACGTGATTGCCCTGAGTTTTATCGATATCACGGAACTGGATCATTTCAGGCGTGAGAATTTTGATCAGAGACAGGTCGTTGGTCTTCTCTATATGGATAACTACGATGAGGCGATGGAGAGTGTGCCGGAGGTCCGCAGATCCATGCTGGAGGCTCTGGTGGACCGGCGGATTACCCGGTATATCACGCCGGCCGGCGGACTGTGCAAAAAATTTGAAAAAGACAAGTATCTCCTTGTGACGAACCGCGTAGGGCTGCAGCAGATGGTGGCGGACCGTTTTTCGATCCTCGAGGATGTGAAATCGGTCAACATGGGAAATACGATCAGCGTCACCATCAGTATCGGGATTGCGCTGGAGAACGGGGATTACAGCAGCGACTGTGAGGCCGCGCGCGGGGCCATGGAGATGGCGCTCGCGAGAGGCGGGGATCAGGCGGTCGTCAAGGAAGGCGACAAGATTCAGTTTTACGGCGGCAAGACGCAGCGCGCCGAACAGAATACGAGGGTGCGTGCCCGTGTCAAGGCGCAGGCGCTGCGCGAGCTCATCAGCACGCGTGACCGCGTGATCGTCATGGGACACAAGATCACGGACATTGATTCACTCGGGGCGAGCGTCGGCATATGCAGAGCGGCCCTCCAGGATGGGAAGCATGCGCATATTGTTCTGGGTGATGTCAACAGCAGCATCCGCCTGTGGGTGAATATGCTCAAGGATACGGGAAATTATGATGACGATCTGTTTGTGACGCACGGGGAAGCGATCCGGCTGACCAATCAGAATACGGTAGTGGTCGTGGTTGACACCAACCGTCCGAGTATGGCAGAATGCAGGGAGATTCTCGATATGACAAAATCGATCGTTGTGCTGGATCATCACAGGCGCGCGATGGATCAGATCGAACACGCCTCGCTGTCTTACATCGAGCCGTCGGCGTCGTCGGCGTGCGAGATGGTGGCGGAGCTTCTGCAGTACTATGATGAGGGCATCAAACTGAGGCCGTATGAGGCCGACTGCATGTACGCCGGCATCGTGATCGATACGAATAATTTCCTGGCAAAGACAGGAAGCAGGACCTTTGAGGCTGCCGCGTTCCTCAGGAAGTACGGCGCGGATGTGACGCGCGTGCGCAAGGCGTTCCGCAATGACATGGAGACGTACAAGGCGAGGGCCGAGGCCGTGCGCAATGCGGAGGCTTATATGGGCATGTACGCGATCAGCGTCTGCCCGGCGGAGAAGCTTGAGAGTCCGACCGTGATCGGCGCGCAGGCGGCGAACGAGCTGCTCAATATCGTGGGAGTCAAGGCGTCGTTTGTGCTGACAAAATTTGACCATAAGATATTTGTCAGCGCCCGCGCGATCGACGAGGTCAACGTGCAGATTATCATGGAGCGTCTGGGCGGAGGCGGTCACATGAACATTGCGGGCGCGCAGCTTGAGAATATGACGATCGAGGAAGCGCTTGTGACGCTGAAGGATTTACTGAAACAAATGACAGATGAAGGGGCGATATAGTATGAAAGTAATTTTACTGCAGGATGTAAAAACGGTCGGCAAAAAAGGCGAGGTCGTGGAAGTCAGCGACGCGTACGCGCGGAATGTTCTGCTGAAAAAAGGACAGGGAAAAGAAGCGACCGGAAAAAATATGAATGACCTCAAGCTTCAGAAGGCAAATGCGGAGAGGGTGGCGCAGGAAACACTTGACGCGGCCATGAAACTTGCGCAGGAGATAAAGGACAGGCAGATCAGAATCGCGGTCAAAACCGGTGAGAAGGGACGGGTCTTCGGCTCTGTTTCCTCGAAAGAGATCGCGGAGGAGATCAAGGCGCAGCTCGGGTATGAGATTGATAAAAAGAAAATTCAGCTTGCCGCTCCGATCAGAGAGCTCGGCGTGACGATCGTGCCGATCAAGCTTCATCCGAAAGTGAACGCCCAGATCAGCGTGCAGGTAACAGAGGGGTAAAAATGGCGGGGCAGAAGCGCAAAGCGCCGGACATCTGGCGCCGGACGGAGCAAAGCGCAGACAGCCGGAGACACGGAGCGGTCTGCGGGCTTTCATTCATGGGTCTGCCCGCAGCGCGGGCGTAAGGGTCCGGAAAGGAGACAACGTGGAAGAAGCTCTGATTAAACGAGTTATGCCGCACAGCGAGGAGGCGGAGCAGTCGGTGATCGGCGCCATGCTCATGGACCGGGACGCCGTTACAGTAGCCTCGGAACTTTTGACCGCGGATGATTTTTACCAGAAACAGTACGGGCTTCTGTTCGAGGCGATGAAGGAACTGTACATGGAAAATAAGCCGGTCGATCTGGTTACGCTGCAGAACCGGCTGCGTGAGAAAGATGTGCCTCCGGAGATCAGCAGCCTTGAATTTGTGCGAGAGATGATCACAACAGTGCCTACTTCCGCGAACGTCAGGTATTATGCGCAGATCGTCGCGGAAAAATCACAGCTCCGCCGTCTGATCCGGGTCAGCGAGAAGACTGCGGAGGTCTGTTATGAGGGACACTACAATCTCGACGTTATCATGGAGAAGACGGAGAAAAACATTTTTCAGGTTCTCCAGAGACGGGGCGGCGACGATTTTGAGCCGATCAAGGAGATTGTGCTGAACGCGCTTGACCGCATTGAGGCGGCCAGCCGCGTCAAGGGAAACGTTACGGGACTTGCAACCGGGTTCATCGATCTCGATTACAAGACTTCCGGATTCCAGCCTTCCGACCTGATCCTGATTGCTGCCCGTCCTTCTATGGGAAAGACGGCTTTTGCCCTGAACATTGCGGAGCACATGGCATTCCGCAATGATATCGCGGTGGCTCTGTTCAGTCTGGAAATGTCGAAGGAGCAGCTTGTGAATCGTCTGTTTTCCATGGAATCAAGGGTGGATTCCCAGCTTCTGCGCACAGGCAATCTCAGCGATAATGACTGGGCAAGTCTGATTGAGGCGGCAGGGATCATCGGCCGCTCCAATCTTATTATTGATGATACTCCCGGAATCACAGTCAGCGAGCTTCGAAGCAAATGCAGGAAATATAAGCTGGAGCATAATCTGGGAATTGTTATGATCGATTATCTTCAGCTGATGCAGGGCAGCCAGGGAGGACGGAAACGCTTTGAGTCGAGGCAGCAGGAAATTTCGGACATTTCACGTTCCCTTAAAGAGATCGCGAGGGAACTGCAGGTTCCCGTTGTGGCGCTCTCCCAGCTTTCCCGTGCCGTGGAGCAGAGGCCGGATCACCGCCCGATGCTCTCGGATCTGCGTGAGTCCGGCGCGATCGAGCAGGACGCGGATGTCGTGATGTTCCTGTACCGCGATGATTACTATAATCACGATTCGGAGAAAAAGGACATCGCGGAGGTGATTATCGCAAAGCAGAGGAACGGTCCGATCGGGACGGTCGAGCTTGCGTGGCTGCCAAGATTTACGAAGTTTGCAAACATGAAGAAATGAACAGTCAGAATTGTGTTTTTCTGAATATACTGTAACAATTTATGAAATTTCCGGATAAATAAGGAAGAACTGTCCGGCATGAAACAAAACAGGTGAGGCGTATATATGATAAAAGAAGCAGGGGTTTTATTTGGAACGATCGGGGCTTATTTCGCGGCAATCATGCCTGGTCTGAAACATCGCCGCATGCATTCCCCCACGATTTATTATGCGCATCGGGGACTTCATGACAACAAAACGGACGCGCCGGAGAATACAATGCGCGCGTTTGCGCGTGCCTGTGAGGCAGGTTATGGCATTGAGATGGACCTGCAGCTCACAAAAGACTTTAAAGTGGTGGTTTTTCATGATTTTACGCTGAAGAGAGTCTGTTCTGCGGACGGCCATGTGAGCGACTATACATATCAGGAACTCCGGCAGTTTTCCATCTATGGGACGGACCAGCGCATTCCGCTCTTTGAGGATGTTCTGAAGCTGGTGGATGGAAGGGTTCCGCTGATCATTGAGATGAAATACAGGGACTTCAATAACCGCATCTGCGTGGAGGCCGATAAGCTGCTGCAGGATTATAAAGGAGAGTATTGTATTGAATCGTTCCATCCGTGGGCGCTGATATGGTACAGAAAACATCGTCCGGAAATCTGCCGCGGCCAGCTTGCGATGAATTTCCAGCGGCAGGAAGGGAATTACGGGCCGGAGCGCATGATCGTGCGCCATCTTCTGACGAATTTCCTGACGCGGCCGGATTTTATCGCGTATGATCTGCGCGACAAGGAAGCGGTATCCAAGAATATCTGCAGACATGTGTTCGGCTGTCCGTCCGTGGCGTGGACGGTGCGGTCGAAAATGCAGCTTGAAAAATGCAGGCCATACTATGATTCCTTTATATTTGAAGGATTTATGCCGTGAAACGGGTTGGCGGATCCATGAACGGACCAGAACATGGGGAACGTTTCGACAGTTCATGCCAGAGTTCCTTCATACAGGTAAAAATTCAGCAATCTGCCGGAATTATGAGGTGCCGGAACCGCAGAAATTAAACATTTCACTTTCTGCAAGATGTTGTTAAGAAATTTTTCGATTTACTGTTGTGCATTGTGAAAAAATGAGGTATACTTTATGGTATCTATGACAGAGACGGAACGTAGCATAAAGCGAGCTCTGCATGTGCGGCGACGCAAATGGGGATCGAGGAAATCCCGGGGAATGTGGCGTGAAACGCTGCGGAAGCGGCATTTTGATGCATCGCGAAGCGTTGCTGCTGATAGCGGCCCGCAGGGAAGCGAACAGCAGCATATGTCGGCCCGACTCTCCATGAGACAAACTAGGAAAGGAAAGTGTAACATTATGAAACGAATTGGATTGCTGACCAGCGGGGGTGACTGCCAGGCTCTCAACGCTACAATGCGTGGTGTGGTAAAAGGTCTCTCCAGCAACATTAAGGAACTCGAGGTTTACGGTTTTATGAACGGCTACAAGGGTCTGATCTACGGAGATTACAGACTCCTTACCTCAAAGGATTTCTCAGGAATTCTGACAAAGGGCGGCACGTTCCTTGGCTCTTCGAGACAGCCGTTCAAACTGATGCGTGTTCCGGATGAAAAGGGTCTGGATAAAGTTGAGGCGATGAAGCAGAACTATTACAAGCTTCGTCTTGACTGTCTGGTAATCCTCGGCGGCAATGGAACACAGAAGACAGCGAACCTTCTGCGCGAGGAAGGACTGAACATCATCCATCTTCCGAAGACCATCGACAATGATATCTGGGGAACCGATATGACGTTCGGATTCTACAGCGCGGTCAATATCGCAACGGAAGCGATTGACTGCATCCACACGACGGCTGCTTCACACAACCGTGTATTTATCGTTGAGGTCATGGGTCACAAAGTTGGCTGGCTGACTCTGTACGCGGGTATCGCAGGCGGCGCGGACATCATCCTTCTTCCGGAGATTCCGTATGATATCAAGAAGGTCATCGAGGCGATCGACCGCAGAACGCAGGCCGGCAAAGGCTTTACCGTAATCGCGGTTGCTGAGGGCGCGATCTCCAAGAAGGACGCGAAGCTGAGCAAGAAAGACTACAAGAAGAAACTGGAAGAGAGAAATTATCTGTCTGTAGCGTACGAGCTGGCAGATGAGATCAAGGCGGCGAACGGACCGGAAGTTCGTATCACGATTCCGGGACATACACAGCGCGGCGGCGCTCCGTGTCCATATGACCGTGTACTTTCCACCCGTATCGGTGTGAAGGCGGCAGAGCTCATCATGAAGGAAGAGTACGGCTACATGGTAGGTATTGTCAACGGCAAGATGAAGAAAGTTCCGCTCGGCGAGGTTGCCGGCAAGCTGAAGGTTGTTTCTCCGGATGATCAGATCATTCAGGAAGCGAAGCTGCTGGGCATCAGCTTTGGCGACTGATCCGAATCAGGAGAGGGCAGGCAGTCTGTTCTGGAGGGAAACAGACAGGTCACTGCAAATAAAATATTGCGGATAAGAAACATATCTGGCGGGCGAGTTATCACCCGCCAGTCTTTTACTGTGAGCAGGACAGGAGAGCAGATATGGGTTATACGGCATTATACAGGAAATTTCGCCCCGATACTTTTGCGGATGTGAAGGGGCAGGATCACATCGTAAAGACATTGAAGAATCAGATACAGGCGGAACGCATCGGCCATGCGTATCTGTTCTGCGGCACCAGAGGAACGGGAAAGACATCCGTCGCGAAAATTTTTGCGCGGGCGGTCAACTGCGAGCACCCTGTGGACGGAAGTCCCTGCAATGAATGCGCCGCCTGCCGCGCGATCGCAGACGGGTCATCCATGAATGTGATCGAGATCGACGCGGCGTCGAACAATGGTGTTGATAATATCCGGGAGATCCGGGAGGAAGTTTCCTACTCTCCGGCGCAGGGAAAGTACAAAGTATATATCATTGATGAAGTTCATATGCTTTCAATCGGGGCGTTCAACGCACTGCTGAAGACGCTGGAGGAACCTCCTTCCTATGTGATCTTTATACTGGCGACAACTGAGGCACATAAGATACCGGTAACAATCCTGTCACGGTGTCAGCGGTATGACTTCAAAAGGATCAGCCAGGAGACCATACTTGCGAGGCTGCAGGAGCTGATGGAGAAAGAGCATGTCGATGTCGAAGAAAAAGCCCTGCGCTATGTGGCGAAGAAGGGGGACGGAGCCATGCGCGACGCGCTCAGCCTTCTGGATCAGTGCATCGCGTTCTATCTGGGGGAGACGCTGACCTATGACAAAGTGCTTGAGGTGCTTGGCGCTGTCGACACAGATGTGTACAGCGGTCTGCTGCGCAAACTGCTGGCGGAGGACATTGTCGGGGCGATCAGTACGCTTGAGTCGCTGATTATGGGAGGCGCTGACCTGCTTCAGTTTGTCAATGATTTTACCTGGTATCTGCGCAACCTGATGCTGCTCAAGGCGTCCGAGGATATGGAGGATGTGCTCGATGTCTCGACGGAGAATCTGAACCAGCTGCGGCAGGAAGCCGGTATGGTCCGCAGCGATACACTGATGCGGTATATCCGGATCTTTTCGGAGCTGTCCAACACGATCCGCAATTCCACAAACCGTCGCGTCCTGGTTGAGATGGCCATGATCAAACTCTGCAAACCGGAATCCGAGCGGGATGAGCTGTCGCTGGTGGAGCGCATCCGCAAGCTTGAACACAGGCTGGAGCAGATCGGGAACTGGCCGGGCGGAGGGTATCCGGGGATTCCGGGCAGTTATGCGGGAGGGCAGGCTGGAAGTTTTGCGCCCGCTTGGACAGGAGCTCCGTCCGGAATGTATGCAGGAATGGCGCCAGGCAGTCATGCGGGGATGTCATCAGGTATACAGGCAGGAAATCCGGAAGGAGCGGCTGTCGGTGGTTCCGCAGGATATCTCAATCCGGCTGATGCGGCATATCCGTCGGAAGCAGATTACTACAGTGCAATGGCAGCGATGCAGCCCGCTGATGATTATTCCGGCGAGCCGGGAGTGCAGTCAGTCGGGGATTATCCGGGCGGTGCGGGAACACCTTCGGGTGTTTTCTCTGGGACTTCGGGAATGCAGTCTGTTCCGGGCGCTTCTGGTATTCCGGGAGGGAACTTTAATCCGGCGCAGAGCAATCCTGCAGGCGGATATGGAACTGCCGGACCGGTTTCCATGCCCTATCAGAAAGCTGTCCCGGAAGATCTGCGGCAGGTCAAAGCCATGTGGAAGGTCATCATCTCCGAGACGAGCGGACGGTTTAAAATTTTGTTATCATCTGCCGAAGTAAAATTCAATGTGCAGGATCCCAATGACAATCGATTGTACGTTGTGTTTGCGGATTTTCTTGCCGAGCGTTATCTGCATAATCAAGAGCGCAAAAAAGAGCTGGAGCAGATCATCGCGGAAAAGATCGGAAAACAGATCGAGGTGAAATTTATCCTCGCCGCTGATGAGGGAATCCAGAGAGCGCCGCTCGGGAAGATTGACATCGATGAGCGGATCAGGGAGTTTATTCACACAGAGGTAGAGATCGAGGATGAGGATTAAAAAAGATGCTTCACAGGCAGATGCAGAGCTGCAGAATACGCAAAAATCTGGGATAATTCCGCAGCTCATAGATGGAAAGATTTATCGGATCTGAGCATTCACAAATGCCTGGAAGATCTTCCTGCTCTGCGCATCGGTGCGCCAGGAAAATTCCGGATGCCACTGCACGGCCCATACAAAGTGCTTCTCCGGCATACAGACAGCCTCAACCAGGCCGTCCGGCGCATAAGCCATCGGCTGAAGCTGTGGTGAGAGTGCTTTTATCGCCTGATGGTGACAGCTGTTGACGGGAAGACGGCAAGTCCCCAGAAGTTCATGCAGCGGAGATCCCGTTTCAATGACCACTTCATGGGCGGGGATGTCGTACGGGGGGCTCTGCCGATGTGTGAGGCTGGATGGATGCTGTGTCGGGAGATCCTGATACAGCGTTCCTCCCAGCGCCGCGTTGAGAAACTGAATGCCGCGGCAGATGCCGAGGATCGGTTTATCCGCGGCGAGCGCTTTTTTGAGGAGCGGGAGTTCCATCCGATCGCGAGCAGGACAGCACTCGGCGCACTGCGGCAGTTTTTCCTCGCCGTAAAGTTCCGGAGAGACATCATGCCCTCCGGTAAACAAAAAGCCGCTGCACATCGCGAGAATCTGCTCCAGATCTGCGGCGTCGTCAGTGAGAGGCAGCATCAGCGGCAGGCCGCCGGCCTGTGCGATGCCTTCCATATAGCCTGGAAGCATCCAGTAGCTTTCTTTTTCGATGTCAACAAGCGGTACAATTCCAATCACAGGTTTCATCTATGTCATCTCCATTTCTGTCCTGGTCTGAACCTGTCCGGTGTGAAAATTTTCCTCAGTATAACAGATACAGATCAGAATTTCACGTTATTATACCAGAGAGTATTATACTTTCAAGAATAATATAAAAAATAATTCGGCAAAAGCGTGCAGAAAGACTGCCTTATTTCAGAAACTCGGCAATATCAGGGAAATTGATAAACAGATCACTGTAAATGCGGGATCCGACTGATTCGGAAAAAGTATAGTCCCAGGTATCTTCTGACTCAAAATCGTATACAACGACGCGTTTTTTGTCAGGATCTACAATCCAGTATTCTCTGACGCCGGAGGTGCGGTATTTGAAAAGTTTTATAAAATAATCCATTCTTCTGCTGCCAGGAGACACAATTTCTATAATCCAGTCGGGCGCTCCCAGACAGCCTTTATCCGTGAGCTTTGACCTGTCACAGATTACGGATATATCCGGTTCCACATAGTTTGTATCGTCTTTATTCAAAAATACAGCAAATGGAGCAAAAAACGGTTCACAGGGACCTCCCTTTGATTTAATGTAAGAATTTATGGAAGAAAAAAGCTCACGGGCTATCGTCTGATGTATGCGGCTGGGCGGTGCCATCATATACATCTGTCCGTCGATCAATTCTGCGCGTGTTCCATCCGGCAGAGCGTAAATATCATCGATGGTATAAAGATCTTCCTGTGCGAATGCGGGCATGGCAACACTTCCTTTCATAACAATATTTTAAGATGTCAGGGTCAAAAGTCCAAATTCATGGCATCTTTTGCCCCCAACATCCTCTTAAATTTTACAAAGAGTCTTTAAATAAAGAGAGGGATTGAAAATTTATTTTATTGATGCTATGATTATAACATGGCGAGAGCCATCAGGAAAGTACCCACGACAGGGCGCTAAGCGTCCGGGGGACGCTTGTTTAGCGCCGACCGGAGCGAAGCGTAGAGGAAGCCTCCCGATTTTTCCCCTGGTTTGCCAGGAGTACATAGGAAGGGAGGTGCGTGATATGACAGCTGCGGATATTATTTTGATATTTATAGGGATAATCGGGCTACTGATTTCCTTTGGCAGTTTGATTGTTGCGTTTCTGACCTTTCTCGATAAGAGAAACAGTAAGAAAGGTTAAAAAAATGCCTCACCTGTCTGCACACAGATGAGGCGATGTCCTTCGGGACATTAAACCCATCGGGAGCATCCGCTTTGGAGTGGGTGCTTTTCCTGCATTTACTATAGCATAAGAGGCAGGAAAGATCAATAATTAATTTTGAAATGGGAGGAATCACAAATGGATATTGAATTACTGAGAAAAGATATGGTAGCGGCAATGAAGGCGAAGGACAAGCCGAGGAAAGAGGCAATTTCCTCTCTGATCTCCGCGGTCAAGAAGCTTGCGATCGACGAAGGCTGCCGCGACGATATTCCGGAAGAGCTGGTCGTCCGCGCGATCTTAAAGGAGCAGAAGACGGCGAAAGAGCAGGTCGATACCTGTCCGGACAGCCGCCCGGAGCTGAAGGCGGAGTATTCGTTCCGCTATCAGGTGATCTCGGAGTATGCGCCGGCCATGATGTCCGCCGATGAGATCAAGGCATACATTCTTGATAAGTTTGCCGAGGTGGCGGCGACGAAGAACAAGGGACAGATCATGAAAGCGGTTATGGGCGATCTGAAAGGGAAGGCTGACGGAAAGGTGATCAATCAGGTGGTCGGAGAGCTTTGTAAATAAAAGAAATGAAATGTCTGATCGGGCAGGAGACGGTTTTTCCCTGCCCGATTCTTTCTTTGTGTCACAGGAAATTTCGTCCTGTGACACAAAAAGCCTCCGGCGGGTGCTGCGCGCCAGTGACGCGCGTTTAGCACCGGTTCTGAGTGCCGGTGGCACTCGTTTAGAACCGACCGAAACGAAGTGAAGACCCGGAACGGAGTGGAGAGCGCAGCTCGCAGAGAGGAAACTGCTGCTTCGCAGCCTGCTCGCGCGCGAAAAACCACCTCCTGCTCGATTGCAGGCCTTTGTTTTGTGTATTTCGGCAGGGAAAATACAGGCAGATCTCCCTCGGTATGTGTAAAAGTACCAAAAAGAATCGAACTTGGAATTGACAGTTGTTGTACAAGATTGTATACTTATCCATGGTGCTTTAGCAGGCCAATACGTTAATGAAAAGGAGAAACAAGGTGAAGAAAAGAGAAAAATTTGGCAGCCGCATCGGGTTTATCCTGGTGTCAGCAGGCTGCGCAGTAGGACTTGGCAACGTATGGAAGTTTCCGTACATGACCGGCAAGTATGGCGGTGCGGCATTCATACTGATTTATCTGGTATTTCTGGCTCTGCTCGGGTGGCCAATCATGGTCTGCGAGTTTTCGGTTGGACGAGGCAGCCAGAAGAGCTGCGCGTCTTCGTTCCGCGTACTGGAGCCGGAAGGGACGAGATGGCATCATTTTGGATGGTTCGGCATGGCCGGCAACTATCTGCTGATGATGTTCTACACAATGGTTGCAGGGTGGATGATGTATTACTGCTTCCGCAGCATCCGCGGAGATTTCACGAAGGAAGTTCTGTATTCTCATCAGACAAGCGAGCTGTTTAACGGCATGCTCGGTTCCGCGAAAACGATGACGCTGTGGATGATCATCGCGGTCGTTCTGGCGTTTGGTATCTGCGCGCTCGGTGTGCAGAACGGCGTGGAGAGAATTACCAAGGTCATGATGTCGGCGCTGCTTGTGCTGATTGTTGTTCTTGTGGTTAATTCCGTACGTCTTCCAGGAGCAATCGAGGGTGTGAAGTTCTATCTGGTTCCGGATTTTGCGGCGATGAAGGAATACGGCGTCGGGGAGGTTGTCTTCGGGGCGATGTCGCAGGCGTTCTTTACTTTAAGTATCGGTATCGGTTCGATGGCGATTTTCGGAAGTTATCTTGAAAAAGAGCGTTCTCTGGCAGGTGAGGCGGCAAGCATCGCAATCCTTGATACGTTTGTGGCGCTGATGGCAGGAATGATCATCATCCCTGCATGCTTCGCGTTTGGAATCGAGCCGGGTTCCGGTCCGTCTTTGATCTTTATTACATTGCCGCAGATCTTTAATCAGATGGCGGGCGGAAGAATCTGGGGCGCGCTGTTTTTCCTGTTCCTGTCGTTCGCGGCGCTCTCGACGGTTGTCGCGGTATTTGAGAATATTATTTCCTTTGCGATTGACCTGTTCGGAATGGAGAGGAAGAAAGCGGTTCTTATTAATATTGTGGTTGTGATCCTTCTGTCGCTGCCGGCAGTGCTCGGCTTCAATGTGCTGTCCGGGTTCCAGCCGCTTGGCGCGGGAACGGGCGTCATGGATCTGGAGGACTTCCTCGTATCGAGCAACCTGCTTCCGCTGGGTTCCCTCGTCTACCTGATGTTCTGTACAAAGAAGAACGGCTGGGGCTGGGAGAATTTCATCAAGGAGACGAATGCAGGAAGAGGACCGGACTTCCCGACAAAAATCCGCGCTTACATGACCTATGTGATTCCGGTTCTGGTGATCATTGTTTATCTGAAGGGATACTGGGATATGTTTGCTCCGCAGGCAAGAAAGGCAGGCAATCCGATGATTCTCGTCGGCTGGATGATCGTCGCGGTGGCATTCCTCGCGCTGATCGCGTGGTTTACGATGGGCAAACCTAATAGTAAAAAGAGATAAAGATACAAAGAGGAGGAACGATCAATTATGATAGCAAAAAAAATGATACCGTATGTGCAAAATAATTCCGCGATTCGTCTGATGTTTGAGGAGGGCAACCGTCTCAAGGCGAAGTATGGAGCGGATAAAGTGTTCGATTTCAGTCTTGGCAATCCGAATGTTCCGGCGCCGGAAGCCCTCAAGGAGGCGATCATCGACATCCTGAACACGGAAGAGCCGACGAAGGTGCACGGCTACATGAGCAACGCAGGATTCCCGGAGGTGCGCCAGACGATTGCGGAGGAGCTGAACGGGCGGTTTGGCACAAAGTTTTCCGGAAACAACCTGATCATGACCGTCGGTGCGGGCAGCGGCCTGAATGTCTGCCTGAAGACACTGCTTGATCCGGGTGAGGAAGTTCTCGTGTTTGCTCCGTATTTCCTGGAGTACGGCGCTTACGTGCGCAATTATGATGGCGTACTCGTGGAGGTGACGCCGAACACGGAGACGTTCCAGCCGAATCTCGTCGATTTTGAGGCGAAGATTAATGAGAAGACAAAAGCTGTCATCATCAACAACCCGAACAATCCGACGGGCGTGATTTATTCTGAGGAGACAATTCAGAAGATGGCTGCCATTCTGGAGAAGAAACAGAAGGAGTACGGCCACGCGATCTACCTGATTTCCGATGAGCCGTACCGCGAGCTCGCGTTTGACGGCGCGAAGATTCCGTTTGTCACAAAATATTACGCGAACACGATGGTCGTTTACTCCTACAGCAAATCACTTTCGCTTCCAGGCGAGCGAATTGGATATGTGATCATCCCGGATGAGGTTGAGGACAGTGAGGGAACGATCACGGCGGCCACGATCGCGAACCGCATCAGCGGTGCGGTCAACGCTCCGTCCCTGATGCAGCTTGCGGTAGCGCGGTGCGCGGATGCCGGAGCGGATCTCGGTTTCTACGACAGGAACAGAAAGACGCTGTACGAAGGGTTGACGAAATGCGGATTTACCTGTGTGAAGCCGGAGGGAGCTTTCTATCTCTGGATGAAATCTCCGGCGGCGGATGAGAAAGACTTCGTGGAAGCAGGAAAGAAGTACAACATTCTGATGGTGCCGGGAACTTCATTTGCGTGTCCGGGCTATGTAAGGCTTGCGTACTGCGTTTCCTATGAAACGATCGTAAATTCCCTGCCTCAGTTTGAGAAGCTGGCGAAGGACATGGGTGTAGCGTAACGCGGGAAAAACCGTTGGATTTGCAGCATTGCAATCGATGTATTGGAGGAAAATATGAAAGTAAACAAAGGAAAAATCAAGTGGATGAACAGGAGAAAAATTTCTCTGCTTATGGGGATGACGGCGATGCTGATCCTGTCCAGTTCCCTGACGGTATTTGCGGAGGAAGCCGCCGAGTACCAGCCGGATCTGTACGCCACGGCGTGGGCGCTGCTGCCGCCTGTGGTGGCAATCGCTCTGGCCCTGGTCACCAAGGAAGTGTACAGTTCTCTGTTTATCGGAATTACGGTAGGTTCGCTGTTCTATTCCGGATTCAATGTTCAGAAGACGTTTGTCCATATTTTTGAGGGCGGCATCATCAGCGTTCTCTCAGACAGCTACAATGTGGGTATCCTGGTATTCCTGGTCATCCTCGGTGCGATGGTGAGCCTGATGAACCGGGCGGGCGGTTCCGCAGCCTTCGGGCACTGGGCAAAAACCCACATTAAAACCCGTGTCGGCGCGCAGCTTGCGACGATCGTTCTCGGCGTTCTGATCTTTATCGACGATTATTTCAACTGTCTGACCGTGGGAAGCGTTATGCGCCCCGTTACGGACGGACACAACGTATCCCGTGCGAAGCTGGCGTATCTGATCGACGCGACGGCGGCCCCGGTCTGCATCATCGCTCCGATCTCCTCGTGGGCGGCGGCGGTCAGCGGCTTTGTGGAAGGGGAGAATGGTCTTTCCGTCTTTGTGCGCGCGATTCCGTATAACTTCTATGCGCTTCTGACGATTGTCATGATGGTTGGCATGGTAGTTATGAAATGTGAGTATGGCCCGATGGCCACGCATGAGAAAAATGCGCTGAAGGGTGATCTTTTCACAACCGGCAAGAATGTGTACACAGGGTCGGAGAACGGCGTTGTCGAAAATCCGAACGGTCAGGTCAAGGATCTGCTGATTCCGATCATCAGCCTGATCGTCTGCTGCATCATCGGCATGATCTACACCGGCGGATTCTTCAGCGGCACGGATTTTATCACCGCATTCTCTGAGAGCGACGCGTCGATCGGCCTTGCGCTGGGAAGCTTCTTCGGTCTTGTGATCACGATCATCATGTACATGTTCCGCAAAGTTCTGTCCTTCAAAGATTGTATGGATTGTATTCCGGAAGGATTTAAGGCGATGGTTCCCGCAATCCTGATCCTGACGTTTGCGTGGACGCTGAAAGCCATGACGGACAGCCTCGGCGCGGATGTGTTTGTGGCGGAGACGGTGAAAGGCTTTGCCGATTCCCTGCTGAACTTCCTTCCGGCCATCATTTTCCTGATTGCGTGCTTCCTCGCGTTTGCGACCGGAACCTCCTGGGGAACGTTCGGTATCCTGATCCCGATCGTCGTCAAGGTATTCTCCGGCACAAATCCGGAGATGATGATCATCTCGATCTCCGCATGCATGGCAGGAGCTGTGTGCGGCGACCACTGCTCACCGATCTCGGATACGACAATCATGGCGTCGGCCGGCGCGCAGTGTGACCACGTCAACCACGTTTCGACGCAGCTGCCCTACGCGATCGTCGCGGCGGCGGTATCATTCGTGACCTACATCGTGGCAGGATTCGCGCAGAC
>CANQAR010000042.1 GCA_947588845.1 uncultured Lachnospiraceae bacterium
ATAGAAGGAATCGTTACAACAAGTACTCGAATGAAGCAGCTTTTTGAAGAAAAAACGACTCCAAGAAACCGTGATGAAGATGAGATCATGGGGTACAGAGATGTGCTGAATACCATTCATGAGAGTAATGAGTATATTCCAATCCGTCCTTCTTATATACTTCAGCTTCATCGAGACCTTTTGAAAAGGGCAGGATCCTCTTATGGCGGGCATTTTAAAAATGTACAAAACTATATTAATGAGACAAAGCCTGATGGAACGACAGTTACCATGTTCACTCCAATTGCGCCTTATGACACACCGGAAGCAGTAGAAAATCTGTGCAAAGCCTATGAGCAGGCTGTCGCAAATGAGAAGATAAATTCATTGCTTCTGATTCCGGCATTTATATGTGACTTCCTATGTATTCATCCTTTTAATGACGGAAATGGAAGGATGGGCAGACTGCTTACTCTGCTTCTCCTGTATAAGCACGGATACAGCGTGGGCAAATATATCAGTATTGAAAAGCAGATAGAGAAAACGAAGGATCGTTATTACGATACGCTTGATGAGTCTAATGTTGGCTGGCATGAAGAAAAAAATAATCCGACGCCTTTTATCAGGTACATGCTGCAGGTAATTCTGGCCTGCTATACGGAATTTGAGGAACGTGTCGGATTAATGACGAAAAGCGACACCAGCAGCACGGCGTATGATATTGTGAAAAAATATACAGAAGAGAAAATCGGTAAATTTACCGGTGCGAATGTTGTGGCTCATTGTCCAGGCATAGGAAGGTCATCAGCTCTTGCAGCTTTGAAGAAGCTTACGGAAGAAGGTCTTATCATTAGGAAAGGAGCGGGCAGAAGTACATTCTATGTTCGTGCTGACAGCAAATAATTTTCGTCCAAAATTACATTGTTTTGGATGAAAATGATTGTGAAATGAAGTTGCTTTTTTATGAATGGTTTGATATAATACAGAAGATGATAAAATTAAGATAAAATTTTGATAAGGAGTGGTGAGATATGTTGCAGATCAGACCAGTTTCGGATTTAAGGAACAAGTTCCCTGATATTGAAAAGATCGTAAATGCAGGAGAACCGGTCTATTTAACAAAAAACGGATATGGAGCAATGGTAGTACTTAGTTTAGAGGAATATTCTAAACTGACAGACAGCGTAGAGCTGGCTTTGGATAGAGCAGATAAAATGGCAGAGGAAAGCAATGCCCGCATGAGTCATGAGGAAGTTTTTGGGAACTTGCGGAGGAAAATAAATGCGGAGTGAAAAATACAGATTAAGTTATCTGCCATTATTTTATAAAGATCTCGATGAAAAGATAACTTATATTGCGGAAAAATTGAAAAATCCGAAAGCTGCGGATGATTTATTAGATAAGGTGGAGGCAGCTATTCTAAAACGGCTTCCGGTGGCAGAATCTTTTGAGCCATATCATTCTCTCCGGGAGCGCAGATATGTCTATTATCGTATTTATGTAGATAATTATGTGATTTATTATGTGGTGATAGACGATGATCCTGATGATTTGATTATGGAGGTAAGAAGGTTCCTTCATAGTGGTCAAAATTGGAAAAAGTTGGTGTGACTAATTCTAGTATAACGTTTTCTAATTAACTGGACTTTTCCAATGGTAAAGTATCAACGATAATTGCTTCAGATACATCGATATCGTCAAGGTTGTATTTCCAATGGAAAACAACAGGCTCTGCGTTTACTTCATCAAAGTAAAGATAGATACGCTCCGCCAGCTCTTCTTTGGATCTGACGCGTATTCCGCGCAGCATCTGCTTTGTCATCTTACTGAAGAAGCCTTCCACTATATTCAGCCATGATCCATGTTTGGGGGTGAATACAAAGTCAAACCGCCCGGGAACTGTGGACAGGTATTTCCTTGTTTCCTCGGAAGTATGAACCTTGAGATTATCAAGTACAAGGCGGATCTTGTCTCCTTTTGGGTATTTATCATCAAGTATCTTAAGAAACTCAATATAATCTTTACTGTTATGGGTCTGACTGACCAGCGGAACCGCCTCCCCGGTCTGCAGATCAATACCGGCAAGCAGGGACAGTGTGCCAGGACGCCGATATTCATAATCTCTGTTGATTGTACTATGGTTTTTATCAGGCAGCAGATCTTCTGAAGTGACTGCTGTTGCCTGTATGCCCGGCTTTTCATCATAGGAAAGTACGTGGACAACCTCTTCCCCTGCTTCCCAGGGAATGAGATGTCCATCCTCATCGAACTGCATGGAAAGCTGTTTATATACCAGCAAAACGTTATGCATCTTATCGTCGAAGTCAGGATCACGGTTTTCGCAGTAATATCTGATCCGGAATGGCTTGATTTCAGCTTCATCGAGGATCGTATGAACCGTGCTTTTATGGATCGTTGAGAGCCTTGTGAAACCAGCTGTTTCAGCATTTTTATTAATATGAGATGTCAGTCTGGCATAAGTCCAGGTTTCAGCGGAATAGCCGAAATCCCGTGGTTTCTGGCAGGCGATGTTTATGATCCATGCCTTTTCATCATCTGTGATTTCCGCATTACGTCCGCGTCCCGGTGCATCAAATAAGGCGTTTTCCACTCCGCCCTGCGCGTACTTGTTAAGACAGAGCATTACGCTTTTGCGATTAATCCCGATCTTGTCGGCAATATTATCAATAGAACAGCCATCCGCTTTCAAAAGCAGGATGCGGGCTCTGTTGACTGTTTGGGCCTGGATTGTACGGGCACGGGTCAGGGTTTCCAGATACTCATGTTCCTTTGCGGTAAGGGTAATGACACTTGATTTTCGTCCCACAGAACAATACCTCCATTACTTGATAGGAACATTATATCATGGAATGAACATATAGTCCAGTTATTTAAAAGACGATATAGTAGTTGTTAGTGGAAAGACGTTTCAGGAAGCGCTGACGGCGTATGAGTTGGAAAGAACTGTATACAGACTGTCGGTATCAGAATATGTGAAGAGTATGGAAAGCCGCTCTTTTCTGGGCGGCTTTTTAAAGGAAAGGATTTCTTGCCAACATCAAATGACTGTGGTAAGATGAAAACAGAAATGAGAAGCAGAATATTGTCTGTACGAACAGAGGTGATGCTTATGGCTGAGACAGCACAGCAGAAAAGAGAGCGGGAACATCGGGAGGATCTCCAGAGACTGCGCGGTTTCCGTCCGATCGATGATGATTTTATGAGAGGGCTGTTCCAGCAGAATCTTCCGCTGGCCCAGTTTGTCCTCCGTATCGTGACAGGAAAGCCGGATCTGGTTCTGACCAGGTGCGAAACACAGGCGGATATGAAGCGTGTTACTGGTGCAAGATCCATCTGCCTGGATGCATATGGAACAGATGATTCAGGAAAAATTTACAATCTGGAAATCCAGAGATCCGACCTTGGGGCGGACCCGCACCGTGCAAGATATCACTCCAGTGTGATTGATGTGGAGAACCTTGACGCCGGGCAGGAGTTTAAGGAACTGCCGGATACGTATATCATCTTTATCACGGAAAGCGATTTTTACGGGGAAGGGCAGGCGGTCTATCAGATCCAGAGAATGAACCTGACGACCGGGAAACCATTTGACGATGGAACCTACATTCTGTATGTGAACGGAGAATACCGTGGGGACGACGAACTTGGAAAACTCATGTATGATTTCAACTGCACGGATGCAGATGATATGAATTATGAGCTGATGGCGGAGCGGACGAGATATTTGAAGAAAGATCCGGAAGGAGTGAGGATGATGTGCAAGGCCATGGAAGATATGAGGGACAAGGCAAGAGCGGAAGGAAAAGAAGAGGGAAGAGAGGAAGGAAGAACGGAGGGGATGAACCTCTTTGCACTTCTGATAAAAAGGCTTTCTGAATTGGAAAGGACTGAGGATATTGAAAGAGTAGCTGCGGATGCTGCGTACAGGAATCAGCTGCTTGCGGAATTATCCATACAATAATGAAGTGATTCTGTAAAATACATTTTAAAGAAGCTTCATTTATAAATTCTGATAAATACAGGTGAGTTATGACAGTGCAGAATAACACAATTCATAACACATTTTCCGGATGCGTTTCCTGGTATACTGGCAGGGGCGCGAATGGAAGGTGCAGTTTTCGACAGTTAAAAAACCCAGTAAATAAGCGGATTTCAGAAGAAAAAATGTTCATAAATGAGGAGAAAGGGAATGATAAGATACTCTTTGTTTGCCACAGCAGGATGTTGGAAAATTCCGAAAAAGCCTGTAAAATCAATAGTTTCATGGCGAGATAAGGCGTTTACTACACCATTTGGAAAAGAGGCTTGATATGGCATCGTTTTCTTCTAGAATTATTTTATAATTTATTCCCAATTTTATTCCCAACGTGTTATAATAAATATAGTTGGGAATAAAAGTTAGGTAAAGGAGCATACTAATGGAGGTCAAACAGATTGTTTTAGATTTATGTGCTTTAAATGATGAACAAGAATGGTTTGAATTTAAGGAAAACTGGTTTCAGCCGGAGACATTAGGGGAGTATGTATCTGCTCTGTCGAATGCGGCTGCTTTTCACTATAAAAAATATGCTTATTTCATTTGGGGAATAGACAATGCAACTCATGAAGTTGTAGGAACTGCTTTCAATCAATATCGTGAATATAATAAAGAACCGTATCAAAATTATCTGGCAAGAAATCTATTGCCAAGCATCAATTTCAGTTTTGAGGAAACAGAAATTGATGGAAAGAGAGTTGTTGTTCTGGTTATTCCCGCGGCAACAGAAATCCCAACGGCGTTTAAAGAAAAGAGGTTTTTGAGAATAGGATCTTCCAAATGCAATATGAAAGATTATCCAAAGCGGGAAATTGAACTTTTCAAAATACTTGACGGAAGAACGGAAACGATTGAAACAGTTCCGGCAAAATATCAGGACCTTACGTTTCAAAAATTGTTTGGATATTACGGCTCAAAGGGGATTGTTTTAAATCAAAAAACATTTATCAGAAATTTGTGCTTGAAAACAGAGGAAGGGGAGTTTAATATTCTGGCACAGCTATTATCGGACAATTCCCATTTTCCGCTTCGCGTATCTATTTTTGATGGAAAAACAAAAGGCTCAAATCTTTTTTCGGTTCGTGAATTTGGAAATGACTGTTTATTATACAGCTTGGATGAGCTGTTGCGTTATGGAGATGTGCTGAATCTCATTCAAACGGACGAAACGGACAGAGTCGTTGAGAGAAAAGAGATTCCTTTATTTGATAATAAAGCATTTCGGGAGGCTGTCATCAATGCTGTTCTGCATAATAAATGGGTGGAAAGGAATGAGCCGATGATCTCGGTTTTCTCCGATAGGATAGAGATCTTGTCAAGAGGAACGCTTGCACCGGCACAGACGATGGAGGGATTTTTTCTGGGAGAATCTGTTCCTGTAAATGAAAAACTGTCTGAAATCTTTCTCCAACTGCATATCAGTGAAAAGTCTGGACGGGGAGTGCCCAAGATCACAGAAATGTATGGAAAAGAGGCTTTTTCCTTCAGAGAAAATTCTATTGTTGTAACAATTCCGTTTGAAAGAGTAAATAAGGTTGGGAATAAAGTTGGGAAAAAGGTTGGAAATAAAAAGGCTTTAAATTCACGAAGGCAAAAAATTATTTTGGAAATGAGGAACAATCCGAATATTACAACTGCGGAACTTCATACCATACTGGGCGTGAGTGAAACGGCGGTGGAGAAGAACATATCATTTTTAAAAGAAAACGGATATATAGAGAGAGTAGGGGCAAAGAAGACAGGGTATTGGAGAGTGCTGTAAGGGTTATAAGTAGTGAAAAAGTTTGCACCATTAAGAAGCCAGTAAATCCTCACAGACTTCTGGCATATCCTCCTGCTGTTCCTGAATTATCTGTGTTATGCGTAATTCAGGGTCCTGATTCAAAAGGCGGAAAAAATGTTTCCTCAGATAATCCATCACTGCAGCCTCCGATATCCTTCCTCTCGATGGGGTTTTCTGGTATCGGAACTGGTCCGGGCTGACCTTTCTCATAAAACGGATTGACAGGATTTGAAGGCTCCCCATCGTGATACAGGACAGCATCATGTGCATTTCGATGCGCGTACCGTCTCCAGTACTTTTTTCCGGGCGCTTTCTTTTTCCACCTGCTCGAGAGGGGCCGGTCTATCAGATCCAGAGAATGAACCTGACAACCGGGAAACCATTTGATGATGGAACCTACATTCTGTATGTGAACGGAGAATACCGCGGGGACGACGAACTTGGAAAACTCATGTATGATTTCAACTGCACGGATGCGGATGATATGAATTATGAACTGATGGCGGAGCGGACGAGATATTTGAAGAAAGATCCGGAGGGAGTGAGGATGATGTGCAAGGCCATGGAAGATATGAGGGATAAGGCAAGAGCGGAAGGAAGAACAGAGGGAATGAACCTCTTTGCACTTCTGATAAAAAGGCTTTCTGAGCTGGGAAGGGCTGAAGATATTGAGAAAGCAGCTGCGGATGCTGCGTACAGGAATCAGCTGCTTGCGGAATTATCCATACAATAATGAAGTGATTCTGTAAAATACATTTTGAAGAAACTTCATTTATAAATTCTGATAAATACAGGTGAGTTATGACAGTGCAGAATAACTCAATTCATAACACATTTTCCGGAAGCGTTTCCCGGTATACTGGCAGGGACACGAATAGAAGGTGCAGTTTTCGACAGTTAAAAAACCCAGTAAATAAGCGGATTTCAGAAGAAAAAGTGTTCATAAATGAGGAGAAATGGAATGATTAAAATACTCTTTGTCTGCCACGGCAATATCTGCCGTTCTACAATGTGCGAGAGCATTTTCACTTATATGGTCAAAAAGAGAGGGATACAGGATCAGTTCGTGATTGATTCCTGTGCCACGAGCACGGAGGAGATCGGCAATCCTCCGCACAGGGGCACGGTTCGGAAGCTGCGTGAGGTGGGTATCCCGCTTGTGCCGCACCGGGCGCGACAGATCACATGGAATGATTATACGAAGTTTGATTATATTATCGGCATGGATACTTGGAATATCCGGAATCTCAACCGGATGCTGAGGGGGGATCCTGACGGCAAGGTTTATAAGCTGCTGTCGTTTGCGGGATCAGGGCGGGATATCGCGGATCCTTGGTATACCGGCAATTTTGATGAGACGTATGATGATCTGATTGAGGGATGCGAGGGGCTTCTGGATTATCTGGGAAGGAACGGTTATCGTAAGTGACCCGATTTTACAGCAGGTCAGACGGGCGGGGAATAAATATCTGACCGGATCTGAAACGGGAAATTAAGATTTTTGTTACTGTTTGTGCCGTCGGCTGAAAGGCGGCGGAATGGAGATTTTTATGGGAAAAAGAACAGATTACATCTCGTGGGATGAGTATTTTATGAGTGTCGCGCATCTCGCGGGGATGCGCTCAAAGGATCCGAACACGCAGGTGGGTGCCTGCATTGTGAGCAGTGACAACAAGATTTTATCGATAGGCTATAATGGTCTGCCGATCGGATGTTCGGATGATGAGTTCCCGTGGGAGCGGGAAGGGGAGGAACTGGACACAAAATATCTGTATACGGTGCACAGCGAGCTGAATGCGATTCTCAATTACCGGGGCGGGAGTCTCGAGGGAGCAAAGCTTTATGTGTCTCTGTTTCCGTGCAATGAATGTGCGAAGGCGATTATTCAGGCCGGGATCAGGACGGTTGTGTATGATGAAGATAAGTACTGTGATACGCCTTCGGTTATTGCGTCAAAGCGGATGATGGATGCGGCGGGCGTGCGGTATTACCGTTATCAGAGGACGGGGCGGAAGATTGAATTTACAGTGTAGAAGAAAGCAGGGTACATGTTCTGGGATCGGGATGCAGAGAGCCGGGCTTGAAGATGCCTGCCCGGGACAGGAATTGGGCAGATTCCTGATATATGGGAGGAGATGTTCCGGGAGAGTCGCTGCCTGGAAGGGAAGAGGAATTGGCGCTCGTTTCTGATTGCTGGATCCGGAGATGTTCCGGGAAAGCCGCTGCCTGGAAGGGAAGCAGAATTGGAGCTTGTTTCTGACTGCTGGATCCGGAGATGTTTCGGGGGTCTGCTGACTGACAGAAAGCGCCCGTTTTTACATATGGTTAAAAAGAAGCCTCTGTCCTTTAAGAAAACGGTAATTGACGAAAGCAGAATGGAGGGGGAGTATTCCCGCGGACAGCGGGAGAAATGCAGATGTACGAATTTGAGAAGGCTGACAGAGAATTGCTTGGAAATCAAATAGAGAATAAGCTGCTGGAATATATTCAGAAGGAACCGGTGAAGATCGGAGCGAAGCTGCCCAATGAGTTTGAGCTTGCGGAGAAGTTCGGCGTGGGGCGCAGTACGATCCGGGAGGCGGTAAAGAGTCTTGTTGTCAAGGGAATCCTGGAGGTGCGCCGCGGGTCGGGTACGTATGTTGTCAGTACCTGCCTGCCGCAGAATGATCCGCTTGGGCTGGCGAAACTGCAGGACAAGTACAAACTGGCGCTGGAGCTGTTTGATGTCAGGCTGATGCTGGAGCCGGAGATTGTCTCGATGGCGGCGGAGAATGCTGATGGGGAGGATCTGGAGCAGCTGAAGAGGCTCTGCGATGAGACGGAGCAGATGTATCTGAGCGGGCAGGATCACATTCCGAAGGATATTGAGTTTCACACCTGTATTGCGCGGTGCAGCAAGAACCGGGTGGTGGAGATGCTGGTGCCGATCATTAACACGGCGGTCGTGACGTTTGCGGATCTGACGCGGTATCTGCTTAAGGATGAGACGCTCAGCACACACCGGGCGATCGTGGATGCGGTGACTGCCCATGATCCGATGGGAGCGCGGTGTGCGATGGTGATGCATCTGACTTACAACCGGCAGGAAATCATCAGACAAATGAAGGAGCACAGGAGTGCGGATTTGAAAAATTAGTAAAAATAGATAAAATTTAGGGGTTTCCGGGCAGGAAATCCTTTCTTTTTTTGTGGAAAAAAGAGAAAACATCAGACAACATTGACAAAATTAAGGGGAAGTGCTATATTTCTAATATAAAACATATGACGTCATATAAATATGGACCAAGAGGAGTGGTATAAAGCAAAAGAGGTCTGATGACTCGTATGATAATGACAGGAAAACAAGATGACATAATGCCAGGAACAAAAGATCTGCGTGTTCTGTGTTTTCATGGAAAAGCGTGATACGGAAAAATACATCCAAAACCTTTTTCATGGAAAGATTTGGGATTTGAGGTGTTTCGAAATTATGAGGCGCTGTGTGTCAGCGGCGCATGTTCTGTGCCGGCCGGGGTCAGGCAAAGGCCCGCAGCAAAACGGAATCGCAGAATAATCCGTGGCATCATGAGGACAAAAAATTTTTTGATTCCGGCACCATGGGGGCAAAATATCTTTTGATTCAAGTATCATTACATGTAAGAAAGAGAGGAAAATGTTATGACAGCTGAAACAGCTTTAAACCCGACCCGGCTCGTCCTGGCGGCGATCATCGGTCTTATTATTCTGCTGGTTTTGATCATCAAATTTAATGTACAGGCAATGATCGCCATCCTGGTCGGTGCGATCGCGATCGGTTTGATTGCGGGCATGCCGCTGGAGGATATCGTCACGGCGGTCAACGATGGTATTGGCAACACGTTGAAGGGCATCGCTCTGCTGGTGGGACTCGGCTCCATGTTCGGCGCGATTCTGGAGGTTTCCGGCGGCGCGCAGACGCTGGCCGTCACACTCGTAAACAAGTTTGGCGATGAGAAAGCCGCGTGGGCGCTCGGCATCACCGGTCTGGTCATCGCAATGCCGGTGTTTTTTGACGCTGGTCTGATCATTCTGATTCCGCTGGCATTCTCCCTCGCAAAGAGAACGAAACGTTCCTCGCTGCATTATGTGATCCCGCTGCTTGCAGGTCTGGCGGTCGGTCACGCATTCATTCCACCGACACCGGGTCCGGTTCTCGTGGCGACGATGCTCAATGTGGAGCTTGGCTGGGTCATTCTGGTTGGTGTTTTCTGCGGCGTTTTCGCCATGATCGTGGCAGGTCCTATCTGGGGCAGCATCTGCGGCAAAAAGTTTTATGTTCCGGTTCCGGAGCGTGTCGCGAATCAGGAAGAATTTGACGAGAGCAAGCTTCCGAAGTTTGGAACAATTGTGGGCATCATCCTGATCCCTCTGATTCTGATCATTCTGGATTCCATCGCGGGCGTTATCCCGGCGCTTGCTCCGGTTCAGCCGGTATTTGGTTTCCTCGGCGAGCCGTTTGTGGCCCTTCTGATCGCTACGATCGTCGCGATGTTCGTGCTTGGTCTGAAGCATGGCTATAATCTGAAAGAACTTGAGAGTATCATGACAAAATCACTGGAGCCGACCGGCCTGATCCTGCTGGTAACCGCGTGCGGCGGCGTGCTCCGCTATGTACTGCAGTACTCCGGGCTTGGAGATGTGATCGGAAACGCGGTTTCTTCGATGAATCTGCCGATCGTGGTTCTGGCTTTCATCATCGCTGTGCTGGTTCGTATCAGCGTAGGTTCCGCTACCGTCGCGATGACAATGGCGGCGGGTATCGTTGCGGCTCTTCCGGGCATCTCAGAGCTTTCACCGATGTATCTGGCATGTGTGACAGCGGCAGTCGCCGGCGGCGCGACCGTCTGCTCGCACTTTAATGATTCCGGATTCTGGCTGGTGAAGTCTCTGGTGGGAATCGATGAGAAGACGACGCTGAAGACGTGGACGATCATGGAGACGCTTGTCGGCGGCACTGGTTTTGTGGTAGCATTGATTATATCGTTCTTTGTGGCTTAATTGAGGAGGTTAAAAAATGGGTTGTTTGAGAAGTCAGGAACTGAGAAAACTTGCGCCTGAGATCGACCCGCTGCGTCTCGGCACGGGCTGGAAGCCAGAAGATCTCGGGAAACCGCAGATTTTTATTGAGAGTACATTTGGAGACAGTCATCCGGGAAGCGGCCATCTGGACAAGCTGGTGGCGGCTGCCCGCGAGGGTATCACGGCGGCAGGCGGATACGGCGCGCGCTATTTCTGCACCGATATCTGTGACGGCGAGAGCCAGGGCACGGACGGCATCAACTTCTCGCTGGCAAGCCGTGAGATGATCGCGAACATGATCGAGATCCAGGCGAACGCGACGCCGTTTGACGCGGGTGTATTCATGGCGAGCTGTGACAAGGGAATGCCGGCAAACCTGATTGGGCTTGCGCGTGTGAATATTCCTTCGGTCGTCATGACCGGCGGTACGATGGCGGCAGGCCCGGAAATGCTGACGCTCGAGCAGCTGGGCATGTATTCGGCGATGTATGAGAGAGGCGAGATCGACGAGGCGAAGCTCTGCTGGGCAAAAGAAAACGCCTGCCCGAGCTGCGGCGCCTGCTCGTTCATTGGCACGGCTTCCACAATGCAGATCATGGCGGAGGCTCTCGGACTTTCCCTTCCGGGCAGCGCGCTTCTTCCGGCCACGAGTCCGGATCTGCTCGACTATGCGCGCCGGGCCGGCGAGCTGGCAGTGAAGCTTGCTCAGATGGACAATATGAGACCTTCCGATATCGTGACGATGAAGAGTTTTGAGAATGCGATCATGGTGCATGCCGCGATTTCCGGCTCCACCAACGCGCTGCTGCATATTCCGGCGATCGCGCATGAGTTCGGCATTGAGATCACAGGCGATACGTTTGACCGTCTGCACCGCGGCGCTCACTATCTCCTTGATCTCCGTCCGGCAGGACGCTGGCCGGCAGAATTCTTCTACTATGCGGGCGGCGTTCCGGCGATCATGGAGGAGATTAAGAGCGTGCTCCATCTCGACGTGATGACCGTGACCGGAAAGACGCTCGGCGAGAATCTGGAGGAGCTGAAGCAGAGCGGTTACTATGAGCGCTGCCAGAAGTGGCTTGACAAGGCGAACGAGCGGTACGGCGTCCACATGACGAAGGAAGATATCATCCGTCCGTTTGACAAGGCGATCGGCACGGACGGTTCCATCGCGGTTCTCAAGGGCAACCTTGCTCCGGAAGGAGCTGTCATCAAACATACGGCCTGCCCGAAGGAGATGTTCTCCGCAGTGCTCCGCGCCCGTCCGTTTGACAGCGAGGAAGAGTGTATCGACGCGGTTCTTCATCACAAAGTGCAGCCGGGCGACGCGGTGTTCATCCGCTACGAAGGCCCGAAGGGTTCCGGCATGCCGGAGATGTTCTACACCTCCGAAGCAATTTCCTCCGATAAGGAGCTTGGCAAGAGCATTGCGCTGATCACGGACGGACGTTTCTCCGGCGCATCCACGGGCCCGGTGATCGGTCACTGCAGTCCGGAAGCGCAGGCAGGCGGCCCGATCGCTCTCGTCGAGGAGGACGATCTGATCCAGCTTGACGTGAAGGAACGGATTCTCGCGATCGTCGGCGTCAAGGGAGAGCGGAAGACTCCGGAGGAAATCGACGCGATCCTCGAGGAGCGCAAAAAGAACTGGCAGCCAAAGCCGGTGAAGTATACACGCGGCGTGCTCCGTCTCTTCTCGGAGCTGGCGGCGTCCCCAATGAAGGGCGCATACCTGGAATATGACAAATAAAACAAAGCAAGCTGGCACAACGGAATTGCGTGAGCATGAAATGCGGAGCAATTCGTGGCATCATAGGGGCAAAATCCCTTTTGACCCCAGCATCATATGATATTTGAAATAGGAATTATGAAAAATCCCCCTGACCAGGAAAAGAACACTTTCGGGAATAAACCCTGAAGGTGTTCTTTTTCTGTTACGGTTCACACCATCATTTCTGTGCATCGCGGAGCGTTGTTGCTGGTCACGGAGTGAACAGTAACAACCGTAACTATCAGTATGGAAAAATCAGGAAAAATTGTTGAACTCTATTAGAATATATAGTATAGTCTAAATAAAAAAGACAAGGTGTTTGTTTATGAGTAAGAAAAAGAGTATTCTGCTGATTGCCGTATTGCTGATATGCTGTAGCCTGTCCGGTATCTGTGCGTCTGCGGAAACGGGCGCTGTGAAGAAAAGCGCGCAGACGAAGACGAATTCGAAAAAGAAGGAAAAGAAAAAAAAGAAAAAGGATGACCCGGCCCGGCCCGGCTGGCATACGAAGGCGAACGGCAAAAAATATTATGTCAAAAGCGACGGAAAAAGGGCTGTCGGATGGGTAAAGATCGACAATAAGTATTATTACTTTAAGGCGAACGGTATTCTCACTTCGAAAACCGGCTGGGTGCAGAACAAGGGATATACTTATTACATCCGCAAAGACAGAATCCGCTGCGAATCGTGCCTTTTTGCGATTGATGGAAAATATTATTATTTTGATCAGGCGGGAAGGCTTGTAACCAACAAGCGCGCGTATGCCCTGGGGAAACGGTATTACAACATTGACAGCAATGGTGTGGCAGAGCAGATTTCCGCGCTGGAAGCACAGTGTGAGCTGGAAGCGCAGAAGTTTATCAACAAACACACAAAGACGACCATGTCGCAGCAGGAGAAGCTGAGAGCCTGCTTCCGGTATCTGCTTGCGTATATGCGTTATCGTCCGCAGGCGCCGAACTGGTCGGAATTTAAAGTAAAAGAGTGGTATTACCAGAAAGCAGTCAAAACCTTCCGTTCTCCCACGCTTGACGGCAACTGTTATTCTTTTGCCTGCACGGTGGCGGCCTGTGCAAAAGAGCTCGGTTACAAGCCGACGGTGGTTGTGATCACGGCCGATCATGGTTTTGTGATGATCGACGGGAAGTATTATGACAACATGAAGGGCGGCCTGTTTGGTTCGGCTGTACCGTCCTGTCCGGGATACCAGGTGTACACGAAAGCGGAATTTTAAGCTGCGGTTTGCGCATCGCTGTCTGCGGGATGAGTTTCGTACGTTTTGTGCAAAGTGAACCGCAATGGATGAAGGAGGGATTATCTCGAAAACGAAGAGAATAATTGGAAAGGCAGTTTTGTTTATTCTTTGCTGCATGCTGCTGCAGCCGCGGATTGTCTGTGTAAAGGCAGCCGGGGAATCCGGCCTTGCGGCATCCGGCAGGAAACTTTATTATTATGAGAATGGACAGAAGGTCAGGAACTGCTGGAAAAAAGTGGATGGCCATAAGTATTATTTTGGAAAGAACGGTGCGGCTTACATGGCGCCGAAGGCTCCTCAGATGAGCCAGAATGTTGTCTGCAAAACGATTGGAGGCGTGAAATACTGCTTTGATCAGAAAGGACATCTGGTGAAAAAGGGCGTATATGCGGATACGGCCGGGAATGCTTTTTCTGTTAAAAACGGCAAAGTGGACAAAGCCAGGACAAAGAAGATTCAGAAAGCGTCGGAGTATCTGGCAGATGCCCGAAAGATACGAGGTTATCTGGGAAAGCCGAAGAAAACGAGCGCCAGCAGCAGCTGTTTCCGCGACGGAGGAACAGATCTGATGCTCACTTATCCCCATGTCACACTGGCATTGTACAGGGATGACAGCAGCGGAGAAGAACTGGTGCTGTTTTTGGATCCAAGGTAGAGACGACACGAAAGGATGGAATGGAGGAAAATGAAAAAAAGAAGCATGCGTTTCATTTTGGCGCTGTTCCTGCTGCTTGCAGCTTTTGGCACGGTGTCCGTACAGGCAAAAGAGGAAACGCCGGCTGTGCGCACGGCGGCAAAGCAGGGCTGGAAGAAGGTCGGCGGGAAAAAATATTATATTGGCGCGGATGGAAAAGCGGTGACCGGGCTGCAAAAAATCGGCGGAAAATACTACTGTTTTAATAAAAAGGGGCAGATGCTGAAAAATAAACCGGCTTATCAGGTCGGAAAAAACTATTACGTCATTGATTCCAAAGGCGTGGCAAGAAAAATGTCCGAGGCGGAGGAACTGGCTGTCAGGCAGCTGAAAAAGCTTTCCAAACAGAAACTGCGCGCTGCGTTTGATTGGGCGGCGAAGCTTCCGTATCAGGTGATCAGCACCAGCGGGAAGACGCCGCAGGATTTTGCGTCTTACGGTTTTAGCTATGGCCGGGGGGACTGCAATGTGCAGGCATGTACGTTTTGTTATATGGCAAAAGTGCTTGGGTATGATGCGCATTATGTGAAAGGAACGGTTCCTCAGGCGAACGGCACGGATGGAAAGCATGCGTGGGTGGAGATCGACATAAAAGGGAAAACTTATGTGTTCGATCCGAATCTGGCAGGGCAGTATGCGTCTGTGTACGGAAAAAATACCGGATGGAAGTTCCAGTATGGCGCAAAGCATACTTATAAGTATCAGAATATAGAGAGAGTAAATTAGGGCTTGAAAGGACAGAGTTATGAAAAAATTATTTGCGGCGGCCTGCTGTGCCGCGCTCCTGGCAATGAACGTCCAAATGGTCTGCCCGGCGGCGGAGCTGACAGACGTATCTGCGGAGAAAAAGACTGCGGAAGAGAAAAAGCAGATCGGGGAAAAGAAGAAAGGTGCGCGGAAAGCAAAGCTGACGAATGCGTCCGGGAAGGACATCAAAGCGTTTGCGATAAAGGAAGAGACAGAAGAGGAATTCTCAGAGAATCTGCTTGCGGAAGAGGACGTATTTGCGGACGGGGAAGCGCGTACTTTTTATTATGCGCCGGAGACCGGAGAATCTGAAACAGAGAGTGAAACAGAAAGTCAGGAGCCTGAGTCAGAGAGCGAGACGGATGATGAGGAAACAAAGTATGTGATCCAGCTCACTTTTGCGGACGATGCGACAGCGGAGCTTCATGCATTTGTGTTTTCAAAAATGAAAAAGGTCAGAATCTGTCTGGAAGAAGATACGGCCTATCTTGTCTATAAGGACGGGAAGGAAAAGATAAGTACGCTGGAGGCGGAGCAAGAGCTTGCGAGAGAAGCGCAGGAAACAATGGAAGGAATAGAGGAGTACGACGATTATTACGAAGACATCTACTACGACGACAGCGCCAGCTATAGTAACACCTATTATAACAATAATACCAGCTATAACAACACCTATTACGATAACAGTGGCAGCCAGGGAAGCGGCGGTCAGAATGACAGTGCGGATCAGGGAGCCACTGACCAGGAGGCTGGAGGCCAGGAATCCGGCGGGGCCGGTGAGGAAGCTGGCGGAACGAGTCAGGATACTGGAACAGGTCAGGAGTCCGGAGGGGCCGGCGGGGACGCTGGAGCAGGCCAGGAATCCGGAGGAACGGGTCAGGATACTGGAGCGGGTCAGGAATCCGGAGGAGCGGGTCAAAATGCTGGAGCGAGCCAGGACACCGGGGCTGGTCAGGATACTGGAGCGGGTCAGGAGTCCGGAGGAGCCGGAGAGAACGCTGGAGCAGGCCAGGACACCGGGGCCGGTCAGGACACTGGAGCGGGTCAGGAAGTCGGAGGAGCCGGAGAGAACGCTGGAGCAGGCCAGGAATCCGGAGGGACCGGAGAAAACGCTGGAGTGGGTCAGGAATCCGGAGGAGCAAGTCAGGACACCGGAGCCGGTGAGGGCGCTGGGGCTGGTCAGGACACTGGAGCGGGTCAGGAATCCGGAGGAGTGAATCAGGATGACGGCGCAGAGGGAGAAAACTGTCTGCAGGGCGGTCTGATGAACTGATGATTCCGGGAAAATGGTCTGTACGGAAATTCCGGGGATTGCAGCGCGAAAGGCTGCGGAGACAGCATTTCTGTGCAGACTGAACATGCGTTTAGAGTGGGGATGCCGCAAAAAGCAGTCGTTTGAATTTTCAGGATACGAACGGACTGTTTTGCAGCATCCCCTTACTGTGAAAGTTCAGCGCTCCGACGCTGAACGCGCGAAAATGCGGCCGCAAAAGCGGCATCTTCCAATTGCATTTTCTGCGCATCCGCCGGAGGCTCAGAGCAAAGAGTGCTGCTCCCGCCTGCAAGGCATAAATATTTACGGAGGAAAAAATGTCGCTGATATCCAATCTGTTTGTACTGTTTGTGGCGGCTGCCGTGTTTTTGTATTATCTGGCACCAAAAAAATACCGGTGGATTTGCCTGCTTGTATTCAGTTATCTCTATTATCTGTCCGGCAGCGCGCGGTATCTGTTCTTTCTTTTGTTTTCCACGGCGGTTACGTATCTGTGCGCGCTGCAGATCGACCGGATGCAGCAGGAGGGGAAAGAACAGAAGAAAATCAAACGTATGGCCGCGCTTGGACTTGTGGGAAATCTGGGAATGCTTGGCGTCGTGAAATATACGAATTTTTTTGTGGATAACCTGAATCTGTTGTTTCATATGAATCTCAGAGGGCTGGAAGTGCTGCTTCCGCTTGGCCTTTCCTTTTATACGTTTCAGTCGTCGGGATATCTGCTGGATGTATACTGGAAAAGGACCCGCGCACAGAGAAATCCGTTCCGCTATGCTCTGTTTGTATCGTTTTTTCCGCAGCTTCTGCAGGGACCGATCGGAAATTATAAGAGGCTGGCCGGGCAGCTGTATGAAGGTCATTCGTTTTCCTGGGATCATATTTCCCGGGGGCTGAAGAGGATCATCCTGGGTTTCTGCAAGAAAATGATCATTGCCGACTGGGCGGGCGTGTTCGCGGACGCAATCTGGGGAGATCTGGACCGCTATGGTGGGATTGCGCTGTTTGGCCTGCTTTTTTACGGGATTCAGCTTTACGGGGATTTTTCGGGCGCGATGGATGTGGTGATCGGCATCGGAAATCTGTTCGGGATTTCCATGGACGAAAATTTCCGCAGGCCGTATCTCGCGAAATCCATGGCGGAATTCTGGGAGCGGTGGCATATCACTCTGGGGGAGTGGATGAAGAATTATGTGTTTTATCCGATTTCTCTCTCAAAATGGATGCTCCGCTTTTCCAGATGGTCGAAGCGGACTTTTGGGAGAAAGACGGGACGCGTGGTGCCTATCGCTCTGGCGGATCTGATCGTATTCTTTTTTGTGGGAATCTGGCATGGCGCGAGCTGGAAATATGTGGTATACGGTCTGATGAACGGCGGGATCATCGCTTTCAGCGAGCTGATGACCGGGCGGTACAGGAGCTGGAAGAAGGCGCTGCACATCAGCGGAAAAGAGCGCTGGTATCAGGCTTTCGCGATTGTACGGACTTTTATTCTGGTGAATCTGCGCTGGTTCTTTGACCGTTCAGACAGTCTCGGGCAGGGACTGTATATGGTGAAGCAGGCGTCTACCCGTTTTGAACCGGCCCGGCTTCTGGAGATTCCCGCGGGAACCGGCGGAACGGCGTTTGTCCCGTGGGCGCTTCTGATCATTGCGGCAGGCTGCGTTATTATGGTGACGGCAGGCTGTGTGCAGGAGTGGGGCGGCAGGACCCGGGAACGCCTGTCACGTCTTCCGGTTCCGGTAACTGCAGGCATTTATCTTTTGCTGCTTGTCTGCATTGGTCTGTTTGGGTCGACGGCAGCACCGAGAGGTTTTATCTATGCGCAATTTTAAAAAGACACTGTGCGCCCTGCTGATCGCGGCAGCGGCCGCCGGGATATTTGCGGGACTGGATTTTCTTCTGTATCCCTGTACATTTATCCGCAATGATCTGCATACCGTGTGCGTGGAATCGTTTGACGATATTTATGTGGGAACTTCCCACGGAAAAATTAATCTTGATCCGGAAGCCGCGCAGGAAGTGAACGGCCGAAAGGGGCATAATCTGTGTGTCGGCGGCGAGTACAGCGTGGATGTGTATTATATGATCAAACTGCTGATCGAACTTGAAAGAAAGCCGTCGCGCGTGATCTACGAGATTTCTCCGGCATACTTTACGCTGGAGAAAGAGGAGGGAAACAATTATCTGCTGTTTTATCATGAGTTTCCGTTTTCCCGCGCGAAGCTGGAATATTTCGGCGATGCGGTGGCAAAGTGCAATTTCCGCACCATGTTTTTCCCATGGTACGAATACAGCCTTTCCTATGAGCTGGCCAATATGAGGACCACAGTGCGCAAAAAGCTGCAGAAGGATTACGGGATCGGGGATTTTCGCACGGACACGCAGGAATATCATGCAAGCGGCTTTGTGGCGAGATATCCGGTGGACAGCAGCGGATTTGGATTTGGCGGGATTCATGCGTTTCGCCGCGACGAGATCCGGCAGGAGCACATGGAATATCTGGAAAAAGTGATCGACCTGTGCCGTGCGCAGGATATTGCGTTCGCGGCGGTAATTACGCCGGTTCCGGTGGATACTCTGCGGAAGTTTTCGGAGGGGTATGAGGATGCGGACCGTTATTTCGGGGAATTTTTTAAAGAGAAAGAGGTTGTCTGCATCAATTTTAATAACCGCGAATATTATAAGTATGCTTCTCACAGACTGGAGAGCTACACGGATCTGGACGGTCATATGAATGAAGATGCCGCGCGGGAGTTCACAAAAAATTTCATGCGTATCCTGGATCAGCAGCAGCGTGCAGAGTAGCAATGCGGGGAACATCCCCGGCAGAAGCAGCTGCCGGATGGGGGATTTGACCCGTTTAAAAAAGAGAAAGAAAAAGGAGGACGTAAAAATGGATGAACTGATGGAAATTTTGGAGGAGATCCGCCCGGATGTGGATTTTGGTGAGGAGACGGCGCTGGTGGATGACAAGATTCTGGCATCGTTTGACATTCTGTCGATTATCAGCGAGATCAGCGATGCGTTTGACATCACGCTGACCCCGGCAGAGATTATACCTGAAAATTTCAATTCCGCAGAGGCAATCTGGGATATGATCTGTCAGCTCCGGAACTGACTGTTGCTGTTCACACCTCCACTGAGTTCGAAGTAATTTCCGCACAAAATATGCGGAAGCTCCGAAATCTGAGGTGCCTGAGGCGCATTTGTCTGGAGGGAATGTCAGCCGGAGACCAGTTCCTCCTGACAGAGCGTGATAAACCTCCGCGCGGCGTTTGACAGATAGTGATTTTTCTGCGTGACAATGTGGAAGCTGCGGACTGCGAAGGCAGGCTCCAACTTCAGATATACGACATCTGCGTCCGCGCACTGGCAGATCAGTGTGTCAGTCACAAATGCAGCACCCATCTGGCAGCAGGACAGCTGATACGCGGTCACAAGCTGTTCTACACAGAGGGCGATTTTCGGGGAAAATCCCGCTTTCCGGAAAAATTCCATGCTTCTTTTCTGCAGATCGCTTCCCGCATGGAGCAGAATAAAAGGAAGGCCGGCAAGCCGCGCGGGATCCGGCATCGGGTCTGCAGACTGGTATTTTCCGGACAGTATATCCCCGCGCGTAAGCGCCCAGGGCAGCAGGCCGGATTCGCACGCGAGGCTGCGCGGCAGGGAGAGAAGAAGCGTGTTGTGCGATATGGGGTAAATCTCAAATTTGTCAGGATTGTACTCCCGGGTGCTCAGCATCAGATCAAGCTGGCTGCCGAGCAGTTTTTTGAGGTTCAGGGAGGTGTCCGCCTCGGAAAGATGCAGTTCGACTCCGGGGTAAAGCTGCATGTAGCGGCGGATCACGGGCGGAAGAATGTAGGCAGTAAAATACTGAGTCCCTCCGATCCGAAGCGACCCTGTGTTCAGCTCAGAGAGATCGTGGATCGCTGTCCTCACGTTTTTTTCGATCTGATGCATCTGATAAATGCCGTCCAGATAGATTTTTCCGGCCGGGGTCAGTTCCAGCGGGTGACAGCTGCGGTCAAACAGGGGGCTTCCCAGACTTTCCTCCACCTTGCGCAGAGCGATGCTCAGGGCGGGCTGGGTGATGTGCAGCTGTTCGGCCGCTTTGCGGATGCTCCCGGTCTCATAGATGGTCAAGATGTATTCCAGATTCTGCTGCATGAATTTCCCTGCCTCCTGTAAGATACTGATAAATTTCCTTTATATATTTATAAAAAAGGTTAAATTGATTTTAATACAATGGGGAAATATAATCAAGTTACAAGTGCAAAAATAAAAGCCTGTAGACTGTTTCGTGCTTTGCGCATTGCGGTTTTGCAGGTTTTTATGATGAAACTATTATTGTTAAGGAGGAAATGGTATGAGAAAAAGAACAGGCAAACTTTTGTCTGCGGTACTCGTGGCTTCCCTCGTGATGTCTATGGGCCTTGGCAGCTGGAATGCTTCCGCGGAAGCGGAGACGGCGGAAGCCATGACAGAGGCAGCAGAGGCTGTCTCTGAGACGGAAATGGTAGCGGAAGCTGATGCGGCGGGCGGCGCAGTCTCCTTCACTCCGGGCACCTACGAGGCGACGGCACAGGGCTTCGGCGGAGACATTGTCGTGAGCGTCACGGTTTCTGAGAATGAGATCACAGCCGTTGACATCACGGGCGACAAGGAAACTCCGACACTCGGCGGCATCGCTGTGGCTGAGCTGGGAGAGAAGATGGTAGCGGCGCAGACACCGAACGTTGACGGCGTGAGCGGCGCATCGGTCAGCAGCGGCGCGATCATTGCGGCGGCTACAGAAGCGCTCGAGGCGGCGGGAGCCGATATCGCGGCGCTCGACGCGAACCGTAAGGACACATCCGCGGAGCCTGTCGAGAAGACAGAGGAAACCTTGACCACGGACATCGTGATCGCGGGCGCGGGCGGAGCCGGCATGACAGCGGCGATCAAGGCGACGCAGGCGGGCAAGAGCGTGATTCTTCTTGAGAAAATGTCCTACGCGGGCGGCAACACGACGAAGGCGACCGGCGGCATGAACGCGGCGGAGACGCACTATCAGGCGGAGCAGGGAATCGAGGACAGTGTGGAGCAGTTCGTCGAGGACACGATGGAAGGCGGCCATCAGATTAATGATATTGATCTGGTGACGACGATGGCTGAAAATTCCGCAGCAGGAATCGATTGGCTTGATGAAATCGGCGCGCCTCTTCCGAAGGTATCCTTCTCCGGCGGAGCGACGAACGCGAGAATCCATTCTCCGGAGGACGGTTCTGGTGTAGGCGAGTACTTGGTGGAAGCGTTTACGAAGCAGCTGGACAACCTTGGAATTGAGATTATGTACAATACAAAAGCGACGGAACTGATCCAGGAAGACGGAGCAGTTGTTGGTCTGAAGGCGGAATCCGATACGACAAATTATACAATCGAGGCAAAGGCCGTGATTCTTGCGACCGGCGGATTCGGCGCGAATGAAGAGATGTACACGCAGTATCGTCCGGACCTCAAGGGAACTGTGACGACGAACGCTCCGGGCGCAACCGGAGACGGTATCGTGATGGCGCAGGCAGTGGGCGCGGATCTTGTGGATATCGAGCAGATTCAGCTTCACCCGACCGTAGAGCAGACGACGAGCATGCTGATCACAGAGGGCGTCCGCGGCGACGGCGCAATCCTTGTGAACCAGTCTGGCGAGCGTTTCATCAATGAGATGGAGACGCGTGATGTTGTCTCTGCGGCAGAGCTTGAGCAGGAAGGCTGCTATGCATATGTTATTTTTGACCAGCATCTGCGCGACAACCTGAAAGCGATTGAAAAATATGTGACGAATGGTTTGACCGTGCAGGCGGATACCTATGCGGGACTTGCGGAGCAGATCAATGTTGATCCAGATACCTTTACCAAGACGATGGTTGCGTGGAATTCCGCAGTGGCAAATCAGAAGGATGAGGCGTTCGGCAGAGACACCGGTATGGAAAACCCGCTGAGCACAGCTCCGTACTATGCAATCAAGATTGCTCCAGGCATTCATCACACGATGGGCGGCGTGAAGATTAACACCAAAGCCGAAGTCATCAATACAGACGGCAATGTAATTCCGGGTCTGTTCGCGGCAGGCGAAGTGACTGGCGGCGTACATGGCGGCAACCGTATCGGCGGCAACGCTGTGGCGGATATCGTTGTGTTCGGCGGCATCGCGGCGGACAGCGCGATTGCGTACTGCGGGGAGTAAACCGAAGAATAAAATATCTGAAAGCAGATCTGAATCTGCGGCAGGATTTATGTGCTGCAGACAGTTCCCTATCTTATACGGAATATTGACAAGATGATAAGAAGCCGCGTTTTCGGGAGACCGGGAGCGCGGCTTCTTCTTTTCTTGTCTTATGCGCAGGCCCAGGCATGGAAACCAGCTGCTGACGCAGCACTTGGGCCGCACGGGCGAGCAGGAGGGAAAGCCGCCTCCTACTCGATTTTTATAACGGATTATACGTTATCTGAATCCACATATCGTCGTCTGCCATCCGCCCCTGAGTCTTCTCGACGATCTGAAGCGGATCATACGTGTCCAGATTCAGATCCCGCAGGATCTGTTTCAGATTCCCGCGTGTTTTTGGGAAACAGCGGTCCTCAAGAAATTGTTCAAAATCATTCCAGTCCGGATTCTCGATCACCCCGAAAGCCCTGTGCAGAAAATCGTCAGTTTTGTTTTGTATGGAAACCTTCAGATTAAGAAAATCCAGATCAATAATTGTGCAGGGCTGATCGCGGAACATGTAGACCATGCGCATTGTGTAGTTATTCTGCATCTTATTTCCTCCTTTGGCAAACTTATGATTCCACATCAAAATACGATCTCGTAATTTCAATATATTCCCGGACATAACTGGAAAGATAACTTCCCTTGCGGTAGGCGACGACAAAATCCGAACTTGTCTTAGGCTCGCCAAAGCTGTAGCAGTCGATCGGATTTGTGACGACGCGGTGACGCAGGTGAGATTCAAAAATAAAAGACACACCATATCCCAGAGCAACCAGCTCCATGAGGGCAGGCAGATTGCTGGTGTACATTACGTTTTCAAATTTAAGTCCGTGTTCATGGAAATAATCGTCGGTGATCTGGCGGGTACGCTGCTCCGGCATCATCTGCACCAGAAGCTCATTTTTCAGCAGCGCGGGATCCAGCCTCGGATAGGGACTGGCCGGATTAGGCTGGGAGAAGCGGCCGATCGGGTGATTCGCACAAGTACAGATCAGCATTTCTTCGCCCCAGAGCGTCTCATACTGGATAAGCGGATTCAGATCGTTCGGTTTGCTGTAGAAGGCCACTTCCACCTGTCCGTCGAGGAGCCGCCGGTCATTTTCATCGGAGCTGCCCTCAAAGACGTTGACCTTGACATGGGGATGCCTCTGATGGAAGGCGGGCAGGGTATAGGGGAGCATATAGGAACAGCGCATATTGGAAAATGCCACATTCAGCACGCCGATGTCCCGCCGGATGATGTCCGCCAGCTCTGTGTCCAGATCATTTTTCAGCTGCAGGATCTGACGCGCGCGGTCCACATACCGTTCTCCGGCATAGGTCGGCAGATATTTGTGTCCTACCCTGCGAAAGAGCTTCAGTCCCAGATCATGTTCCAGAGAGCTGAGAAATTTGCTCAGCGTCGGCTGGCTGACATACAGGGATTCCGCCGCTTTTGTCAGGTTCTGATGTTTTGCGATGGAAAGTACGTAGGTAAGTTCGCGAAAGTCCATTGTTTTCCTCCTATTGAGAAAGCCCCAGACGGCGGCCGTCGACGGGAATACTGAAAGCACGGAGTCATCGGTTTTCATTCATAATTTTAACATAACATAGTGGGAATTTCAATGCAATATATACATGAATTTTATGAAAATCATTCTAAAAAAGAATAATTTTAAAATTGGGAGAAAAAGGGTGTTTTTTGTGATACGCCTTTTTATTTTTGTAAAAATGTTATAAAAACGGGATATCAAACTTGTGCAAGATATCCACATATATAGTTTTTGATTATAGAAAAAATGAAAAATATGAATTTTATATATTTTTCGATGTATGTTACGATAACGGCATAAAAGGAACGGCGCCAGATTCCTGATAAAACTTCATGGGGCAAGATACCTTTTGACCCCAGTATCATAATTTGAATTACTGCGTATCTGAAGAAAAACGCTGCAAAATCGTATGACAGTATTTTGTGTATGCCTGAGTGTGCAGAAGAACCTCTGCCGGGGGATTTTCTGTATCGCGGAGTACTGCTGCCAGGCCTGGCCTGCAAGGAAATGAACGACAGCAGGATTCTCAGAAGATAATGTGATCTGTCTGCATTTGGCAGCATGTTTGGAGGATGCGAAAGGAGGACTGCAATGGTTACATTATATGATTCCGGTGTGTATCTCTTGAACGGCAGTACGCTGGTTCCTGAGGAGAATGCTCCGGCTGTTGTCAACGTCTCAAAGGAAGAAGCAAAAAAAGGAACAATCGCCTATGGAATTCTGCAGGAGCACAATGTAAGCGGGGATCCTGAGAACCTGAAGATCAAATTTGACGCGATCACCAGCCATGATCTGACTTATGTGGGAATTATTCAGACGGCGCGCGCGTCAGGACTTGACAAATTCCCTCTGCCTTACGTGCTGACCTGCTGTCACAACAGTCTGTGTGCTGTGGGCGGAACGATCAACGAGGATGATCATGTGTTTGGCCTTACTGCATGCCGGAAATACGGCGGCATCTATCTTCCGCCTCATATGGGAGTCATCCATCAGTACATGCGTGAGGCTATGGCCGGCGGCGGAAAGATGATTCTTGGTTCTGATTCTCATACCCGCTATGGAGCGCTCGGCACCATGGCTGTAGGAGAGGGCGGCGGCGAGCTGGTCAAGCAGATTCTGGAGCAGACCTGGGATACCGCTTATCCTGAGGTAATCGCCGTATATCTGGATGGAAAGCCAAATCCGGGCGTAGGACCGCAGGATATCGCGATCGCCATTGTTACCGCCGTGTTCAAGAATGGTTATGTGAAAAATAAAGTCATGGAATTTGTGGGACCGGGCGTTTCTTCCATGAGTACCGATTACCGCAACGGCATCGATGTCATGACGACAGAGACAACCTGCCTCTCCTCAATCTGGAGAACCGATGAGGACACGAAAGATTTCCTTACCCGTCATGGAAGAGCGAATGATTTCAAACAGCTGGATCCTGCTGATGTTGCATATTATGACGGTTGTGTGTATATCGACCTCTCCACGGTGCACAGCATGATCGCTCTGCCGTTCCATCCGTCCAACGGTTTCGAGATCCGCGAGCTGAACGAGAATATGGACGATATTCTCCATGCTGTGGAAGAAGATGCGAAGAAACTGATCAAGCGTCCGGAGCTTCATCTGAATCTCTGGGAGAAGGTACATGACGGCGCTCTGTATGCCGATCAGGGTACGATTGCGGGCTGTGCCGGCGGTACATACTCCAACATTATGGAGGCTGCTTATCTGCTGGATGGAAAGAGCACCGGAACAGGAGAGTTCGCTCTCGGCGTTTATCCGAGCAGCCAGGCTGTTATGCTTGACCTGGTGCGCAAGGGAGCCATTGAGAAACTGATCTCTGCCGGAGCCACAATCCGCACTGCCTTCTGCGGTCCGTGCTTTGGAGCAGGAGATACGCCGGCGCACGGCAGTCTCTCCGTACGTCACACGACGCGTAACTTCCCGAACCGTGAGGGTTCCAAGCCAGGAAATGGCCAGATTGCCAGCGTAGCTCTGATGGATGCCCGTTCTGTTGCCGCTACAGCTGCAAACGGAGGACGCATCACTGCCGCGGATGAGCTTGGCTATGAATTTACATGTCCTGAGTACAATTATGATCCGACTGCCTATGAGCACAGAGTTTATCAGGGATTTGGCAAGGGCGACATCGAGGAGCCGCTTGTCTGCGGACCGAATATCAAAGACTGGCCGGAGCTTCCGCCGCTCAACGAGCATATGCTGCTTCGCGTGTGCGCTTACATCACCGATCCTGTGACCACCACGGATGAGCTGATCCCGTCCGGCGAGACAGGTTCCTTCCGCTCCAACCCGCTGGGACTGGCTGAGTTCACCTTGAGCCGCCGTGTACCGGAGTATGTAGGAAAGGCAAAAGCAGTCAAGGCAAATGAGGAAGCAAGAAAAGCAGGAAACTGCCCGGACGAAGTGGCGGAAGTTCTCGCCAGAGTCCGCGCGATTCCGGGATGTGAGAATGTCACCGATGAGACGGTGGATCTCTCCAGCACAATTTACGCGGTGAAGCCAGGCGACGGTTCCGCACGTGAGCAGGCCGCTTCCTGCCAGAGAGTGCTGCTTGGCGGCGCGAATATCGTAAAAGAGTACGCGACCAAGCGCTATCGTTCTAACCTGATCAACTGGGGCATGGTTCCCTTTGTCATCGACGAAGCGCCTGACTTTGAGGATGACGACTACATCTTCGTTCCCAATGTACGTGCTGCTCTGGATGGCGACATGAGCAATATTCCTGCTTATGTGATGGGGAAAGAAGTAAAGAAACTGACTCTTTCCATCGCCGCTCTCACGGATGAAGAGAAAGAGATTATCCGCTGCGGTTCGCTCATCAATTATAACCGGAAGCTTAAAAATGCCCGCTGATTGTGCGGCAAGACAACACTATGGCTGAAAGTCCGCGGACTGTTCCGTGCTTACGCACTCTCACAGTCCTGCATGTATTCGCAAATCGCGCTGCTCACGTTCGTTCGCATCGCTGTTTTGCTCATACCTGCTTGTGTCTCTTATACAGAGCCAGTCTGGCAAGCAAGCTTGCCGCCTGCTCTGTATAGAGACGGACTTTCACAGTAAGGAGGTAACAATATGAAGATGAAAAAGCTGCTGGCGGGAGTTTTTGCCGCCGCACTTGCCGGCTCACTTCTGATGGGTTCCATCTGCAGCCTGGCCTCTGAGGATGATTCCGCTGCCGCAGGAGGGTCGATCGGAAGTGTGATCGGCTATCCGCCCAGAGAAGTGAACGGAATCATTCAGTGGGATGCGGGCGGCGGCACCGATTCCCTGATGCGCCCTCTGGCTGTCCTAGCGCAGGATATCCTGGGCACCAACATTATCATCACAAACAAATCAGGAGAAACCGGCTCCGTCGCGACGCAGTATGTATACGATCAGGAAGCTGACGGAACGAACCTGCTGATGGGCGCCGAAAACCCCGCGCTGTACGACACACTGGGAATCTCTGAGCTGACTTATGATAATTTTGAGTGCGTGCTTTTGATCGGCGATGAGACGACAGGCGTTGTAGTAGGCAAGGATTCCCCCTACAACTCTCTGACCGAGATCGTGGATGCGGCGAAGAACGGCGAGGAAGTGACGCTGGCAACCACCGGTACGGGAGGTCTTCCCTGGGAAGTTGCAGCGATGATCACCGGAGTTACTGGAGCCGAGTTCACGCAGGTGGAATACAGCAGTGACGCTTCCGCGAAGGAAGCAGTTCTTGCAGGCGAGTGTGATTTCACCATCTCCAAGGTACAGATGGGTTATCAGGAATATAAATCCGGCGATTACAAATGGCTCTGTATGCTGGCAACTGAGCCGGTTGAGCTGATGAGCGATGTTCCGCTGATCACCGCCGAATATCCGGAGTTCGAAGAATATCTGCCCTGGGGTCCCTTCTATGGAGTGTTCGTGAAGGAAGGAACCGACGCGCAGGTGGTGAAGATACTGGCGAGCGCGTTCTCCGCGGCTTATCTGGATTCCAGCTACAGAACCATGCTCAGCTACTTCTACATCAATCCGCTGGGCTATACCGGTGATGAGGCGAAGGAATATATCGATAACTGGAGAACTAATATGACCAACATTCTGGAGAAGGCCGACGCGCTCCAGTAAGTCTTGTAAAGGAAATTTTTATGCCCGGTCGGTGCTGTGCGTTACCGGCGCACAGCATCCCTATATGGAGACTGGGATTTTACAGTGAGGAGGTATACACTATGAATAACAAAACATGTCGTCTGCCTGTAACAATCATGCGGGGCGGCACCAGCAAGGGCGTATATCTGCTGGAGACCGACCTCCCTCAGGATCATGATGCCTGGGAACCTCTGCTTCTGCGTCTTATGGGCAGCCCGGACAAGAAACAGATCGACGGACTGGGCGGATCTCAGTCTGTCACCAGCAAGGTAGCTATCGTAAAACGTTCCGAGAGGGACGACGCGGATGTGGATTACACCTTCGCACAGGTTTCTGTTGACAAGCCGCTGGTGAGCTACAAGGGCAACTGCGGCAACATTTCTTCCGGCGTGGGTCCTTTTGCGATTGAAAAAGGACTGGTGGAGGCAAAAGACGGAATGACTCCGGTGCGTATCTTCAATACAAACACCGGCAAGGTGATCATCGCGGATGTGCAGACACCCGGCGGAGAAGTAGCCTACTCAGGAGATTTCTATATTGCAGGAGTACCTGGCACGGCATCACCTGTGAAACTGAAATTTGTGGAGCCGGCCGGCACACTTGGAAACGGCCTGCTTCCTACTGGAAATGCGGTGGATACGCTGGATGTACCGGGCTTTGGACCTGTTCAGGTATCGATTGTGGATGCGGCGAATCCACTGGTATTCGTCAAGGCGGCGGATCTGGGACTTACCGGACGCGAGCTTCCGGATGAGCTGAACGCAAATCAGGAGAAACTTGATCTGCTGGAGGCAGTCAGAGGACTTGCGGCTGTGAAACTTGGACTGATTGAGGACTATACCCGCTCTGCGTGGGATACGCCAGGCATCCCCAAGATGACTTTCGTCAGCGAAGCGGGAGACTACGTGACGGCGGACGGCAAGGAAATCAAAAAGGAAGAGATCGACCTGCTTTCCCGCATGATGTCCATGCAGAAAGCGCATCCCAGCTACGCGATGACCGGCGCGATGTGCACGGCTGCCGCGGCTGTGGTTCCCGGAAGCATTGTCAATCAGGTTCTTTCAAAGGATGCGGACACGCAGTTTATCCGGATCGGACATCCGGGCGGAATACTGGAGTGCGGCGTGGATTACCGCGAGGATGGCTCTGTTCCTGCGATCGATGATACGTTTGGTTTCCGTACGGCGAATCTCCTTATGGAAGGAACCGCCACTGTGAGAATGTAAAATATCAGCGTCTCTCATGCATGACCAGTTTGGCAAATCAGCTTGCCTTCTGGTTATGCGTAGAGACAGAGCTTTCACACTAAGGAGGATTATTTTATGACAGAATTTTTATCTCCCTATATGCCCGTGATCTCCCTGATTGTTCTGGCGATCGTTGTGGCAATCGGTTTTATTAAGAAGGTAAACCTCGGATTCTTATCCCTGGGCGTTGCGTTTGTTCTGGCGATGGTCGGCGGTCTGAAGGCCAAAGATGTCACCGGCGGTTTCTCAAGCTCCATGTTCGTTACTCTGGTAGGCGTGACCTTCCTTTTCGGAATGGCTTCCCAGAACGGCACGCTTGATCTCTTTTCCAAGAAGATCGTGGCTCTGGTTGGAAAGAAAACCGTGCTCATCCCTATTCTGATGTTTGTGCTGTCAGCTTTTATCTCCGCCATCGGCCCTGGCCATATTGCGGCAGGTATCCTGATGACGACCTTTGCGATGTATCTGGCTTTTGAGATGAAGATCAATCCGATGGTCACAGCGCTTTTCGCGAAGCTCGGCGCCAACGCCGGCTGCGCATCCCCGCTGTCCCTGACAGGTATTCTGGCAAAAGAACTTTCCGAGCCTCTGGGCTACAGCGGCTTTGCGACGCATCTGTTCCTGTCAACCCTGCTTTCCGGTTTTGTCTTCACGCTGGTGATCTACATCGCCTACAAGAGCTACAAGGTCAAGGCAGACAACCCGCTGAAACTGTCGGAAATTCCGAAATTCAACCGCAACCAGAAGCTCACGGTGGCTGCCATCGTGATTATGGTCATCTGCTGTATCGGTTTCAAGTTTGACACAGGACTTTTCGCTTTTATCATGGCTTCTATCCTGATTCTTCTGGGAGCGGCCGATGAGAAGGCAGCCATCAAGGGCATTCCGTGGGGAACCCTGATCTTTATCTGCGGCGTAGGCTCTCTGGTTGGTGTTATTGATAAGCTTGGCGGCATCACGATGGTTTCCGAATTCCTGCAGAGCTTCATGGGCGAGAAGACCGCGGTTCCGATTCTGGCGGCTACCTCCGGTATCCTTTCCTGGGTCAGCTCGACGACAGGCGTGGTTATGCCTGCACTGTATCCGGTTGCGGCTCAGGTATCACAGCAGTTCGCAGGCGTCAACTATGTGGAGCTGATCTCAGCGATCACAGCGACATCCTTCGCGGCTGCCATCAGCCCGCTGTCCACTGGCGGCGCTATCATCATGTCCTCTTACTCCGCTGCCAAGGAAGCAACGAACGAGGAGATGAACTCTATGTTTAAGACTCTGTTTTTACTGTCCGTCGCGAATGTTGCCATCAATGTACTGCTGGCTGCGCTGGGCGTGTTCAATCTGGGCGGACTGTTCCAGTAAAGGGGGAGAGGTTGGATTATGGTTATTGAAAAAACTTCGGTTGCCGGGACTCTGGAATCCAGTGACTGTATGGTGACACTGGAACCTGGCAATGGTTCTGTGGAACTGGAACTGGAGAGCCCTGTGATTCATCAGTTCGGACATCAGATCCGCAAAGTTGTTCTTGATACACTGGAACATCTGGACGTTAAGGACGCGAAAATCCGCATTGTAGACAAAGGAGCTCTTGACTGTACCATCAAGGCACGTGTGGAGTGTGCTGTATTCCGCAATGTGGGCAAAGTGCGGGGACTTCCGTGGGGAGGTGCGATCAGAAAATGAATCCGAATATGAAAAGACTGAGAAGAACGATGATGTTTCTGAACTGCCAGAAACCGGGTCTGATCAAGGATCCGTATATCTACAAGCCGGACTCCATCATGCTGGATCTGGAAGATGCCGTAGCGGAAAAGGAGAAGGACGCGGCCAGATATTCCCTGTATCATGCTCTTCAGGAAATTGATTACCGCGGTGTGGAGCGCGTTGTCCGCATCAACGGTCTGGATACGGATATGTGGCAGGAGGATGTCCGTGCTTCCGTGGCAGGAGGAGCGGATGCCATCCGTATCCCCAAGACGGAGACAGCTCAGGATGTGAAGAGAGTGGAGGCTGTTGTGGAAGCGGTCGAGGCAGAGTTCGGCGTAGTGCCGGGACGTACTCTGATTATGGCGGCGATCGAATCCGCAAAAGGCGTTATGCACGCGATGGAAATCTGCGAGGCTTCCCCACGTCTGTTCGGAATCGCACTCTCCGGAGGAGATTACACGAAGGATCTGCAGACGAACATCTCCGGGACAGGAGTTGAGCTGATGGGTGCGCGCCAGCTGATGATCATTGCAGCGCGTGCCGCGGGCGTACAGTGCTTCGATACGGTTTACACGAATCTGAATGATATGGAAGGGTTCCGCAAGGATGTGGAGACGATTCACCAGATGGGATTTGACGGAAAATCCATCATCAATCCCCGCCAGATTGCCGTGGTTCATGAGATTTATACGCCGACCCCGAAGGATATTATCTTTGCGGAGAAGGTTGTGCGTGAGATCGATGACAAGAAGGCAAAAGGCATCGGCGTGTTCACAGTGGACGGCAAGATGATTGACATCGCGTTCTATGATGGCGCAAAGCGCACAATAGAGCTGGCGAAGGCATCCGGTGTGTATAAGGGGGAATTGTAAGATGATAAACGCAGTAGGAAGAGATATTCCTGATGAAATCCTGGCCCGGACCGGCAAGGAGGTTTTCCAGGGGAATAATTATAAAGAGGGCGTGGAATATCACAAACAGGGACCGATCGTGAAGCCTGTTCTGGATCACAACACCAGCAAGATGGTCGGCTCCATCCGCGAGGCACTGGAAAAATGCGGCGCGCATGACGGCATGACGCTTGGATTCCATCATCACTTCCGCGAGGGAGATCTCGTGGTGAACATGGTAATGAAAGAAGTCCATGACATGGGCTTCAAGGATGTGACAATCTGCGCGAGTTCTCTGGGCAAGGCGCATGACGCGCTGCTTCCCTACATCGAGGACGGCACGATCACCGGGATCGAGTCCTCGGGAGTCCGCGGAAAGATCGGTGAGGCGATTTCCACGGGCAAGCTGAAAGGTCTTGCGATCATGCGTTCCCACGGCGGCCGTGTCCGCGCGATTCAGAGCGGCGAGACGACCATCGATATTTCCTTTATCGGAGCGCCGACCTGCGACGATTACGGCAACTGCAAGGGCATTGGCGGAAAGAGCGACTGCGGCGTCCTCTCGTACTCCTTTGTGGACGGACAGCACGCCAACAAGGTCGTGGCGGTCACAGACTGCCTGGTTCCGTTCCCGAACTATCCGGCGGATATCGCCATGACAAGAGTGGATTATGTCTGCGTGGTGGATGCCATCGGTGTCCCGGAAAAGATCGCGACCGGAGCGGCAAAGCCGACCACGGACACGCGCAAGCTGATGATGGCAGATTACTGCACGCAGGTAGTGATCAACACGCCGTACTTTAAAGATGGATTTTCCTATCAGACAGGCGTGGGCGGCGCATCCATCGCGTCCGCGGCATCTCTGGCTGAGATCATGAAAGAGCGCGGAATCAAGATGGGCTTTGCCGTAGGCGGCATGAGCAAGGGTATGGTAGATATGCTGGATCAGGGCCTTGTGGGCAAGCTTCTCGATACGCAGGACTTTGACCTATTCGCGGTCAACTCCGTGCAGCGCCCCAACCATCACAGAATCAGCGCCGGCGCGTACGCGAACCCGTTCAACAAGGGTGCGTTTGTCAATAAGCTGGACTATGTTGTGCTGGCAGCTCTCGAAGTAGATACACACTTCAACTGCAACGTGGTGGTAGGTTCCGATGGACGGATCACCGGCGCGCAGGGCGGACATCCCGACGCGGCGCAGGGCGCGAAGTGCACAATCGTTATCTGCCCGCTGCTGCAGGGACGTATCCCGGCCATCTGCACGGATGTGACCACGGTCACAACGCCAGGTGAGTCAATCGACGTGGTGGTGACAGACTACGGCGTGGCGGTAAATCCCGCGCGTCAGGATCTGCTGGAATGTCTGCAGAAGGCAGATTGCGTGCCGCTCAAGACAATTGAGGAGCTGCGTGATATCGCGTATGCGATCACAGGCGAGCCGGAGCCGGTACAGTTCGGAGACCGTATTGTGGGTATCATCGAGGCGCGCGACGGCACGATCATGGACGTGGTCAGAGAAATCAAAGAATTTGAATTTTAAGATGCCAGGGTCAAAAGTCATCGGCCACGATGCGCTTGCGCATGAGTGGCCGTATGACTTAATGACCCGCCCGAAAATGAGGATAAAAGCGGGGTGAATACCCCGTGATATCCGAATTTTCAGGCAGGATTGTGAGGTGCTGAACGTCCAGTGGACGTTCGCTTAGCACCGACCGGAGCGGAGCGAAGACTGCGAAGCACGGAACAATCCGTAGGCTTTCGAAGTATAGAACAGGTTTCAATAACTCCTTTATACAATGTTACAATGCAGGGCAGTCGTCATGAAAATGGCGGCCGCTCTGCATTGTTGCGTTTACTGGAAAAACACGAAAAATTTGATTGAAGCAATAACATAATAATGGTATAATCGAACATTAAATAAATGGGGGATAAAGGAGGATGATCTTTTATGGAATTTCGTAGTTCACCCCGGTTT
>CANQAR010000043.1 GCA_947588845.1 uncultured Lachnospiraceae bacterium
AAAATGCTCACGTTTCAACACCTCCGTATTGTTATATCAGATGGGGATGACTCCCGCCTCTTCAGGCGGTGAGTGACTTTTCCCAAATGCAGCCTCAGGATAACAATGCAATGTGGAGCGGGTATGAAATGAATATGAAATTATAACGAAAATGAAAAGCTCCCCGCCGGAGAGCCTTCTCAATTTATAACTGCATGGTAAAACGCATTCCCGGAAGCGATTTCACGGGTGAAAAAGAATAGGGAATATTCATGGAAGTCAAAAGCGTATCTACAATATAAAGCCCAAGTCCGTTGCCGCCGCCCTCCCGGCTCCGGGAATAATCAGGACGGTAGAAGGGCTCAAACAACTGGCTGACCTCACTGTCCGGGACAGGGTCACACTCATTTTCAATCACGAGGCTGTGTCCGTCCGTATAGACAGATACCGCTTTCCCTGCTTTTGTGCAGGCAACCGCGTTAGCAAGGACATTCGATACGGCTTTACTGAATAAACCGACGGGTAATGTGACGGAAAAATCCTCTGACAAGTCAACGGAAAAGGATATGTGGCGGGCTGCAGCAATCAGCTGGTATGGCTCGCATAATTTCTCCAGCAATTCAGAAACAGCGACCGTTTTCGGCAACTCAGAGAGCACATTCAGTTTTGATGTTTCCAGAATATCGTGTATCATTGCAGAAAGCTGTTCGACCATTTCCCTGCACTCTGGAAGTCTGGCATCATAATCCCTGTACTTTCCAACACCCAGAATCATATTTTCCAAAGTGGCGCTCAGGGCAGTTACCGGGGTTTTCAGTTCATGGGACGCAGCCCGCAGAAAATCCGCCTTTGCCCGTTCCATTTCACTCACACGTTCCTTTTCCTGCTCCAGATGCTCAATGGTAGATAAGAGATTCGAATACAGCTCATTGACATTCTGCGCCAGCAGTCCAATTTCATCCTGTGAATAAACAGGACAGCTCGCAGAATAATCCAATTTCATCATTCGCTCCGCAGAAGCAGAAATGCGCTCTATGGGAGCGGCAATCGCTTTTGAAAACAAAAGGGAACAGACAACAGAAATCACCAGGCAGCAGATCAGTGAAAACGGCAGTGCCTTTTGTATCGCCTGCATGACGATTTTTTCCTCACGAATACTGACCGTGATCTCCGCCGCAGCATTGTCAGCTGTCGTAAATTCCATGCCCATCCTGGGGACAAGCAACCAGACAAGAATGTGGGCAATTACAATCACGAATACCATGAAAGCCAGCGTGTATAAAAACGTTTTTGGGAACAACTTTAATTTTTTCATACCTGTGCCTCGTATTTATAACCAATTCCTTTGACTGTCACGATACAGTCAAGCCGCAGCTTCTTCCGCAGGTTTTTGATGTAAGTATCAATTGTCCGGTCAATAATCGGAGCGTCGATTCCCCAGAGATCGTCAAGTATCTGTGAGCGGGTCAGTACAAGGCCCTTATGTTCTACAAGCAATCGCAGCAAATCGATTTCTTTCGGCGTAATATCAATTTTTCCATTCGGATCTTTTGCCGTATAACCGGAAAAATCAACGGTCACATCACCGAAAGTTACGATATCGGGTATCGTATTTTTTCCGCTCCTCCGCAGAAGCGCTGTAATACGCCTGCCAAGTAATACCATAGAGAACGGCTTCGTCATATAATCATCCGCCTGTTCATCAAAACTTGTTACCTGCGTATATTCATCTTCAATCGCCGTAAGCATGAGGACAGGAACGTTGCTCTCTTTCCGTATTTCATGAAGTACGGCAAGCCCCGTAATATGGGGAAGCATGATATCCAGAACAACAAGATCAATATTTCCCTGACGGAAAATCTGCAATGCGTCTGCTCCATTATAAGCAGGAATGATTTTATGTCCTGCTGATTTTAAGTATTCGCAGACAGCTTCATTCGTCGGTCTGTCGTCTTCCACAATAAGCAATGCAGCCACAGAAACACCCCCTTGCGGCAAGTATAGCAATACAATGTGGAGTGTGTGTGAAATGTAACAGTTCAATACCTCTATACCGCTATTGAAAATGGAGGCTTGATTTCTCATGCCCCCTGATGTATAATCAAAACAGGAAAGTCAATTTGATGCAAATCTAATGCCCTATGTTTTGTCTATTTAAAGAAATAGCATCCACAGGGTAAACGGATGCTGTTTCTTTTTTATCTATGTGAGACAACGTCGCGAAGATTACAAGCAAAAATGTCAGCACTTCCATTGTACTCATAAGGCATCACCCTCTTCCCTGGGTACTCGAGGTCAGCGAAGAAACTGCATCCGGCTTTCCTGATATCCGCTGCTGTTTTCTCTGTTCCGACACTGGACGATATGCACCGAGACAAAAAATCATTTTGCACGGCGTGATACAGACAAAAAATAACCAGTTAAAGCTGTTGACTCTTTATGCCCAAATGCTATAATACGTTTAACAAGAGCACCGAAAATCAGATGCGCTTTCGCTTTTCTATGTATCTATTATATCCCATGCTAATCTCCTTTAATGCCTGTTTTATACTATATCCGCGCGCATATCGCCATGTGAATTTTGCACAAAATATCACTATATGGTTTGCGTAAAAATCTGGTATTGCATTTCGCTATGCTACCATAACGCCATCAAGCAACACACCGCACCATGACAACCAATGCCGACTGGCAAGGCAGGAAGAACCAGGAGTGGTTGACAACTCAAACAACAGCGATCCGGAGCGGCTGAAAACTCCGGCCAGAATGTAAGCTTTGTGATTGAATAAGACTTTGCACTTTTTTATTACAAAAAATTCGTTTCCACTTCCTGTATCTCTTTCTTTGGGACCAGCGCATGGCACATAACATTGCAAGCTAAAACATACATTTCCGGTATACGAATGGTCAGGTCATAGTCTGCTGCATCTCCATAACTCCCATCACCATTCTCTGGCAAGGGAGCAGTATCTCAACCGTTTTGATCGTACATGGCTAACTGTACCGAGAACATAGAAAACACTTTAACCGCTAAATAGAAATCCACGCTTCATGTGGCAAAATACTTCTTGCCCACAACATCATAACGCGAAAAGAAAAAGTATCCTTCTCCACCGAAACTCCACATTTCCATGATAGACTAAACCCCGGAGGCGATGCAAGTGCAAAAGAATATTCTGATTATTGAGGATGAAAAAATCATACAAAATATACTAAAAGCCTTTTTGGAGGATGCCGGGTATCGTGTCACGCTGGCCGACAACGGCATGGCAGGAATCGCGGCTTTTCATAAATCAGCCTGCGATCTGGTGCTGCTGGACATTATGATGCCAAAGCTGGACGGCTATACCGTCTGTGAAATGATACGCAATGAGAATGACACTCCTGTAATTCTGCTGACAGCTCTGGACGATGAGGAAAGCCAGACGAAAGGTTTTGATCTCCTGGCTGACGACTACATTACCAAGCCCTTCTCCATGCCCCTTGTTCTGCGTCGGATTGAGGCTGTGCTGCGGCGTACCAAAAATGCGGCTGCTGCTAATCGCAATATCCTGACTTATCGGGAGCTCCAGCTGGATACGGAAAATTACAAGGTATTTGTGGCAGGGCAGGAAATCATTTTGACTGCCCGTGAATTTGAAATTCTGCGCCTGTTTATGGAAAATCAGGGACGGGTATTTACCAGGGAACAGCTTTTGGACATCGTTTGGAACTACGACTATATGGGGGATGCCAAAATCATCAATACCCACATCAAGAACATCCGCAGAAAATTAGGTGTGGAGTGTATTGAAACGATCAGAGGGGTGGGCTACCGAATTGATAAAGAGGATTAAGAGCAGCTTGTGGCTGAAAATATTCCTGATGCTGGCAGCGCTGCTGTTTTCCGTCAGCATCCTGCTTTATGGCATCGTCATGACAGTTATGCCGGCAAGCTATGAGAACCTGGCCGATAAGAAAATAAAAAGTAATACAAGGCAGCTGGTTTGGCAATTAGAAAACAGCACTTTGGATGAAGCTCCGGAGCTGCTCTATAATTTTTGCATTGACAACAATGCCGCTGTTTGTCTGGAAGGCAAAGATACAAAATTATGTTATGGAACATCCGGCGTATTAAGCGGGACAGATACGGAAGAACAATCCTCCATGACTGTTGAAATTGAAAACGATGCCGAAATTAAACTTTCCGGAAGCGATACGGCTTATACTCTCACGATTTCCACGACCAGACAAATTGTTCGGAATATTACACAGTCTTTTTGGAATCTTCTTCCGGTTATCAGCGTTGTAATTTTATTGATTTCCTCAGTCAGCACATACTTTGTTTCCCATTTTCTAACCAGGTCGATTCTTGAACTAAGTGAAATTTCAAATCGCTTTACGGTGCTGGATTTATCATGGCAGTGCAAAACCAATCGGACAGATGAAATTGGTGTACTGGCCCGCAATCTGAATACAATGGCAGCACGTCTGGATGAAGCATTGAAAAATCTGACTACAGCGAACGAAAAATTACAGGCTGACATCGAACAGGAACGCCGACAGGAAAAGCTGCGGGCAGACTTTTTCCGCGCAGTGTCCCATGAACTGAAAACACCGATCACTATCCTGAAAGGCGAATTAGAGGGAATGATCTATCAGGTCGGCGAATACAAAGACCGGGATGTCCATCTGCGTGAATCGATGCGTACTGTCAATGAAATGGAGCGGCTGGTAAAAGAAATCCTCTCTGCTTCCCGTATGTCTGGAAATGATTTCAATCTGACGATTTCTGAAATTAATCTGAGTGAGCTTGTCCGCCAGTGCTGCCGTAAATGGCAGGGAGCCGCTGAGGATAAAAACCAGAGATTCCTCACAGATATTGAGGATGGCTGCATTTCTCACGGCGATATGGATTTACTGCAAAAGGCAGTATCAAATATTATCGGCAATGCGGTCACACACTCACCGAAACGGGAAAAAATTGAAGTTTCCCTGAAAGGTAACACCTTGCGGGTCAGCAACAGCGGCATGTGGATTGCAGATGCCGATCTGAGCCATATCTTTGAACCATTTTACCGGGCAGACCCGTCTCACAACCGGGAAACCGGAGGCAGCGGCTTGGGGCTGTATATCGTAAAAACGATCCTCGACCGGCATGAACTGGAATATGATCTGGAAAATACCAGGCAAGGTGTTTGCTTCACAGTCTTTTTCTAAGAATTTTTATCTAAAATACTCCAGGACTCCACCTGAACTCCACTTTTCTCCGATATATTGCAAATTGGAATAAAAAGCAAGGAGGATTTGAATATATGCTGCTGCAGGTAAAACATATGAAAAAGTATTATGGAACAGGTGAGAACCGTACTACGGTACTGCAGGATGTCAGTTTTGATGTAGAAAAAGGTGATTTCATTAGTATCATGGGTGCATCTGGCTCTGGAAAAACAACACTGTTAAACTGTTTGTCAACAATAGACACAGCAAGCAGCGGCGAGGTAATTCTGGATGGCCGAGACATCACAAAGCTGTCTGAAAAGGATGTAGCTGCATTCCGAAGGGAAAAACTTAGCTTTATCTTTCAGGATTCCAATCTTTTGGATACATTAACAATTGAGGAAAACATAGTGCTTTCCCTGATCATCCAAAAAATTTCTTCTGATGATGTAGATAGAAAAACCAAAGAGATAGCAGAAAAATTAGGGATTTCAGAAACTATGAAAAAGTTCCCCTACCAGGTATCCGGTGGGCAAAAACAGCGCTGTGCGGCGGCGCGCGCTGTTGTCACAAATCCTAAGCTGGTTCTGGCCGATGAGCCGACCGGAGCTTTGGACTCGCAATCTTCGAAAACACTGATGGAACTATTGTCAAAACTCAACAGGACATCAGACACAACGATTCTGTTAGTAACACATGATCCGCTGGCTGCCAGCTATGCTGACCGGATATTATTTTTGCAGGACGGCAGGATTTTTTACGAGCTGAATAAGGGGACAAAGACAAATCAGGACTTTTATCATAATATTCTGAGAGTACTTTCTGAAATGGGAGGCGAGAATCCGTTATGCTGAAAAAGCTTTCATTGAGGAATGCAAGGCGGCAGGCAAAAGAATATGTTTTGTACTTTGTTACATTGATAACAGCCGCAGCGATGCTGTATTCTTTTAACTCTTTTTTATTTTCAGAGACATTCACCCAATTAACAACACTGCTCTCAGAAAATGACAGCAATGGTTCCATGATAACAGTTCTATTCTATTCCGTTCTCATTGTCCTTGTAGTAAGCTGGCTCGTTTCCTATATGATGAATTTCATGCTGCAAAAGCGGAGCAGAGAATTTGCGTCCTATATGCTTCTGGGAATTGAAAAGCGGGAAATTGGTGTCCTGTATTTTCAGGAAAACGTTTTGATCGGCAGTGTTTCTCTGATCTTTGGTATTCTGGCCGGCTGCGCGGTATCAGCACTATTACAGGACTCTTTTGGTTCTGCATACGGAGGAAACTTTTCAATCCATGGGGGACTGTCAGTCAAATACCTCGCCCCTTGGCACAGCTTCCAAATGGGTATGCAGGCACATCCGCCTGTCTCGCTGCCCGCGGGAATAAAAGCGGCTGCCTTGACCTGTCTCTATTTTGCGGTAATTTTTTTCCTGTCTCTATCAGAAATCCAGAGAAAGTTAAACCGGATGAAACTCATTTCTCTGCTTTACTATGAACGTCATAATGAGACTCCTTACGTTAAAAATGCAGTCTCAGGCAGAGTATTGCTAATAGGCTCTGTTATGACTGGGACAGGAAGCGGCCTTATTTTTTATTTCCAGCCGTTGGTGAATTATTGTGATATGTTATTGGGGTTCGGGATGATGATAATTTCCTGTTTTTCCTTTTTTGTTGGCGGAATGGCTGTGCTGTATCATCGCCTTGAGGCGGACAGGATGTGGGCATATCTGGGAAACCATCTGTTTATTTACCGAAACTTTATTTCCCAGGCTAAGAAAAACACCCTATCCTTCGGTATGACAGCGACTGTATTCGCAATCGGCATGGTGCTGGTCAGCGCCGGGGCATCCTATCATACGGCGGTAGACGAACTGACAGATCAGGAAGCGTTTGACCTGATGATTCTCCATATGAATGAAGAATTTGATTTTTCGGAGTACGCAGAATATCTTGAAAAAACAACGAAGGTGGATTCAAGCAACAGGATTTTATCGAACTGCGTAATCAGGCATTGCGTGATTATTTTATCAACAGGAAGCTGAAAGCAGCACCGGAAGAATATCTGTATACGGAAAATCGTTTTGACACCTATATGAAATACAGTGATTATTGCAGGCTACGGGAAATGCTGGGACTCGAGCCAGCAGAAATGAAAGAAAATCAGTACCTGATTCACTGTATGCCCTATCTGAGGGAATCTCTTGCTCAGGCACTCCGGCAGTCGGATGGGCTGAACCTGTCAGGGTCTGTACTGGCATATGCCGGAATTCACACGGAGAATTTTTCCTTGTATGATGGATACGGCAACGGTCAGGAACTTTTGATTATTGTACCGGATGAGTGTGTTTCCAATATGGATGTCCTCTATGGACTTTACACGGCAAATTTAAGTGAAGATGTAAATTTGAAATATCTGAAAAATTTTTGCGATAAGTTCAATACATTGGAAATGATGGATGTGAACTATGTCGATGGAACAGTGTCAGACACAGAAAGCTGTATGACACGGCTTCCTTCCTATTCGAAGGATTATCTCCATGGAAAATATGTACTGTTTGCGGAACGCATAGAAGTTATGCTGATCCTGTCCCTGATTTATCTGGGAATTGTTTTGTTTGTCGCAGGGACAGTGATATTTTCTGTCAGGCTGTTAAGTGAGATCCGGGAGCAGACGAAACATTACCGTATGCTTGGGATATCAGGCATGGACAGGAGGCAGATTGTTAAGACACTTCAAAAACAGATACTGCTGAATTTTATTTTTCCATTGACTGCGTATCTTCCATTGAGTACAGGAATTGTATATATTACTTCAGGCATGATTATCAGTCAGTATTTCTTAGTGCCAGTTTTTGATTCGATACTGGTTCCGATTGCCGGGATACTCGGCATTAGTATTGGGGTGTTTCTGGTAATTTATGCTTCTTATGGAATTCTGATGTTTTTTATTGCGAAGAAAGGAATTCTAAAAGTGATTGTATAAAGGTTGAAAACTCTTGAAAATGGGGGCTTGATTTCTCATGCCCCCTGGTGTATAGCGAACACGTTTTTTATCTGATATTCCAGCACTTTTTTTTCACGGCTGTCTTCTTCTCCATCCAGCCACCGGCATATACCTGGATAATCCAGTTTGAATCCGCTCCCAAAATACCTATACATTCTCTCATGGGAGCCTGAAAAGGGACGCGCCGTGACCCTCCTCACATTTTCTTCTATTGAAAAATGCCAGTTTACACTCTGATTTGCCGTCAGCAAAGAATTTCCATTATCAAAGATGGGGGCCGGAATAAACCGTTCTCCCTGAAATATAACCGCAAGATTGTTCAGATGCCTGTCCTCATTCAAAATAATTCTGTCCAGAGTAAATATTTTTCTCAGGTAGTCTGTCACATCCAGCCCGCAGCTCTGATCAATGAACCGTATCACATATTCAATACGTTCTTCCATTTGATCCATACCGGCCAGTACCTGAGACAAATCTTTTCCAAATTCGTTATAGTACAGTCGGTAAAATGTCATTAATTCTTCTCCATCTCTCAGGAAATTCTCACTCCTGCATCCGGGACGTCCATTGATCAATCCTTTCTCATAGACAACATATTCAGAGGGTTCCAAATCTGAATACGTCAGAAGTTTTGACGACAAATATTCTGCCAACCCTTCTTTTCCCCTGCTGTCCTTCTTATACCAGTATTTTCCTTTCCGGTATTTTGTCTGAGTACCTTCGCTTGTTCCCGTCTGAGTAACGATAAACTCATTTCCAATCTGCTCTTCAAACATAATCTTTCCGCACCAGAACATCCTTTCCCGTCAGTTTTTCTCCTGGAAAACGGAACCAGATAAAATCATTCCAGGATACACCGTGCGTCCTTCTCACAATCTCACGCGGGTTATACTCGGTCAGCCCCAGATGAGCCAGCAGCTCATTGATGTCATCTCTTCCTCTGTCCCAGCAGCGCAGCTCCAGGATACGGTTCAGCTGGGGACGGGTCATTTTTTCACTCGCAAAAAGCTGTCGAAGCGGATGATCCGTATAGCGCGAAACCAGAACATCCTTTCCCTCTACTCTTACACTGGCCGTAAGTTCATCTTTCCAGTAAACCTCAAAAGAATAATCCTCCAGTATGGAATCTGTCTTTTTCATAAGCTGCCGCTCCTTTCAGCGTTTCTACCTTAAACTTCCATGTTCCTCTGCACATAGTTTACCACATAATAAGTCCAGCCAAAAGCACATTCTTTGTTCATTTACAATTCATTAATCGCAGCTGTAATCGCCATATTACGGATCCGCCTGGCCGCTGTCTTCGAAAATGTCGGATATATCGCCCTGCATGACACTGTCTCTTGTCAGTTCAAGCAGTGTGTCGTCATAGGATTCCAGATTGATATGGTCAATATCCGGCCGCGATGCTGTGACAGGAATATTACTCATATAGGAACTTCCAAAAGCATACTCTACCCCGGAAACTTTTCCGACCTCATCTGTCAGCTCCGGTTCAAGCACAAGAGCATTGGCATACCCGCTGAGCGTAAGATCCGGCTGATAAAAGTGTGAAGGGATGGCACTTTTTTGCAAAATTCAAAGCCGGAGCCGTCCGGCAGTGATACATCCAGAATCAGCAGGTTATACTTTCCATCCCCCCCAGAGAACATTCGCTTCTTCCAGCGTTCTGGCAACATCTAACGCAAATTCCTGCTTTCCAAAAGCAAAAGACAGACCGTTGATCAGACTCAAATCATCTTCAAGTAAAAACAGTCTTTTCATTTTTGTATTGCTCCTTTCTCTGTTCTGGCACAGAACGATCCGTTTGGCATCTTTTGACCCCGACACCATATCATTATATACGGAATGACAAATGACAGTAACTTACAATTCCCAAATGAAGAAACAAAAGCAGCATTATCTGAATATGAGGAAACAAAGAAAAACCCGGAGAACTATAAGCGCTGCGAATCGTTCAGAGAAGTGCTGCACGACGGCTTTTCTCTCTTGCCATCGAACAGCAGATCATATCATTTGAAAATGGAGCGCTTAAAAAGTATCCATGTACTGAGGAAATAGCAGATTAGCAGCAAAACCAGGATGCCTGCGGTCATACCCATCTGCATCATCAGGGCACCAAGTCCGATATAGGCTGAAATCTCCGCGGATATCGTCTGAATAAAGTAAATAATCACAACGCTGGAAACAATGACCGCCACAAGAATAGGAAGCCCAAACCAGACACCTAACTGCTTCAGCACAAGTTTTCCAATCTGTTGTTCTTCAACTCCCATCTTTCGCAGGACAGAGAAACGGTATTTGTATTTACCGGCGTCCAGGAGCTGCTGCAGGGAAAGTATCGTAAGACAGATGACCATTAACACAACTGCCCCGTAAAGCATGGACGCCTGTAAAACAAAATTCCCCGCCTTTGTGCTGTTGACCTGCAAAGTTTTTAATCGGATGCCATAGCTGACGCCGGTATCCGTAATCTCCGCATACTCGTCCGAAAAAGTCCTCTCCAATTCAAGGGCGCTTTCGTAAGGAATCGTTTTAAGCGTAGTGATATAGCGGTTCCTCATGACCGGAAGCAGCTTTTCGCAGACACGGTCCGGAAATACATAGAGTACATCCGTGTAGGAATTATATGCCGTCTCTCCGATTGTCTCTTCAAAATACGATTCCCCTGAAAGGGTCAGTTCTCCGGCGTCTGTCATAACACTGGCATGTTCTTTCAAAAAGCTGTCCCGTTCTTCCTCTGTAGCGATTGTCTTCCACTGTGTCGTGAATTCGTCTTCTGACAAAGAAACCGGCTCGTACCCCAGTATTTCCCGGATTGTATTGTAATCACTTAATGAAATTACCGCGACGGGAAAATCATACTTTACCCGCCTGTGAAAATCTTCTTTCCTGGGAAGATAAAGGCTGAATGTACAGTCATAGTTTGTACCGATGCCGTGCTCCGCAAGGTAATCTGTAATGATCTCATAATCATCACGGGGGAGATTTTCTTCATCATATACATCATTGTATCCGGTAAAAATCTGCACATCATACACGGACCGCATATCCAGATAGCCGGAAGCCCAGCCCGTCAGAATCGGAGCGGCTATAAACAGAAAAATGGCAAGTACAAGCGTTACGCTGATGAGCGTCATGGTCTTGCTGGTAGTATTCAGTTTCGATATGATTTGTCCGAAAAAGAACAGGTTTTCGCCTTTATATCGATGCTCCGGTGATTTTTCTTTCCATGCGATGAGGAAGCTGCTGGCAAGATAAATCAAGGAGCAGATGAAAAAGATCAGGTCGATCAGCGCAAACAGCAGATATTGCCTGAGCATCCCGTTCCCCAAAGAAAGATAATATCGGTTGGTAAGCGCAGGCACGTTTACTGCTGCAAAAGCATTTAACACAGAGCATACCAGTAAACCCTGGATCAGCTTCTGATGGTTCCATGTTTTTCTCTTAAACAGCCACAGAACGGGCCAGCCTAAAGCAATCGCAGGGAAAAAAATATTTCCCAGATACATAAGCTGCACCGGAGGCGCAAAGCGGATGTCATAATAGAACCGGACTTTTGTGATCCCTACAGCAAGTGCCCATATAGTAAACAGCTCAAAAAATACGGCCATAACGAAAATCCAGCGGCTCTTTTTCAGTTCAGGATCATTCTCCCGGTCTGCCGCAAGCATATCGATAATTTTCGTCTTCCGAATGGTGCGGGTATTGAACAGCCCTGCCACAAGAAAACTCAGAACAAAGAAGCAGACCGTCAGCAAAACAGTATCCGGGAACAGCGTCCATGACAGTTCATAGCTTTTCCCGTAGGAAGTCAGCAGCATGGCTGTAATAAACTGTGAACAGAACACGCCGAGGAAAATGCCCATGACAATCAAAATCATCCCCATCACAAAGGTCTCCGCAAAGAACAGTCTGCCAATGGTTTTCTGTTCCATTCCCATAACAGACTGGATCGCAAACTCCTTCTGTCTGCGCCGCAGCATATAGTGATTGACAAACCGTATCAAAAACAGAAGAATCAGGGTAATGGCGCAGATTGCTGCTTTCATTCCGTCGCTGAGAATTGTAAAACTGTACTCACTTCCGATATCCGGCCGATAGTAATCGCTGGAAATGGACAAAAACGAGTAAAAGAGCATGACGCAGATCGTCATGGTCACGATATAAACCAGATAGTCTTTCACAGACCTCTTTGCATTTTTCAAAACAAGTTTAGCATACATGGCTTTGTCCCCCTCCGATTATGGTAAGGACATTCAGGATTTTATCGAAAAACCCGCTTCGGCTGTCACTGCCTTTATGCAGTTCTGTAAAAATCTCTCCGTCCTGTAAAAAGAGAATACGGTTTGCGTAGCTTGCCGCAAAAGCGTCATGAGTTACCATAAGAATCGTGGCACCCATCTGCTCGTTAATGCTCTGAATGGTAGACAAAAGCATTTGAGAGGAGTGGCTGTCCAGTGCACCGGTCGGTTCATCGGCCAGAATCAGCTTCGGCTTATTGACAAGGGCTCTGGCACAGGCGCAACGCTGCTTCTGGCCACCTGACACCTGATACGGATATTTGTCCAGAATATCAAGAATGTTCAGCTTCCCTGAAATATCCCCAATACGCGGCTCCACTTCTTTCGCCGGAGTCTTATTGATTGCCAGCGCCAGCGCAATATTTTCGGAAATCGTCAGGGTGTCCAGCAGATTGAAGTCCTGAAATACAAAGCCCAGATTTTCCCGGCGGAATCGGGCAAGAGCCCCCGGCTTTATCTCTGTAATATCTGTCCCCTCCAGATAAATATGCCCTGCGCTTACTGTGTCAATCGTAGAAATACAATTGAGCAGCGTCGTTTTTCCAGAACCGGACGCACCCATGATCGCCAGAAATTCACCCTCTTCTACAGAAAAGCTGATATCCTGAATCGCTTTTGTGATGTTTCCCTCATTTCCATAATATTTCTGGATATGCTCCAGTTTCAAAACAGGTTCCATGTGTTCTCCCGCCTTCCTGAATTATTCATGTTTTGATTTTTCTGGCAGTTCTGAGCTCCAGTGGCGTTCGTTTAGAACCGACCAAAACAGAGTGAAGACTACCTCGAGAGTCAAATATTGTTTGCCGCGACTTATTTTATCATAGTCCATATCCATACCATTTTGTATCAAATTTTCTTACGAAGTTCTTACAAAAGTGTAAGAAGTGCAAAGCTTGTCAGCCCTGCACCCCGGCAACAAAATCATTGATATGAAAGGAAAGAAAAATGGCGGTCCCTTTCCCTGCGGACCTGGCAGAAATACCTATCCCCAGTTTATCGCAAAGGCGCCTGCAAAGATATAAACCAATCCCCGTAGAACTGTGAATAGCTCTGCCATTCTGCCCGGTAAAACCTTTTTCAAAAATACGGGGCAAATCGCTCTCAGGTATGCCTATGCCGTTATCTTCAACAGACAGGACAATTCTGTCGCTTTCTTTTACGGCAGAAAAATGCAAGACCGGCTGGTCTGTATGATATTTCACCGCATTGCTGATAATCTGGTCTAAAATAAACCGCAGCCACTTGTCGTCGGAATAGATATTGTACTCCACGTCGTCAATGATAACTGCCACACTGTTTTGCCGCAAAAGATATTTGTTATCCGCGATCGCTCCGTGTATCACATCGCCAAGGCAGATTTCACGGACAGAATAATCTTTCTCCGTATGCTCGCTGCGGGCGTAATACAGGGCCTGCTCCGTGAAGCGATTAATATTTTCCAGTTCGGCCATCAACTCTCTGGTAAAGGAACAGCGGTTATTTTCGCAGATCAGTTTCATGGCTGTGATTGGCGTTTTCACCTCATGGATCCATTGTTCGATGTATTCTTTGTATTCTTTTCGCTCTCTCCGCACTTCGCCAATCCGTTCCAGCATGGATTTTTCAGCCATCTTCATGATCTGATAAAATACCTGTTCATCGGCCCTTTCTGGCGGCTGCATGATTTCCGGCAGCAAATACCGCTCTTCTAACTGCTCTGCCATATCCAGCAGTTTATTCAGATATTTTTTCCGGGAGATGTAAAAGAACAGCAGACAGGAAGCAAGGACAAACAGCCAGACGGCAAAAATGAACAGAACGGTCTGAACAGAATTGCCGCCTGCGATTAAAAACAAGGCAAGGGCGAGCATACCAAGCAGATTGATCAAAATGACGGAAAGCTGATTTTTCAGATATTGTATACCGCTCATAGTGTGTACCCCTGCCTGTGTTTTGTCTTTATAAAGCCAGTCAAACTAATGGACGCCAGTTTTTCACGGATACGGCTCATATGAACACTCAGGGTATTATCATCAATGTAAAGCTGGTTGTCCCAAAGGAAATCCACAATATCGCCGCGGGGACATATCTTTCCCGCGTTCTTAAAAAGATAATAGAGAATTTTCAGCTCATTTTTCGTCAGATCAACTTTCTGCCCGTTGTACTCCAGGAAGCTGCTTTCCAAGTGCAGCGCCGCACCATTCCACGTGAGTATCTCGGTCTGTCCGGAAGCATAGACCCGTCGTAGTAAGGAAGTAATCTTGGCAAGCAAAATCGCGGTATTATAAGGCTTTGTAATAAATGCGTCCCCGCCCAGCATGATACTGTTTAGTTCATCCATATCGGTATTGCTGCTTGTCACAAACACAACAGGCATATCGGAGAAACTGCGAATCTGCGAGCATATTTCAAAACCACTGTTTCCCGGCAGCTTTATATCCAGCAAAATCAAATGAGGTGCAAAGGCCTTTACCTGCTCAACAGTTTTTGAAAAATCGGTGACCGCCTGAACCATATAGCCATTCCCGGACAAAAGTGTTTTCAGCTGTGTCTGTATTGAAAAGTCATCTTCGACAATCATGATTCGGTATCCGCTCATTGTCATTTCTCCCCTCTTTGCCCGCTGGCGGGCTTTTCTGCATACTCAGGCATATGCAGAAACAGCTTACTCTTCTTCCAGAACGGTTCCGTCTGCCAGAGTGATGGTATAACCGTTGAAATCAATCGTCCCGTGATTGGTCAGGCTTGTAACCGAACAATCTTCGGTCAATGTCCACCTGCTTCCGTTCTCCACGGTAATGACCGCATTGTCATCAACTGCCGCTCCGCCCTGTGCGTTGTCAACAATGTTGACCGTACCCGTAAAATCACTGTTTCCGGAAAGAATCAGATTCAGACTGGAGACAGTATCGACAACAATATCTCCGTTCAACGACTGGTCGGCCGCAGTGAATTCCACCTGTCCGCCGTTCGCTCCTGCAGTACCCCAGCCGCGGGACGCGGAATTGCCGCTTACGTTCAGAAGATATCCATCGCTGTCCTGATTAACGATCTCCACGCCGCAGAGCTTCACAGCACAATGGGTATTGGTCACATAGAACATATCACCGTTTTCAGAGGTCAGTGTCCCGCCGGTCATGGTGAACTCGGAAGTCCCTACATCGGCGTCTCCGGACATGGACTGATAGATCATGACATTGTGCACGTTCTCGTCCGAGCTGCTTCCCTTCGTATCGCTCATATTTCCAGTCACAGCGCAGTTTTCAAGAGCAATGGAATTCTTGCCCTCAATGACGAGCGCCTCGGAATTGTTGGCGGTAAGCGCGGCGTTTTTCACGGTGATTGCGGCGGTGGAATATACAGCGGGAGAATTGTACCCGTTTGTCGTGTAGCTGCCGCCGTCCACGTTCACTGTCCCGCCGCCCCGGTCCGAACGAATCGCCGCGGAGGAATTCCCGGACGTCTCAACAGTCAGGTTGGCTGCGTTCGTTGTGCCGCCGCCGGTTGTCTGGATCCCGCCGGAATTATCCGCTGCGGTCGTGATTTCGGAATCTAAAATGTTGACCGTGGTCTCGCTGCCATAGCTGAACACACCGTTTCCGTTCTGCGCGGAAGATCTGACCGAAGCGTTCCTGATTGTCACTTCCGCGCCGTTCGTCGCGAGCAGAGCTGCGTTCATTCCGTAAAAATCTCCATCCTCCGTATTGGAAGATTTTCCGGCAGGCTTCTCCACCGCAATTCCATCCAAAGTGACTGCTGCGCCGTCTATCCGCAGAGCGTTTTCATCGTCGCCGGAAGAAATATAATCGGAACCGTTGTATGCTCCATCGTCTGAGATCGTGTTTGCGGAAGTTCCCTGCGTCACCTCTCCGGAGCCGCCAAAACTGCCCGGCTGCCCGCCGCTCATTCCACCTGGCTGTTCTCCGTCCGGGAGTGCTGGCGGTGTCTGCCCATTCCCCGGCTGCTCTCCGTCCGGAAGCTCAGGCTGCGTCTGCCTTTCTTCCGGCTGCTCTCCGTTTGGCTGTTCTCCATCCGGGAGTGCTGGCGGTGTCTGCCCATTCCCCGGCTGTTCTCCATTCGGGAGCACAGGTGGCGTCTGCTCGTCATTCGCCTGCTCATCCGCCAAAAGTTCCTGTGCCGTCTGCTCGTCATTCGCCTGCTCATCCGCCAAAAGTTCCTGTGCCGTTTGCTCGTCATCCGCCGAAAGTTCCTGTACCGTCTCTTTGCTCCCCGCGGAAAACAGCGGTTCAAGAGTATTCGCATATTCTTCAAAAATATCCAGCAAATACGTATCCCAGTGCCGCGCATCCTTTTCAGAGCTGCCGAATACATAGTCCTCCTGCCCGTAATCAATCACATCAAACCCGGGCATCGCCTTGCTTGCGCCTTTCATTCTGTAGGCCGCAGCGTCGGAGAGGGAAAATGATACGGCAGTGATATCCTCCGTATTTACCCATCCACTGATGTCTGTGCCGGTCGCCGCTTCTGCTGTTCCGTTTGCCGTCTGCTTTACCGCCGCAGCTTTCTCGATCGCAGCTGCACCTTCCACATATTTCCCGTACATCTGATCGACATAGAGGGAGAAAGAATTGCCCAGTACCTCAGAGGGAACATGGCCTCCGTCCCACTGCCATTCGATCACTGCGTCTACCCCGGCATTCAGCCATGCGATCTGCAGATTCAGGGAGGAAAACATCGACATATCTCCCTCCGAAGCGCCCATGACGATTTTTGTCCAGACGGGATCATCCGTGCCGTCCGCTCCGATATAGTTCAGAGGGTTATAAAGTTCAACCATGTTATTTCCGTATCGGTCGCCGGCATATACTTCCTGGATGTCTTCCTTGTAAGCCTCAACCATATCCATATAGGACTCGTAGGTTGCCGCGTCACTGCTTCCGGTCGCAGATTGTGTCGTTCCGCCGTCAGGTGTCCCGACAACTTTTCCCCCGCCTCCGGGCATCCTCCCGTCGAGAGCAGCTTCACCGGAATCGCTGATTTCTGCCGGATCGCTGTCGATTCCTGCCAGATCTCCGTTCATTCCGTCCGACATCTCTCCATTCGGAAGTTCCGGCAACACCTGTCTGTCTCCCGCCTGGCCGCCGCCCATTCTGTCCGGCATCTCTCCATTCGGAAGTTCCGGCAGCGCCTGTCTGTCTCCCATTTGGGCTATGTCCCCATCTTTTCCAAGCGGACCGTCACCGGTTCCATCCGGCATCTTCCCATTCGGAAATGCTCCGCCGCGACCGCCGCCTGTTCCGCCAAATCCAGCGCTGCTTTTGGCATAACGGCCCTCAACAAATGCCTTCGCCTTATCCTCACCGCTCATCGCCGCAGCCGCAGCGTCGCTGAGCGCGGTTCCATCCTCATCAAACCAGGTCCAGTCCTGTGCATAATCGAGATTGTCCAGATACCACTGGAGGTTCTGCGTGAACTCAGCCAGATACAGGTCAAGATATGTGCCGTAGTAACCGTTGGTGTCCGCATGGTTTTCCGGATCGTATTCGATGGTAAGGGCAACCGTCGAATCAAGTCTGCCGTCTCCATCCAGGTCAAAACCGACATCGCTTTCTTCTACTGACAAATTTTTCCCATTGATATAATCCATATAGCTTTCGGACAAATATCCGGCAAGCTGCTTCTGGAATGGCGTCTTAAAGGAATACTCCGGATCCAGATAATACTCAAAGGCAAGCGCCATATCCGCCTCATACAGGGAAGTGATCGCACTGTATGCGACACAGCCCCACGCACCATCGGAAATCTCATAGTCCTCGCCGCCGATCGTGACACTTGTGGAATAAGAACCGTCCTCATTTTTATACACACCGACCGCACCGGCCTCGATCTGGTAATCATAATAGTCCGGATGATCGGATGTCGCCGCAAACATGGCCGCGTGCGCGCCGCCGCCCGAGCCACCGGTAGAAACGAAGTAATTCACATTTCCGGGAAGATTGCCAAGCAGGATATTGTACTTCACATAGCGCGCTGCCACTTTCTGATCAACCAGACAGGATGGAGCATCACCGGTAAAATAAGTATTTCCATCGTCATCCGTCACGCTGTCCTGCTTGCCGCGGTTCCCGCAGGAAACATTGATATATCCGTCCGCGGCGTAAGCAGCAGAGGCGGCCTGATTGCTCTGCGAACCGTAACCTGCCGCGCCGGTATTCAAAATGACAGGTGCGGTGGCCGCGGTATAAACCTGCCCGTTGGGGCTGGTGACCTGCGCGTCATAGTCAATAACCAGCGATCCTTTCACTGCTTCGGAAGCATTCTCTGCCGCAATATCAGCCTCTCCGTCGCCATCCGTGTCAATGCCGGTCACATAAGCGCCCGGAACGCAGACTGACACTCCCTGCTGCTCTGGCAGCTCCGGACAGGCAGATGCCGGCACCGGGGAGAGCACCCACGCGTCGGCATCTGCCGAGTAAGCCCATTCCTGATCTTCATTATTTGCAAGGTTTAAGGTTTTCTCAATGTACTCTCTGTCGGAAACCTCACTATCCCCCATCTTCGCGCAAACGCAAAGCGGCGCCATAAGTGCCAGCACAAAAGCAGCCGCTGTGAATCGTATCTCCCGTTTCATAAACGAACCTCCTCATTATTTTGAACTATGTCAGCTACGACAGAATACCCTGTGAATACGGAAGATTTGTGATAAAAATTTGAAATCTGTGTGAACGGTACAGTTCGAAAGAAAAATGCCTGAATTACATCTGCCTGCTTAACTCTGCTTTACAGTTCTTCTTACAAAACGCAATCCCGTATTTCACAATCTTTTTCATTCCGTCCTTTATAAGCGCCGCGTCATACTGTTTTCTTTCGATCTGCTCAAGAGCCGCGGCGCATCCTTTTTCGAGATTGCCGTCCTGCGCGTATTTAGTCTCGATCACCACGCCGGTCCTCTGCGGCGTCTGGATCAGTATATCACTGTAACCCTCTCCCGATTCCGCATTGGATTTGATTTCCCATTCTGTCTCATATTGCAGAAGTCCCAGAAGCATGCCATGATAGAAATTCTCTTTTCTGTCTTTACTGACCGCGGTGTCGCGGATACTGATCGAATTCCACAGATACGCATTCATCATCTCCTCGATCAAAACAGCATCTCCGTCCGGAAATGCCCGGCAGAACCGCTCCAGCTTCTTCGTATCTGCCCTGGTTGTCTCGTTAAACCATTCCCTGATCTGGCTGATAAACAAAGAGCGGATCTCCCGGTTGGGAATACGCAGACTGTACCGATCCACTCCGTCAGCCAGATCCGGCCGGCCGTTCTGCGTCAGGTATCCCGTGGTAAACAGCACGCTCCAGAGATTATCAATCGAATGGTCAAGCTCACTGTAAGTCAGTTCCTGATTCACGGGCTTGACGATGCTCTCCCCTGCAATCAGCCGTTCCATCTCATTTTTTGTCTCCCGTCCAGCCTTCCCGATAAAGCGCCGGACCATGGCATTTCCACTGGTATTTGCCCAGTAATTCCGTGGAACCGCATTTCTGTCTTTCAGCAAGGCCTGCACATATCGGGCAACATCCCAGGGACAGTAAACCGATCTTCCGCCAAACTGATAACCGTCATACCATTCCTGTATCGTCTCAAAAGCATCCTCCTGCCCGTAAAAAGACAGCAGTTCCTTTACCTCCTGCTCCGTAAATCCGAAGCTGTCATTGAAATTCGGATCTGTAACCGTCATTACATTCAGATTGTTCAGCCCCGTAAAAATGCTCTCCTTTGCGATGCGCAGGCACCCCGTCAGAACGGCAAAGTGAAGACTGTCATTGCTTTTGAGCACATTGCCAAACAGACTGCGGATCAGAGAAACCATTTCCTCATAGTACCCCGCCTGGAATGCTTTTTCCAGAGGAACATCATACTCATCGATCAGCAGGATCACCTTCTGTCCAAAATGCCTGGCCAGAAGCTGGGTAAGCGTATGGAGACTCTCCACAAGCATGGCATCTGTCATTGTAAATATGGCGTTCTGCGAGTTTCCCACATCAATCAGCTGCAAATACATCGCCCGCTCCTGTAAAGACAGTCTGTCGCTGTCCGCCAGAAAACCAAAGCGCAGCGCCTCTTTTCCGATCAGTCCGCGCAGCGCCGCACACGCACTCTGAAAATTCAGTCCGTCCACACTCTTCAGCGTGACAGAAATCACCGGATACTGCCCCATATATTTCTCACATAATTCCCTTTCCTGCGAGATCTTCAGCCCGTCAAACAAAGTTTTGTCGCATCCGATCTCAAAAAACGCTTTCAGCATACTCAGAATGAGGGTCTTCCCAAAACGGCGCGGCCGGGTGAAAAGATTCACTTTCCCCCAGCTGTCCAGAAGCTCCGCGATAAACATTGTCTTATCCACGTAATAAAAATCCTGCGATGAAAACTCTTCAAAATTTTCGATACCGACCGGAAGCTTTTTTCTCATGCGCTCTGCCTCCCTTTCGTTCAAGCTTTTCCCAACATTCCCATTTTTAATTATAATATACTGTTATTGCCGTTTCAACGTAATTCTTTTCTACCCCTCTGCGCAATCCCATTGACTGTCAAATACCCGTTATGATAGATTATAAAAAACATGATCTACAATGAGGTGATACGAATGAGCAAAATTATTTTTATCGACGTTGACGGAACTCTGATAAATTACGCCTGCCAGCTGCCGGATTCCGCGCGAACCGCGATCCGTCAGGCAAGGGCGAACGGCCACCGCGTCTACATATGCACCGGCCGTTCAGAGGCGGAGATTTACGATTATATCTGGGAGATCGGGCTGGACGGCATGATTGGCGGAAATGGGAGCTACGTCAAAGACGGCGGCCAGGTAGTTATGTGGCAGCACATCACGCTGGAACAGTGCAGGCACATCGTTGACTGGCTGCATGGACGCGGACTGGAGTTCTATCTGGAGGCCAACAGCGGACTGTACGCCTCCGAACATTTCGAGGAAAAAGGCGCTCCCGTCATTCAGGAATATATGGGACGCAAGGGACAGGACAGCGGGGATATCTCGATACGCGCCGCCTTTCCCCTGATGATTTTCGGGGAGACAAACCTGTACAGAGATGACCTGAGCAAGGTCAGCTTTATCCTTGGCAGCTATCAGGATCATCTGGATTCCATCCAGGAATTTCCGGATCTCCAGGCCGGCACCTGGGGCGGACAAGGAGAAACTGCCCTGTTCGGAGATCTCAGTGTAAAGAATATCGATAAAGGACACGCAGTCGATGTGCTGCTGAAGCATCTGGGAGCCTCCATCGAGGACACCTTCGCGTTTGGAGATGCCAAAGTGGATATCCCGATGCTGAAGAAATGCGCGGTCGGCGTCGCTGTCGCAAGCGGCGGCGATGAGATCAAGGCCGCCGCCGATTATGTGACGGATTCTGTGGATGACGACGGCATATACAATGCCTTTAAACACTTTCATCTGATTTGAAGCTGGCAGTTCCTGCCAAAATATTCAAGGGAGAATCCTGCGTACCGGATCCCGTGTAATCTCCTGCTCTGTCAATTCACAACATTTTCCGGTCGTCTCCCTGAAGCGACATCTTCAAATGCTTTCCAGATATTCCGGTGGGCTTTCTTAAACGTGTTGGTCGTGATCCCCGCAATATGTGGAGAGAACAGGATTTTCTCCCTGATTCCTTCCGGCAGGGTTACCAGCGGATGATCCGCCTGTACCGGCTCCGGCGCAACGGTATCCAGCCCGGCTCCGGCAATCCATCCCTCGCTCAGCGCCTTGCAGAGCGCTCCATTATCCACAATTTCACCCCTTGAGGTATTGATCAGATAAGCGGTTTTTTTCATCCTTCTCAGAAAGTCTTCATCCACCATCTTTTCCGTATCCGGAGTGACCGGCACGTGAATACTTACCATATCGCACGTGGAAATCAGTTCCGGCAGTTCCAGCCAGGAAACGCCGTACTCCGCCTCCAGCTCCGGAGACTTCCGGCTGGTCGCATGGTAATACACCTCACATCCGAAGGGGCGAAGCCGTACGGCCAGAGCTTTCGCAATATCTCCAAACCCGATCAGACCGACGCGGCAGTCCCCGAATTCCGTGATTCCTTCCACCATCATTTTTTCTTTCATCTGGATCTGCCTGCCTTCACGGACATCCCGATCACCCGAAACAACATTCCGAAGCAGTCCCAGCATTAGGAGAATGGTCTGTTCCGCAACCGCAGAAGCATTAATTCCTTTATTATTGCACACAAAGACTCCGCACTCTGCGGCAGCTTTCAGATCAATGCCATTATAGGCGACTCCCTCCGAATGAATGACTTTCAGAGACGGCATTTCTCTGATCAGCTCCGCCGGTACTCTGGCAATCGCATCCACCGCGATAAAATCTGCGTCAGAAGCCGCCGCAAGCATTTCCTTCACAGGCGTTTTCAGATCAGCATAAATCTTTTCCACAGAACCGGCAAAGTCTGTGTCCGGACAGTATTTCTCATAGCGTTCCTTCTGACCAATAATCAAAACTTTCATAAACTGTTTTTTCCTCCTTATTGCCCGCAGGCTTTTCAATTCCTATCTTACCACGGGCCGGACTGTAAAACAAGCAGATCACTGCGCGCTGATCGTTTCCACGACGGACATTCCGCTGATACGCCGTGCCGGCCCCACAACCGCAAGGACAGCGGATGCCGTCATCACAACGGCGATGATACAGATTTCGGAAACCGGGAGCTTCCACACGTCACCCCAGCGGGAAGTGATCACCTTCTGATACAGCGCATAGTGGAGCGGAAGCCCCAGCGCAAGTCCCGTGATCAGTCCGCAGAAGAGGCAGGTCGCGGTCTCCGCCGCAATCATGATTTTCAGCTGCCGGGCACTGGTCCCTATGGCGCGCATCGCGCCATACTGACGCATCCGCGCGGATACGCTCATGCCGATGCTGTTGATGATATTAAAGGCCGCAATCAGAGCAACCACCGCCAGGAACCCATAGACAAACAGGGCAAACGAGAAATAAACGGCCCGCACATTCTGGTTGCTGGCTCTCCGGTCTGAGAAGGTATATCCCTCCCCGGCTGTGCCGTGTATCTCTTCCACCGCGCGGTCAGACTGGTCTTTCAGCTGAAGATCGAGAATCGTATAGCCCGCTTCTCCCGTAAGCTGGCGGAACAGCTCTTCCGAACAGATCAGAATCCCTGCCTCTTTTCCGGCATCAAACGGCACATAGCCCAGAATTCCCGCGATTGTCACTGTCCGGGAGCCGAGCTTCGTCTCAACTGTGATCTCGTCGTCCGGATGCGCCGCAAAGCCTTCCCGTGAGACCAGGAAAACGCCTTCTCCGTTTTTCACGCGGTCCATGCTTCCCTCCAGCACATTATCCTCAGCCCAGCCAAACTGCCAGTCCTCATAGGAAATCAGAGTCACTGTTTTATGTTCGCCGTGGAGCCGGACAGGCAGGTCATAGGCAAAACTGCGGCCAAAAATCCGGCTGACCGCTGGATTTTCCTTTAATTGGGCAAGCAGCGAGTCGGAAATCGTGCAGCTGTTGTCCGGACTTACGACCGACACATCCGGCGTCCAGGGCCGCAGCGGCTGGATGGCATGATGCATGAAGTCAACGCCCGTGCCAAAGCTCAAAAACAGGAGAATGCTGAACGCGAAAGAGGCGGTCATCAAAAGCAGGTTCTTTTTGCTTCCGGCGGCATGATGGATCCCGAGAGCGGTTTCTACATGGAACAGCCTGGTATCCGCCGCCCTTTTTGCGGCGAACACGGTGTTCGCGTTGCCGGAAACTGCCGTCAGCGGAGAAACTTTCGACGCCTTCCTCGCCGGAGAGTTCATCGCCGCAAGGACAGTCAGAAGACCGATCACGCAGCCGGCGCCCAGACCGATCCAGCTGACGCCAAACAGCGGCATCCCTCCGAAGTAAATCGGGCTGGCCACTCTCAGCATCCCGCACAGAATCCAAACGACCGCCATACCAGAAACAAGACCCAGAGGGATCGCCGTCCGACACCAGGAGAGAGCTTCCAGACGCACGAAGCGCCGGATCTGTTTCCCGGTCGCGCCCAGGCAGCGCATCATCCCGAAAAATTCTGTCCGCTGCGCCACATTGCTGTTCAGACTGCCCAGGATCATCAGCATGCCCGCAAACGCGACCAGCGCCGCGAGAATGACAGCCACCAGGTACAGCGTCAGGATGTAGCTGTCACTGCTTTGCAGAAGCAGCCCCATCAGTTTGCTGTTCTCGGATACGGAATCCCTGGGAATTTCAAGCTGTTTACAGATATCCTCAACGGCATCCTGAATCCTGCAGTGAGGGACAAACCCCACAAAATAGACGAAATCCTTCTCCAGCGTAGCCTCCTGAAAATACGAGAGGTAGGTGTCCGTATCCATAAAAACACCAAAGGCCCCTCCCTGGAGCAGGCCCATGGTATCCTCGATATACCCGCTGACCCGGAACACAAGAGGTTTGCCCGGAGTCGTGACCTTTATGCTGTCTCCCGCAGCAAGGTTCAGCCTGTCCCAGGCGCTCTCCGAGACAAGAACCTCGTCGTCTTCCTGGGGGAAGGTTCCGCCGAGCAGATGAACGGCCGGATACAGTTCAAAAAACGACTCGTCAAATCCGCACAGCGCCGTCTGCGTCCCGTTGATCGCATACCCCATATCCAGCCGGTAATTGGTCACGGCGTAGCGGGCGCCGGTCTTCACCTCCGGCCGCGCGCGGATCATCGCAATCTGTTCCTCATTTAATGCCTTAAATCCGACATGCCAGGCCCCGTCCGACTGAATCGCCTGTTCCATCTGACTTTGAAGAAACATATCGGCCATTCCGAATATGGCGGCAATCAGAAAGACGGAGATCACAATACACAGCCTTGTCATGCGGGTCTGCTTCCTGTGTACCTTTGCTGAGATGGGGATCAGTTCAAGATAACTTTTCATCGGCGTTCCCTCCCAGATCTTTTAAAACTCCATCCGTGATCCGCAGCACCCGATCCGCTGAGGAGACCAGATTATTGTTGTGGGTAATCATCAGGATCGTCTGTTGATAGCGTCTGGAGGCCTGTGTGAGCAGGTCCATGACGTCCTGGCTGTTTTTGCTGTCGAGATTTCCGGTCGGCTCATCTGCGAGAATCAGCGCTGGACGGGTGATCAGCGCCCTCCCGATCGCCACTCTCTGCTGCTGCCCGCCGGACAGCTGGCCGGGAAGATGACGGCGGCGGTCAGCAAGGCCGAGCAGCTCCAGAATCTCGCCGACTGCCGCGGGATCCGGCCTGCGATAATCCAGAAGCAGAGGAAACATAACGTTCTGCTCCACATTCAGCTCAGGAATAAGCTGGAACGACTGAAAGACAAAGCCGATATTGCGCCGTCTGAAAATCGTGCGTTGCTCCTCTTTCATGGAAAAAAGATCCTGCCGGTCCACCATAATATTACCGGAAGTCGGCGTATCCAGCGCGCCGATGCAGTTCAGCAGCGTGCTTTTGCCGGAACCGGATTCCCCGACCACCGCGGCGAACTCCCCCTTCTCCAGAGTAAAAGACACATTTTTCAGAGCGTCAACCCTGGCCTCTTCTTTCCCGTAGGTTTTACATAGATTTTGTACTTTCAAAATTTCCATGATGTCAATTCCTCCTTCCCTGAGAGGATAACAGACCAGCCTTACAATCCGGTGAATTTCAGCTTACGATTCCGTAAGGAAAGAAAGAAGAAAAACAGTCCCTTCGCCCGGCGTGCTGCGGACAGACAGAACGCCTCCCTGCCCCTCGACGACGGCTTTCGCCAGAGGCAGACCCAGGCCGATTCCCTGCGTGTCGGAGGAACGGCTGCTGCGGTAAAAGCGTTTGAAAATATGAGGCATATCCTCCGGAGCAATGCCGCTCCCGTTGTCGGCTATGAGAATGCGGAGCATCGCCGGCATACTTTCCCACGTGATATGAACTGTCCCGCCCGCTCTCGTATGGTCCAGCGCATTCTTAATAATATTCCCGATCGCCTCGCCGGTCCACGCAGGGTCGCAGACCAGCTGCTGCCCGGGCTCTCCGTCTGTCAATATCTGCTTGCCCTCATTCTCTGCGCGCGTTGTCAGTTCACTGACAGAAAGCGCAATCAGTTCCGGCACTTTGCAGCATTTTTTCTCAAATACAATATTTCCGGCATCCAGGCGGGTGATTTTCAGCATAGTTTGAATCAGCTGCTCCATTCGCTTTAAGGAAATGCCTGTTTTTGCGGAAAATTCTTTTACGGTTTCCGCGTTGTCCGGCTCCTCCTCCATGATTTCCTGGTACATGGAAAGGGCCGTGAGAGGCGTTTTCAGCTGATGAGATATGTCCGAGATGGTTTTCTTCAAAAATTCTTTCGTCCGGCGCTCCGCCTCCTTCTGAGACTGCAGCATGGTGGCAAGCTGATCCACCATGGCAAACATCTGACAGACCGCGCCTTCCCCGTTTTTCGGCAGACGGTCAGAGTAATCTCCGCCGAGATAACCCTCCAGCACCTTTTCTGCCTGTCGGTACAGGCGCGTCCTGCACCAGATGAAAAGGAAGGTTCCGGCGGCAAGAATCAGCAGGAGAAGAACGGCAAGAACCGTCAGGGAAGAAAGGGTGTTCTGCCGAAACTGATAAACAAAAGGCAGCAGACGGGTTTTTGTCCGGTTTCCTATTCCGGCGGCGGTCAGCAGTTCCCGTCCGGCTCCGCTGATTTTTGTGCTCGTGAGCGCGGCGGCAATCACCTCCCTGGGAACGCCCTGCTCTAAAAGAGAGGAGGCGGCCGCTCCGTCATGAGAAAGATACATCGCTTTTACGGCGTTTTCCTGCACCGAGGCAAACAGAATCCCGGCCATCCAGACAAGCAGCGCCCAGAAGGCCAGGAAACAGCAATAAGTTTTGATTTGTTTATCGCGAAAAAAACTCATAAGGATACCTCTTTCCACTGGTAGCCGAAGCCGCGGACAGTCAGCAGATGCCGGGGATGCGACGGATCTGTCTCCAGCTTTTCGCGAAGCCGCCGCACATGGACGGAAAGCGTATTGTCATCCACAAAGTTCCCGGCCCCGTCCCACAGCTCGTTCAGGATAACCTCCCTTGTGACGACCCGGTTCGCGTTGCGGACCAGAAGACACAGAAGACGGTATTCCGCGCCTGTCAGATCCAGCGTCCTCCCATTCAGCTGCGCGCGGCTGCCTAAAAGATCGATCGTTATATCCCCACATGCAAGCAGTGAATTTTCTTTATTATCAAATACACCGGCCCGGCGCAGCAGTGCTCGGATGCGGGAACATAACTCCCCCAGCCGGAACGGCTTCGTAATGTAATCGTCGCCGCCGCAGTCCAGCCCACGGATAATGCTGACTTCCTCATCAGAAGCAGTCAGAAAGATGATCGGGACCCGCTGATTTCTCTTTCTCACAGTCTCGCAGACCTCAAATCCGGTCCCGTCCGGGAGCGTCACATCCAGAATCAGCAGATCATAGTCATTCACACCGGCCAGGCGGGTCAACGCCTCCCGCACGGTGCGGGCCGTCTCAACCTCAAACCCGTTCTTTTTCAGAGAATAGAGCAGCCCATCGATAAGACCTGCATCATCCTCCAGCAGCAAAATCTTATTCATGTCCTGTTCCTTTCCCTTCTGGTATCCTGCTGCCTGCAGCCGTTTCGGTTTGCTTCGTCAGATGACAGGATCGAGTAGGAGGCGCCTTTTCCTCCTGCTCGCCCGCGCGGCCTGCATGCTGCGTCAGCAGCTGATCTCCATATGCGGGCCTGTGCATAAAAAACCTGGCCCCCTTCTGAAACGTTCACGCTCTGCACTGCAGGGCATACTATAATAAAACTGTCACGATAATATCACGGATACAGACGAATTTCAATTTTAAAAAGAAAGCTGCCAGTAGTTTTTAATAAATTGTAAATTTTAATGAAATTTTAATCTTTATGCAGTATTATAACATCATAAAAAGAAAGGGGGATTAAAAATGAAAAAAAGAAGAAGTAAAGTTATCCTGTTCACGGCAGTTCTCGCACTGTTCCTGTCCGCCATACTCACCGTATCCGCATACACAGGAGTAAAACCGAAAAAAATATCCAGAATCGGAACAGCGGCCCGAACCGTTATGGTCGGAGATGAATTCGAACTGAAAGTGAAAATAAAACCCGTGTACGCAGATGACGATTATCTCCGCTGGAAAATCGTATCCGGAAAAGATGTGATCCGCTTTGACGATTATGATACATACGATGACGAAGCAGATTTCCGGGCATTAAAAGCAGGCACCGCGAAAGTCCGCTGCTATATTAAAGGAAAAGAAACCTCAACCAAAATCAATTTCACAATCAAAGTCAAAAAGCCGACATCCGCAGATCAGACGATCACCCGGGTAGGGCCCGCAACGCAGCTGGCAGAAGCTTACGACGATATCGAACTCGAAGTAAAGAAGAAAGGCGGCATCGCCGAAAGCCAGCTGGAGTGGTCCATCGCCGACACTGATATCCTGCAATTCGATGAATGGAAACATACCGGGCATGAAATGGAGTTCCGGACTCTGAAACCCGGAACCACAACCGTCACCTGCCAGATCAAAGGAACCAGTAAAAAGGTGACATTCACCGTGAAAGTACTTGCATATTACGATGACTGAGCACAAACAGGCGGAAGCGGAAAAATGCCGCTTGGGCGGCACAAATTCGGCGCAGGGAACGAGCAAAACGAAAATCGTTTTGTCGTTCCCTATAAAAAATTACAATCTCGTCTTCAGCTGTTCCCTCTCGTCAGCAGGTATGTTGAAGAAATCCATCGCGGCATCAATTGTAAGCCCCATCTTCTCCATCAGGATCCTGACCGAACTCATGATGCCTTCCTGTCTTCCTTCTTGTCTTCCTTCCTGTCTTCCTTCCTGCCGTTCCCGCCTGCATCGTTCTTCAATCAGCCTGCACACCTCTTCCACCCCTTTCTCTGTCTCCTTCAGCTGCCTCGTCCGCTCCGCCATCGGCTTATGGTACATCTCTTCCGCCTGGCTACTCCGGAAATCATGCATCAGCTTCCCTAATTCCGTATCATTGTTATCATATGCCCCGTTTACATACAGGATATATCTTCCATCCCGGAACTGTTTCCCGGTAAGCCCGTTATTTATGTTTCCCGTAAAAAGTTCCGGCACCTCATGGCTGTCCACACGGACCTCCACCACCGGATACAGGGACTTCCCTTCCCCGAAAAAGTCTGTCTCTGTCAGCATGATCATTACCGTATCCGGCAGATCTCTGAAATCTTTCCCTGCGGAAAGATTCTCCACGTCAAGGACACTGGAGTGGTACCTCGCACGGTACTCTCCCGCTCCCTTACTCGCTCTTTGTATCTCAAAATCGTACTTTCTTCCGTCAATGTCTCCGGCATACACATCCAGTTCCAGAGACCTTCCCCCCACAAGCCGCTTCATGTCCTTCTGGGTCTCCGCACTGATAAGAGTAAGTTTTTCATTCCCGATGATGATACGCAGGACATACTCAGCCAGCGGCAGGTTGTCCTTAAACATACAGCGCATGAAATCGTCATCCATGGGACGGAGCCCTGCCAGTATGGCAAGATCCTCCTGGTCCGGACGGAACTTCCTCTCCACCGCAGAATCCGGATGCGTTCCGGACACAGGTTCCCTTCCCTGCCCAGTCACATGATCCACCTTCCTTTCCAGAACAGGGTTCTTACCCATCTGTATTTCCTGAAGTTATCCTATCATATTTCCCCGGAAGCCTCAACCGAAAAACGACTTTATAACACAGTGATCTGCCGAAACCTGTCCTATGCTGGTGATCATGTTATGTCTGTGTCTCCCCAGATTGGAAAAAGTGACCGTCCGTTTGAACATTTTTTCCGCCTTTTGAACCAGAGCCCGGAATTACGCATAACGCGGATAATTCAGGAACAGCATCACACAAGGTTTCCAGTCTTGCTCTCTCATTCATTTCCTGTACGGCTTTACACACATCAACCACCTCCGCTTCTTCATCAAACCCTTTCCAGTCCTTCGCCTCCCGATGCCTGGCCGCCGTCTGCTGTACCTGCTTTGAATACTGCAGAAAATCATACAGACCGGTTTTTACGGGTTCCGCGAACTTTACTTCCGCTTCGTTTTCCACGCCAAGGACAAGATATACCATATCATCGTCCGCCATGAAAACAGCCGCTTTCAGCAGATCCCTGAATTTCTGGACTGCAGCCTCATCCCCGTTTCCAAATGGGATCGCAATCTCCGTGGTATCAAGCTCATGCAGATTTTCCGGTTTGATCACCTGCTTTCCGCCGTATACAAAATAATTGAAGGCATCGGCGAAAACTGAGTTATTCCTCATATAATCTTTCGTTATTGTATCAATTTTCAATGTTATACCATAGCTCTCTCTTTACACTATCTTAACACAGGAAAACCAAAGATGCAATAAAAATTTTCAAAAAATATGTTGCTTATTATTAGTGATTTTATGCCGTTATTCTACCCCGGATTATAAGCTCCCAGAGCATTCTTTATCAGGATCTCCATCAACTCGCTGTTCCCCTTAAAAAGGCTGATCTTCGTCGGCGTCTTTCCCTTCCTCAGATATGCCCTCGTGACCGGAACCTCACACGTCCGGCAGCCAAGCTATGTCGCACCTGCACGGAAAGGTACGCCAGCAGCTCATACGTCATAAAAATGTCCCGCAGCGGCTTTACCCGCTCATCCTCCAGATATTCCCGGGAATACGCGCGGAACGCATTGGTCGTGTCCGTAAACCGGTGGCGGGCGGAAGATGTCATGACCAAACTGGAACTGTCGGATGAGGGATGGCTGCTAAATGCGGAAGCCGCACTCTTTGTAGACTGTGGGATCAACGAACTGCAGATGGCGAAATTTGCCTCAGATGAACGGCTGACTTTCACAGATATCCGCCGCTTCACCTGGCCAGTTCTCACACTTGCAGACAAAGCGGTCCAATATATGATTGACGCAATGGACTGGCGCGTGGAATTTGACGGCAGCCTCGAAAGAAAAGAAATCCCGGAAATTCCTGCCGATGCAATCCGGAAAGCAATGATCAGCGCCTTCGGCCACCGTCTGATCGAATTCGTGCAGAGCTTGGAAGCAACAATCTACCGAAGCTTCATTGAGATATACAGTCCCGGCAAGTTCCCAGAGGTGAATGCTCATTCCGGGCTATCTCACAGGAGGGAATGACTCCCTAAATGTTCGAAATGTTCATCCGGGAAATCCGTAAACTCATCCGCAGAACCCCCCCTGATCACACGCACTCTCTACTTATTCCAAGGATATGGAGAGTTTTGCTACGAGATTAAAGCGGATTCAGGATGCCTGTAATAGAACCGGGTGCAAAGTTGAATATTATGGTGACAATTATGGCTTTGCCGTCTGTTTCTACCGCCACTGTGGTAAAGGCTGGAGGAGTTTGTGCAGTGCATTGCTGTTGTATGAGTTTTGTCGTTTCCGGGGTAGCTTCCTGCTCTCTGAGATACCTAGACATTCTGATGGCATAATCAATCATACAGAAAACCTGCCACTGGCAGCTTTTCTGCATACTAAGGCATTAATTAAGAAGCCAGTAAATCGCCGCAACCTTTAATACCCTCCCTATGGAAGATATCCTCTGGCACCGGAGCTGAGCCGGACTGACTTTTCCCATAAAACAGATGAACAGAATCTGAAAAATCTATTTTATCAGAGATTCTGACATCATTAAGCTTGCATAAAATGGAAAACAATCATATTATAAGTATATGAAAATATCGGCAGAAAACCGTGGAAGACCATACCAATGACATCAATGCAGGTAGGAAAAGACATCTCTCACTAATGAAGAAGCAGAATCACTGGAACCATTTACAACCCAGAAAAGCTGATTGTTTTTAAACTACCTGCCAGCAACAATTATCGGGGAAACATGATTGAAAAATCGCGTCTGCTGAGGAACCTGAAAATGCATCATACAAACCCTTTTAAAGATCAAAACCGAAAAAACAGATGATGAGAAGAAAGAGGTTGCACATGCTAAATAACAAAAAGAGTGTTCAGGAAGAACGTTTAAAGGTTAAAGATGGAATCTTATACTATGATGGTAAATGTATAGGAGAATCTCAGGAAAGGAGAGGCTTTTCGAAATACTATTTTGACGATGAGCCATTAGGAAGAGGCGCAAATGGAATTACTTTTAGTGTTACTCACAAAATACTAAATGTAAAACAAGTTATAAAAATATATTTTCCTAAAGAAGGCGAAGATCAGATATCTCTTAAAGCCAGGGAAGAGGCAGGAAAAAACGCAAATACATTATTATCTGGAGCAATAGCGGTAATATTTGATGCTGGAGAATATAATTATCCTTGTAAACTTTGGTATTCAATAATGGAAAATGTACCATCTTATTGGACAATAAAACAATGGAGAGCCAATAGAGAAAAATATTTTCCAAGCATTAAAAATAAATTTGATATAAAGTCTGAAGATTGTCAAATTAGTATCTATGCTTCTCTTAATTTAGCGGCAGGATTTTTGAAAACAGTCATTACATTATACGAAAACAACATTATTCATGGAGATTTAAATCCAGGAAACATTCTTTGGATTTTTGATACTGACACAGTAGATGAAGAAATGAGAAGATTATCTTTGTGTGCCTCCAGATTAGGTGAATTAAAACCATTTTGTGTCAGACTAATTGATATGGGGGCAAGTAAGGCAAACGATGCAAAACAATCTGGTATGATTCGAGATTCCTGGAAATTATATGAACATATGAAGTCCTTTTTATTTCCAATATTTGTAGACCAAAAGATAAAATTTTCTGATTGGTTTTACTTTGAATTATCAGAGGCAACGGAATGTCAAGAGTTTGGTGTAGAAAAAATTATTTGTGTAAGTAAAAATGAAAAGATATACCTGATTAGTCCTCAAGAACTAGCAGGTGATTTTTTTAGACTCATCTGTGTATTAACACTTGCATTTGGATATATTGCAAATCAACCAACTGAAGAGGAAAGATCAATTAATTTAAATACTACAGAAGGACAAGAGTTTTACGTTTTAATGTTTGAGGAAAATATACAAAATGCAATAAATGTTTTTTCTTTTGATAGTATGTTGGTATTACACAAACTAAGTAAATTATCCAGTTGCGGAAAATGGATTAATTGGGAAAATGTTTGGAATAGTTACCCTCTCAATAGAATTAATATTATCCATTATTTGGAAGTTGAAAGTTTTCAATAAAAGAATAACCCTTCCGCATGGTTTTATGGTATTCTTTAGTTACACACTTAAGAAAGGCATAAACCACGGAAAGAGTTATCCTGTGTATGAGTTTACCATACTTTCCGGTGGTTCTCCATACGATTATGATAAACTTTATTAAAAATATTCTATACTGCTTCTCCCGTAAAACTGCTTTGGGCTGGTTTGTCATCCTTATCACCAGTCTGATGCTCCGCTCTGACAGGCTGGGGATCACCTCCGCCATCCGTGACCCTGCGCTCCGGCCGGACTGTTATGACTCCATGCTCCATTTCTGCAGGTAATGAGCCATCACACGCTTGCGTGTGTTTGGCGAATGCCGCAAGGATCAAATATCCTGTTGCCTGCAACACGAT
>CANQAR010000044.1 GCA_947588845.1 uncultured Lachnospiraceae bacterium
CAGCACTTGGGTCGCGCGGCGAGAAGGAGGAAAAACCGCCTCCTGCTGATCGCAGGCCCGGGCAGGGAAATCAGCTGCTGACGCAGCGCCCGGGACGCGCGGACGAGCAAGACGATATGACAGAGCGGAGCGAGGCATAGTCATCCCGGAGATATGTCCCCCGTCTGTGTGCAAGATAATATGACAGAGTGAGGCCGCGGATGTTCGTCCGTGACAGTGCCTGCGGCGCTGGATGTGCGAAAACGCAGACGAGGATAAAAGGAGGAAGCAGTATGTATCAGAAAGGACGGGCATGGATTGAGCTCGACAGGAAAAATCTGGCATCAAACCTGGAACAGTTGAAGGCCCTTCTTCCCGAAGGGTGTACGGTTATGCCGGCGGTAAAGGCAAACGCATATGGACATGGGGCGGTGCTGATCGGAAAGGCGTTGCAGGATATGGGGATTCAGGATTTTTGTGTGGCATCTGTGCGGGAAGCGGCGGAACTGCGGGAGGCAGGGATTACAGGCCAGATCCTGGTTCTCGGTTACACTTCCCCACAGGAATTCTCGGAACTGTCGTACTATAATCTGACACAGACTGTGGTGGATTTCCCGTATGCGAAACAGCTGCAGGCCTACGGGCGGCCGCTGGCAGTCCATGTCGGCGTTGACACAGGGATGAACCGTCTGGGGGAGCGAAGTGAGAATATCGAAAATATCTGCAGGATATGGGAATTGAAACATCTGAAAGTCACGGGAGTATTTTCCCATTTTTGTGTGGCGGACGGGGCTTCTGAGGGGGAGAAGATATATACACACGGACAGATCACGAAATTTGATTCAGTGATCCGACAGCTGAAGGAAAAGGGAATTTCCGGTTTTAAGACACACATACAGGGGAGTTACGGGATACTGAATTATCCGGAGCTGCGCTATGATTATGTCCGGCCTGGAATTGCGCTCTGCGGTGTGCTGAGTTCGCCGGAGGATAAGACGGTATCCGCGGCGCATTTAAAACCGGTTCTGTCGCTGAAAGCGAGGATCGCGTGTGTAAAACAGCTGCATGCAGGGGAGAAGGCCGGATATGGGCAGACTTATACGGCAGAGAAAGAAAGGAAAACAGCGGTCGTTTCGATTGGATATGCGGACGGGATTCCGCGGGAACTGTCGAACAGGGGGCAGGTGCTTGTAAACGGATACCGGGCGCCGATGATCGGACGTATCTGCATGGATCAGCTTCTGATCGATGTCTCGGAGATTCCCCATGTGTCGCCGGGGGATGAGGCGGTGCTGATCGGGAAATGCGGAGCAGAGCAGATCACGGCCGGTGAGCTTGCGCGTATGGTCGGAACGATCTCCAATGAAATACTGAGCAGGTTGGGAGGAAGGCTGGAAAGGATAACAGCTGGAATGAATGATTACTGAAAAAGCTGTCTGTTTTACCGCACCGGCGCAACCTTTTAATGGTTTCTTTTCTCTAATAGATGAAAACACAAAAGTGTGCGCACACAGAAAGGATGAAACATGACGAAAGACGAGTTTGCGGAGATGGTACTGGAGTCGACGGACAGCCTGTACCGTGTCTCAAAAGGTATCCTGAAAAATGACAGTGACTGCGAGGACGCGGTCTGGGAGGCGGTCAGCATCGGTTTTGCAAAGCTGCCTGCTCTGCGGCAGAAACAATACGCGAGGACGTGGCTGATCCGCATTCTGATTCACGAATGTTACCGGATACTGCAGGAGAAGAAACGGTTTGCGGATGCGGACGCGGATCGGATGGGAAACGGCGCGGCTTCCGGAGGCCAGGCGGATGAGCGGCCGGACTATTCGGAATTGTACGAATCTCTGCTCCGGCTGGAGGAAAAGTATCGGATTCCTCTGGTTCTGTTTTATCTGGAAGGCTATTCCGTGCGAGAGATCGCAGGCATCCTGGAGACGCCGGAGGGAACGGTCAAAAGCCAGTTAAGCAGAGGAAGAAACCGTCTGCGGGAAATCATGATGGCAGATTATCCGGAAGAATCTGGAAGAAAAGAAAGACTCAGCCGCTGTTGAATGGGATCAGGAGGTGCGGACAGATATGAAAGAAGAAAAGAGAGTGAAGGAAAATTTTGAAGGGACGGAGAGAGAATTTGAGGAGATGTGGGAGACATATCCTCAGACGCCGGAACACTTCCGGGAGACGGTGCGCCGGGCGGTGCAGCAGCAGATGGGACAGACTGTTTCTGATACCCCAAAAATACGGCGGTCGAGGAAATGGAGAAGGCTGCGCTTTCTGCTTCCGGCGGCGGCAGCGTTCGCCTGCGCCGGGATTGCGGTGGCAGCGGGCGGCAGCGTGCTGTTTGAATATCTGAGCAGGAGCGGTGTACTTTCGGAATCGGAGGAGGAGACGCTGATCCAGAATGATCTGCCGCAGGAGGCCGAGAATCTTCCGGGGGCTGTCTACGGGGATCGGGAGACAGCGGACAAAGACTGGAAAGAACCTCTGCTTACCGTGACGGAAGCGTATTTTGACGGTTCAGAATTTTATTTTACGGCGGAACTCTCGAAAGAAGGCCAGGTTTATGACCTGAGTATCCGGGATCATGTGAGCGTCAATGGGCAGGATGCCGGGGTGAATCAAGGGTTTGCGCCGACGGAGGATCCGAACATCTATATTGGCAGAATTCAGGTGACGGATGCGGCGGCGCTGGCGCAGAATCCGGAGTCCGGGACGGTGGAGCTGGGGCTGACGATTAACGCGTCTCCGAAGCGGGAAGAGGCCGCACAGTACTATACGTGGAAGGATGAGGATGCTTACCGAAGATTATATCAGACTGGGGCATTTACTTATTCGCTTCCCGTTTCTGAAGATGAAATAAAAACGGACGGCGAAGCGGCGAAAAAAGTGGAAGTGCCTTACTATGTGCTCACCTGGGAGGATGCGCTGCTGACCTATACGCCGCAGAAGCTGACGGTGGAGGTGGCGCTGCCCGGGGGAGGTATTCCTTCAGAAAAACAGGAGGTCACGGTTGTGCGGCAGCAGGAGGAACCAGCTGATACCGGGGAACTGGCCGGACAGGAACCGGCCAGGGGGACAAAGGTAACGGAACAGAACTTAAATAAGGAGAAAATGGAAACCGGTGAAACTGCGCAGGACGATCCGATTTCGATTTCAGAGGAAGGCACGGAAAAGTTCCGGCCGGTAACCATCGAAAACAACCATATCAGCGGCGCGCTTTCCGGGGCTGGCGGTGTTCTGCAGATCGATGCCGATGTGGTGCAGGAGGCGGAAACTGCCTATATTGAACTTCTGGATATGAAAAAAATGCCGATAGAGCGGCTGACGGCGCTGTATCCGGAGGGAGAGTCGCAGGACTGGCATCCGCTTTCGGAGGGCGAGGCTGACACATGGCAGTATCAGGACCGCATGATCTATGCGTCGAGCGAATACGGACATGCGAGCTACACAAACGTGGAAGCAGACACGGCGAAAGCCGGAGCGGGCGTGAGACAGGAAGGGTTTACGGATTCAGGAGAAGATGGTGGATCGGAAGAAGACACAGCTGAATTGGAAGCAGTTCAGGAACAGACAGAGCATGTGGAGACTGAATCAACTAGATCGGAGACGAATGAGTTGGATCCGGGAAAGACCGGACAGGAAAATGAAACTGTGACAGGAGAGAAAACTTCCAAAAACCCTGCGTCAAAAGATGTGTTGTCTGGCAGGGAAGCAGAGAACCGCTGTGCGGAGATTCTCACCAGCCTCGGGATTGACGGCCGGGCCGAAAAACTGACGGGGAATGGGGAATATCGGATTATCAGTTACCGTGACGGCCTGCCAATTGCGGATGGTTCCCAGATTTATGGCAATGGGCGGCTTTATCTGGAGAACGGAACGCTCTCGGAACTGCAGTGGTCAGGTCCGTTTGAAGTGCGGGAGCAGGAGGAGACAGATCTTCTGGACATGGAGAAAGTGATGGAACACCTGGAGGGATATCTCGCGGACGGGACACTGCAGCTTCCTCTTGGCGGGCAGCCTGTAACCCGCGTTACGCTGGAATATTATCTGGATATGACCAGCGAGGGAATTACCTGCCGCCCGGTATGGAATTTCCAGGTTCCTTATCTGCTGGATATCGAAGAGGTACTCGGGGAAGGACTGGAGATGTACTGTTATATTGACGCCGCGACGGGCGCTCTGGTGCGGGACACCTGGGGATGGTAAATTCCTGTGCGGTATTCGCCGGATGAATGGGCAGGACAAACGCATGAGTAAAAAAATGTCCGTATATCCGTTATCAGGGGGATAAATCATTCATGCGTTTGTCCTGGGAAAAATAGAAAGGGACTTGAAGCAGAAGATGTCCTGTGTTAGAATATCATTACTAAAAAACGTGCAAATGCACAAAAAATAGGAATGATATGATGGAAATTAAAAGAGATATTTATCTGCAGCAGTTGATTGATCGAAAAGATAATGGGATGATCAAGGTGGTCACCGGCATCCGCAGATGTGGGAAGTCGTATTTACTTTTCACCATTTTCAAGAGATATTTGATGGTGAGCGGTGTTGATGCCGGTCACATCATTGAGATCGCTCTGGACGGCATTGAAAATGAAGAGCTGAGAGACCCCAAGGTGTGTTTTCAGTATATCAGGGACACGGCTAAGGGAGATGGAAGATATTATCTTCTTCTAGACGAAGTACAGTTCATGCCGCGATTTGAAGAAGTGCTGAACAGCCTGCTCCGTATGGGTAATATTGACGTATATGTGACCGGTAGCAACTCGAAATTTCTGTCCAGTGATATCGTGACGGAATTCCGCGGGAGAGGTGATGAAGTCAGGATCTATCCGCTGTCATTTGCTGAGTTTTATTCCGCCTGTGATGGAGATTATGAGGATGCCTGGGAAGAATATATGACTTATGGCGGCCTGCCGCAGGTTGCGGGGTTTCAGAGTGAACGTCAGAAGGCGGAATATTTGAGAAATATCTTTGCTAATGTATATCTGAAGGATGTTATTGAAAGAAACAAGATTCAAAACGTGGAGGAGATCAGTATTCTGGTGGACGTGCTTGCGTCCGCGATCGGTGCGCCGACCAATCCGTCGAAAATCGCAAATACGTTCGCCAGTGAACGGCAGATGAGCTATACCAACAAAACGATCTCTAATCACATCGATTGCCTGACGGAGGCCTTCCTGATCTCAAAGGCCTGCCGTTATGATATTAAGGGAAGAAAATACATTGGCGCCAATCTGAAATACTATTTCACAGATCTGGGACTCAGAAATGCCCGATTGAATTTCCGTCAGCAGGAACCTACCCATATCATGGAGAATATCGTTTATAACGAACTGCTGATCCGAGGATATCTTGTTGATGTGGGGGTTATGGAAGTTTTTGATAAGGATAAAAGCGGCCGGCGTGTCCGTAAACAGCTGGAGGTTGATTTCGTGGCAAATCAGGGAAGCAGGAGATATTATATTCAGGCTGCTTATGATATGGATTCAGAAGCAAAACAGACCCAGGAGTTTAACTCACTGCGGAATATCCCGGATTCCTTCAAGAAGATCGTCATTGTCAATGGGGCTAAGAAACCATGGAGAAATGAAGAAGGCTTTGTGATCATGGGGATGAAGTATTTTCTTTTAAATCCGGATAGTTTGGAGTATTAAAAAGGCCCGCAAATGTCAGAACAGGCATTAATTCAGTTTCGCGCAGATAAAGAATTGAAAAGAGATTCAGGGGATTATTATGCGGAAGAAAACTTCATTTGTACGTATACTTTCGAAATCAGCGATGTGGCAGGCGTTGGTTTTATTTGTATTGTTCTTTGCGTATATGCTGATAACATACCGCGCAACAAAAGAGGATATTCTCATCTCGTCAGAAAATTATGTTGCTTCATTGGGAGGTCAGATGGATCGGCGAATTGATGGAATGCAGAAAATGCTGGAGCGTTTTCTGTACGACAATACAGATCTTCGATTACTTCAAATGAGCGATACAACGAAGAGGACTTATGCGGCGATTCGGTTAAAACAGACCATGAATAGTATTATGAATCTGGATGACAATGCAGAGTATTTAATTGTCGCAGTTCCGAAATATGAAGTCTGCCTGGACGCGACAAATATAAGTTCTGTTCTGGAGGAGAGAAATTCTCTGGAAAGTTATTTAAAGGAACTGGCAAATGACGACCATAATTATGTATCAGAGTGGAATGTCCGACAGATAGGCAGTCAGAAGTATATGCAGAAAGTTTCCGTACAAAAAGGCTGTTCGGTCGGCGTTTTTCTGCGAGTCAGCAGTCTGACCGCTTCTCTTGAGGAGGATAATGGAAGAAGTCATTTTATTTTTACGGATGCGGAAGGAATGATACTGGATGAAAAAGGGGCTGCGGGGGAATATAATAAATATGAAGAATTGGGACGGTTTTCCAGATTTTCACTTGAAAACAGCTGCTCCATTCAGGACGGACAGTTTTACCTGTATTTGTATCATCCTGTTACAGTAATATTGGAACAGATTCGTTATGGAGCGGTTTTGTTCGGGCTGACCTTGCTGCTGCTGGCGGTGTTTACTGTGTTTCTCAAAAAGATGATTCAAAGAGAGCTTACCGATCCTATGCAGAAGCTTGTGAAGGACATGGAGAAAATACAGCAGGGGGATTACGATTTGCGCATTCATACTCAGAGCAAAGCCTCTGAATTTTATGTCCTCACGGCGACATTCAACCAGCTGATGGACAGGATCATAAATTTGAAAGTGCGTTTTTATGAGAAAAAGCTGGAATTACAGGAGGCGGATCAGAAATACATCCGTCTGCAGTTAAGGCCTCATTTCTTTTTAAACGCGATGACGACGGTTTCCAGTCTGAGTATGCAGGGGAAAAACAGCGAGATAGAGAAATATATCCAGACATTGTCAAAAAATATCCGGTATATGTTCAGCTCCGGAATCCATACGGTGGCCGTGAAGGATGAGATACGGCATGTGCAGAACTATCTTGAAATGCAGGAGATAAAATATCCGGGATGTATATTTAGTTATATTCAGCTTCCAGAGGAACTGGAAGACTGGCCTGTCCCTCAGATGCTGATTCATACACTGGTGGAGAACGAATATCGTTACGTAGTTTCTCCGGACAGCACACGAATGCTGCTGATCCGGGTATCAGATGAACTTTGGGACGGGGAGAGAATGTTGAAGATTGAAGTGGAGGATGACGGAGACGGATATCCAGGTGAGGTACTGGAATACATGAATGGAGAAGGTGCGAACCACTCATCTGATGGCTCACGTGTGGGACTTTGGAGTTTACGGCGGCTTCTGGAACTGATGTATGAGAGAAAAGGATTGATGAAATTATCGAACGGTTCTCCGCATGGAGCTTTGTGCAGAATTTATATTCCGAAAACGGTAGTTCATGAAGTTGGGAAAGAGAAGGGCTCTGAGAGCATTTTGGCTGGAGAGGGTAAAGTATGAAAGTGTTGATTGTGGATGACGACAGAATCATATTAGAAGCGGTGAAAGAGGCGATTGACTGGAAACAGATCGGAATTGACGAAGTATTGGATGCCTGCGATGTAAAAAACGCGAAAGAAATTTTGCGTAATCAGTCTGTGGATATCGTGATCAGTGACATTGAGATGCCGGGAGAGACGGGGCTGGATTTTCTGGAGTGGTATCGCAGGGAGGGATATAACGGCAGATTTCTGCTTCTGACCAGTTATGAAAGCTTTGCCTATGCGTCGAGAGCGGTGGCCCTGCATGCCGCGGATTATCTGGTGAAACCGTTTCATGTCCAGACAATGGAAATGGCTTTGAAGCAGAATATTGCGGAGCTTCAGCGGGAGAGAAAGCGCAGACAGGCGGCTGAATATGGAGAGTGGATCCTGGATAATATGAATGAAGTAAAACTGGCTTTCCTTAACAGCGTTATAGAAGGGAAAGTGCCTGCTGACGTGGAGATCATAGAGGAAAACATTCATATCAGAAAACTGAATCTGGATTCAGGCAGAGAATATCGCCTTGTGGTATCTCTGGTGCGCAATCTGGAAAAGGATCAGGAAGAATATGGATCACGGCTGTTCCGGTTTATACTGACAGATTTTCATTCCAGAATATTGTGCGGAACGCAGGAGAATGAGTGGGTTCTTGCGTATGAAACGGGAAAAAGCCTGCTGTTTGTCACGGTGTGCGAGGAAATATCGGTGCCGGAACTGACTACGAGATGCGGTGAATTGATACATGAATGCGGGAAGCAGTTTGATGCAGTGATTACGTGCTGCATCAGCAATCCCTGCCGGCTGGCGGATATGAACGAAACATATCGGAGAATCCGAAATATTCACGAGCATAATGTGATTTTTTATGGGGAGGTATTCCTGGAAGGACAGTGCCGTTGCCTGGAAAGAGAAAATATGCCGATTCTTGATATCGACAAACTTCGGAATATGTTGGAGAACCGGGATAAAAAAGGGATTCTGGAGTATCTGAAACAGGAGATGGACAAAAGAATCAGCCGGCGGGCTCTGGATGAGAAACAGCTGAAAATTATCCAATCTGAATTTCAGCAGGCGGTGTATGTTTGTCTGGCGGGACGTGGTGTACAAATCTCTCAGTTGTTTTCTGAACCGGGACTTTTTGAATTGTCAGGAAAATCCGGGCAGTCTGTGATAGATATGATGCGCTGGGCCAACCATCTGACCGAGCAGGTGTTCTTGTATATTGGAAGTGCAGGTTCAGCGGATACATTGATAGAGAAGATCAATGAGTATATTCATGAGCACTATCAGGAGGAGATCGGGCGCAATGAAATTGGAAATGTATTTCATCTGGTTCCGGAATATCTTGCGCGTGTATATAAAAAGAATACAGGAAAGGTGTTGAAAGACTACATCAATGAATACCGCATTGAAAAGGCAAAAGTTCTGTTAAACGGAACAAATATGAGGGTCAGCGATATTGCTTTGCAGACAGGTTTTGATAATATCTCATATTTTTCTACTGTTTTTAAAAAAATTACAGGCAAAACACCCAATGAGTATCGGAAAAAATGAAAAAGAATACGTTCTGATCCCGCAAAACAGAAAAGTTTTGCGGGATTTTATGTTCTATTTTTGAAAAAAGAACTTTCAAAATTAAGAGAATCCTGTTTCCATGAGCATTATAATAGACACAACAAAAAACATGAAAATCAAACAGGGAGGAATTCAAAGATGAAGAAAACAGTCGTTACTCTGATGGCAGCAGGTTTGCTTGCAGGGGCCATTGTAGCCATGCCAGTATATGCGGATGACTATGATCAGGTTACTTTTGCATATGCAACTATGAACAATCTTCCGACAGAAGAAGGGTTGTCAACGGTTCAGGAGGCAGTCAATGAGATTACCAGAGAAAAGATCGGCGTTGAGGTGACGCTGAAACCAATTGGTCTGGCGGATTATACGCAGTCTGTTACTCTGTCCCTTCAGGCGGGAGAAAAGATCGATGTTCTGTCGAGCATTTATACGTTCGCCAGCGACGTTAGCAACGGCATGCTGTATGATATTACCGATCTGATCGATGAGGCCGCTCCGGAGACAAAGGAGCTGATCGGAGAGGACTGGCTCAAGACCTGCATGTATGAAGGAAGCCTTTACGCTCTTCCGACTTATAAACCGGTGGCATCACACGGATATTTTGTCTGCAGGCAGGATATTCTGGATGAACTCGGGATTGATGTTTCAACAGTGAAAAGCGCGGAGGACCTGACAGACATTTTTGCACAGGTAGCGGAAGCGCACCCGGAGATGACGGTTCTTGCTCCGCTGAGTCAGGGAAATCTGGATGAAGGTTCTCTCTGGTACGGAATCGATTACCTGTCTGATTCAAGGGAAAAAGCGTATGGCGTGCTTTTTGACGGTGATACAACAGTAAAAAATCTGTATGAGTCCGATTATTTCATGGAACAGAGCAAACTGGTCAGAGAATGGTATGAGGCTGGCTATATCATGAAAGACGCAGCTACAACGACGAGTTCGGTATCCGAGCTGATGACTTCTGGTAATTATTTTGGTCATTTTACAGAGAACGGCCTGATGCCGGAAGATCTGGCTGCGATTCTGACCTCGTTAGAGGGCGGCGGTAATCCGATTACAGTAATCGATCTTCGTGAGCCGTATATTTCTACATCAACAATCAATATGGTCACCTGGGGGATCGCTTCCAACACAAAGGTTCCGGAAGCTGCCATGAAGTTCCTGAATCTTACCTACACGGATCCGGATGTTCTGAATCTGATTATATTTGGCCTGGAAGGAAGAGATTATGTGCTGGATGAAGACGGATGTTATGGCTATCCGGAGGGACAGGACGCGGCTACCGTACCGTACACCGCGGCTCTTTCCAACGGTATCATAGGGAATGCGTTTATCATGCATCGTTCAGTAGGCACCTCGGAAGAGGATAATGAAGCGCTTCTGGAAGCAAATAAGACAGCGACAGTCTCACCTGCTCTTGGATTTATGTTTGATTCTACAGATGTATCTATCCAGTATACTGCGGTGAATAATGTCGCAAGCCAGTATCTGCCGGGCCTTCTCTGCGGGAGTACGGATCCGGAGACGGAGCTCCCTGCCTTTGTTGACGCACTGAATGCGGCCGGACTGCAGGATATTATAGATGCAAAGCAGAAACAGCTGGATGTGTGGTTGGCGGAGAATAAATAATAATGATCAAATTATCCGGAAATATTCTGAGAAAGTGAACACTGAGCGGAGGAATCCCTCCGCTCGCTTTTTCCAGGGAAGGAGTTTTTATGCAGACAAAAGTAAAAGAGAAAAAAAGCACCAGACAAAAGACAGCGCCGTTATTTCTGATCGCGCTTCCAGGAATCGTCTATCTTCTGATTAATAATTATCTGCCGATGGCTGGTTTGTTTCTGGCATTTAAGAGATACAATTTTATGAAAGGTATTTTCAGCAGTGACTGGTGCGGCTTTGATAATTTCAAGTTTTTATTTACCACGAAAGATGCGTGGATCATGACGAGGAATACGATTCTTTATAATCTTGCGTTTATTATTCTGGGAACTGCCATGTCCATTCTGATCGCGATCCTTTTGTGCGAGCTGGGACAGAAGCTTCGGGCGAAGCTGTTTCAGTCAGTTCTGATCCTCCCCAATATGCTTTCATGGGTTATCGTTTCCTTTGTTGTCTTTGCTATTTTGAACGCGGACAGCGGATTTATTAACAACGCGATCTTGAAGCCGCTGGGGATTGAGGGAGTTTCCTGGTATACATTTACGGGTGCATGGCCGATCATACTGATCATCACGAATCTGTGGAAGAGCGCCGGGTATTCATCCATCGTATATATGGCGGGGATTTCCGGAATTGACAAATCCCTGTATGAGTCGGCAGCATTAGATGGGGCGACAAAGCTGCAGCAGATCAAAAATATTACGCTTCCCATGTTAAAGCCTACCGTGATTACCATGACGATCATGTCTGTAGGAAGAATGTTCTACTCTGATTTCGGTCTGTTTTATCAGGTGCCGCAGAACTCCGGAGCGCTGTTTCCTGTCACGCAGACGATCGATACGTATGTGTACCGGGGCTTAATGGAAAACAACAATATAGGAATGTCGTCCGCGGCAGGTTTTTATCAGTCTATCATAGGATTTATCCTGGTTCTGGCGGCGAATGCGATTGTCAGAAAACTGGATAGAGACAACGCAATGTTTTAGAGGAGGTAGCCATGCTGACAAGTAAAAAATTTAATCGATTTGCTACAATTTTTCTGGCAATTCTGGTGTGCCTGACTGTTTTTCCGATTTTACTTATTGTGATGGCTTCCATCACAGATGAGAACACACTGCTTCGGGAAGGGTACTCGCTTTTTCCGTCAAAATTCAGTGCCGGAGCTTATTATTATATTATCCAGCAGGGAGCCATGATTTTCCGGGCATACGGAGTGACGATTTTTACTACGTTAATTGGCACAGTGATAAGTCTGATGCTGACTACAATGCTTGCGTACCCCATGTCAAGAAAATCTTTCAAATACAGTAACGCATTGTCCTTCTTTGTGTTTTTCACAATGCTGTTTAATGGAGGAATCGTGCCGTCCTATATTATCTGGACAAGACTGTTCCATATTAAAAATACAATCTTTGCTCTGATCCTGCCCAATTATCTGGTCAGTGCCGTGAATGTTATCCTGGTGAAAAACTATTATTCCAACAATGTACCGGATGCCCTGATAGAAGCGGCCCAGATCGACGGTGCGAAAGAAATGCAGATTTTCTGGAAGATCATGTTCCCGCTTGCAAAACCGGTGGTCGCCACAATCGCGCTATTTACCGGCCTGTCTTACTGGAACGACTGGACAAATGGATTGTACTATATTGATGATGCGAAGCTTTATTCCGTACAGCTTTTGTTGATGAAAATCATGAACAATGTGGACATGCTGAAAAGCAACATTTCCCTCGGAGGGGCAGGAGAGGCACTCGCTCAGGTGCCAGGTACGTCCGTGCGGATGGCGATTGCAGTTATCGGTGTTCTGCCGATCATGGTGATATATCCGTTTATTCAGAAGTATCTGATAAAGGGCGTTGTAGTCGGAGCAGTGAAAGGGTGAGGAAGACGCAGTATTTCAAAGAATGGAAGCAGTCTGTACAGCTTCTTGGAAGAATATTAAAAAGCAGGGATGGAGTCTTATATCTTGGATGGACAAATACAGGGATACGATTTCAGTATACGGGAACTTTCCTGATTGCCGGTTTGCGGGGAATGTGCGGAACAGAACAGCAGGATCCGCTGCAACCGGGGAGAAAAACATGGCCGTATCTGTCCGTTTTTCTGGATGATGCAGAAGAGCCGGCATCAGTATTTCCTGTAAATGGTGAGAAAGGGAAATATCTGCTGTTTGCGTCGGAAGAACAGGAGACGCATATGATCACCATTTGCAAAAGGACAGAAAACCAGACAGGCAGGGTTGGCGTGACGGGCTTATATGGGGATGGTGTCCTGAAAAAACCGGAGGAACCGGAGAGTAATCTTTGTATAGAATTTATCGGGGATTCGATCACTTGCGGATTCGGAAATCTGTCAAAAGATCCGAATCGGATGTTTTTCACGGAGGATGAGGATGGATGGCTGTCACACGCAGCCATAGCCGGGAGGATGCTGCATGTGAATACGGAACTGGTCTGCAGCTCTGGCATTCCCCTGAGCAGGGGCAGCCTCGGCGACCGATGGCCGGGGACAGAGATGATTGCGCTGTATTCCTGTACAGACAGGCTTACGCAGGAATATCTCGGAGAACAGGAGTGGGAGGAATGGGATTTCCAGACCCATAAAAAGGATATTATTGTGGTGAATCTCGGAACTAACGATACGGTTGTTCTTGATCAGACGAACGATAAAAAAGAAGGAATTATGCGTTTTGAGGAGGATTACCGGAAATTTCTCGCGCTTCTGCGTGAGAAGAACGGATCGTCAGCCTGGATTATATGCGCGCTGGGTCCTATGGATTATTATCTTTACGACAATATTACAAAAGCTGTGAAGGATTATATTCAAAGGACGGGTGACACAAGGATCTGTTGTTTTAAGTATGGAAAGACATTGATCTGTGAGGGAGCAGCCCCATGCAATCATCCAACGGTTGATACACAGAGAAGGATGGCAAAGGAAATAGCGGAGTTTATCAGAAATCATATTTTGACAGAACGGGAGGAGAAATGAGATGGCAATCGGCGAACTGGTATTTGGATCAAAAGAAATGAACAGAAATGTAAGCTTTAAATTTATTCTGCCGGAAAATATATTTACGCAGGCAGGAGAAAACCCTCATTACAGCAGACCGGCGAAGACACTATATCTCCTTCATGGAAAGGGAAATTATAATGATGAATGGCTGGCAGGGAGTTCGATCCGTGATTTTGCCTATATCTATAATCTGGCAGTTTTTATGCCGTATGGGGAAGACAGCTTTTATCTGAATCAGGAACACGCGAAAAGAAATTATTCCAATTACGTCGGCCAGGAGCTTGTGGAATATACAAGAAAAACATTTGGTCTTTCTGACCGCAGAGAGGACACGTTTGTGGGAGGACTTTCCATGGGAGGCTTCGGGGCCCTCCACACCGGCCTGGCTTTTCCAGAGACGTTCAGCAGGATCATGGCGCTTTCGTCTGCGCTGATCCTTCATGGTATTGCGGGAAAGAAGGAAGGACATGTGGATCTTTTTGGGGACTACTGGTACTATCGGTCTATTTTCGGGGATCTTGATGAGCTGATGACAAGTTCAAACAATCCGGAGCAGCAGATCCGGAATCTTAAGGCTGAAAAAAGATCGATTCCGGAAATATTTATGGCATGCGGAACAGAAGATATTCTGCTGGAAAACAATCGGCAGTTTGTTTCTTTTCTGCGCAGTCAGGAAGTGCCTGCAGAATATTTTGAAAGTCCGGGAACACATGATTTCCGTTTCTGGAATCCTTATCTGGAAAAGGCGATTCAATGGATGGTAGAAAGCTGAATCTGTATGTTAGGCAGGAGAGGTCCAGTCAGGAATTGGAGGGACAGAAATTGAAAATTGGAGAAGTGATTGAGCGGATTGAAAAGAAACATGGAATTCTGCCAATAGCAGAGAAAACATGCGATGGTATGATATACGGAGACGCACAGCGCCCATGTACAGGGATTGTACTTACCTGCAGTCCTTCCGTACCGGTGATACAAAAAGCGGCGGATATGGGGTATAATCTGATCTGGTGTCATGAGCCGACTTTTTATCATGGATATGATGAAATACCGCCGGAACTGTCTTTTTCGACAGCAGAAGAAAAAAAGAGGCTTCTGGACCAGTACCGGATTACAGTCTACAGAGACCACGATCAGGTACACAGAGAAAAACCGGATCGAATCTATCAGGGTATTGTGGATACTATGGGCTGGGAACCACTGGAAGAAAATCAAAAATTCTTCCCTGTTTCGGGATATCGTGTCCCGGAGACAACGCTTGGCAGACTGGCTGTCCAGATTTGCCGGAAACTGTGCATAGATGGGGCGAGAATTATTGGGGATGCGCAGATGAAAGTCAGGACTATAGGCCTTGCGGCTCACTTTTTTGGAGAAGATCTGGAGTGCCTGACTCAGATAGACCGTAATCGGTATGATGTGATCGTACCTCTGGAAACAGTAGACTGGACGGTCGTTTCCTATGTGATGGACGCCGTGGCACTGGGAAAGCCGGTGGGGATGATTAATGTGGGGCATTTTAATCTGGAAGAAGCGGGAATGAGAGCGATGCAGGGATGGCTGAAAGAAACAGTCGGACAGACGATTCCGGTACAGTTTATTCCTTCAGGAAATATGTTTGGGTGGGTAAATGCGGTATGAGAAGTGTGGAACAGGTTCTGCAGAGGATGACTCTGGAAGAAAAGATTGAGCTGCTTAGCGGAAAGAATAACTGGGAAACAAAAGACTTTCCGCAGTATGATATCCCATCTCTGTTTCTGGCTGATGGACCTTGCGGTCTGCGCAAGCAGACTGGAAAGGGAGATCATCTCGGGATAGAGGACAGTGTGCCGGCTACGGCTGCTGTGTCCGGAGCCTGCCTCGCGGCTACCTGGAATCCGGAATGTGCCAGAAAAAACGGAGAGATTCTTGGAGCAGAGGCGGCTGTGGAGCAAGTGGATATTCTGCTCGCGCCGTCTATGAATATTGTGAGATCGCCTCTGTGTGGGCGAAATTATGAATATTTTTCGGAAGATCCCTATCTGACCGGACAGATCGCGAGTGCTTATGTAGAAGGAGTGCAGAGCCGGGGAGTAGGAGCCTGCCCCAAGCATTTTGCCGGATATAATCAGGAGACAGAACGGGAATACATTGACGCCCGCATTGATGAGAGAACATTAAGAGAAATTTATCTTCCGGCTTTTGAGAAAGTCGTAAAGGAAACAAAGCCGCAGGCTGTCATGAGCGCGTTAAATCAGATCAATGGAATATACGGCGCGGAACATCCGCGGCTTCTGACAGATATTCTGCGGAAAGAATGGGGATTTGAGGGTTTTACGGTATCTGACTGGTATGGAATTGTCCATCAGGACAAAGCGGTTGCGGCCGGGATGGATCTGGAAATGCCGGCGAGTAATGGAGTCGGCGCGAATCGGATCAGAAATGCATTGGAAAAAGGATCGCTTTGTGAAGAAGATATCGACAGATGCTGTCGTCATCTGCTGCACGCGATAGAAGCATGCGCCAGAAGAAAATCAGAACGCAGCTTCTGTAAAGATCAGAAAAAGCTGTTTCTGGAGAACCATGAAAAAAGCAGGGAAATTGCTGAGGAAGGAATAATTCTGCTGAAAAATGAGCAGGAGATACTGCCGCTCGCACAGGAAGACGACATTACCCTGATCGGACTTTATGCGAAAAAACCAAAAGTAACGCTGGAAGGCAGCGTGCGCGTCGTAGCGACGGAAGTGGAGGTACCTCTTGACTGTATCCGAAGGAAAGCGGGCGGGGCAGTCCGCTGGGTACAGGGATATTCAGAAGATCCGGAACAGGAAGATACAGAGCTTTTTGACGAAGCAGTAGAAATGGCAAAAACAGGAGGAAAAATCCTGTACTTTATGGGGCAGATCCCGGGGACAGAGATGGAAGGACATGACCGCAGGGATTTGTGCCTGCCTGCAAAGCAGGAAAAACTGCTGGAGAAAGTCCTGCAGGTAAATCCGGATGTGATTGTGATACTGACAACTCCGTCTCCGGTAGTCATGCCATGGATTGGACAGGTGAAAGCAGTATTTGAGTGTTTTTTGGCGGGACAGGCTTTTGGAAGCGCGTTGGCTTCGCTTCTGTATGGGGAGGTGAACCCGTCCGGAAAGCTGCCGGTGTCTTTTCCGGCGAGACTGGAGGATACCTCGGCTTATCTGTTCTTTCCGGGAGATAAGAAAACGACTGTCTATGGAGAAGGGGTGTTCGTAGGATACCGTTATTATGATCTGAAACATACCCCGCTGCTTTTCTCTTTTGGCCATGGACTGAGTTATACGACGTATACTTATTCCGATTTGACTCTGGACAGGAAAAGGTTCGGGAGTCAGGAAAAAAAGCTCACACTGTCCGTAAAAATCCGAAACGACGGGAAACATTCTGGAAAAGAGACAGTACAGCTGTATATCGGAATGTTCGATGAGAAGGTCAGACGCCCGGTTAAGGAGCTAAAGGGTTTCCGGAAGGTTTTTCTGAAAAGCGGAGAGCAGCAGAAAATAATCTTTACGTTGAGAAAGCGCGATTTTGCCTTTTATGATATAGAACAAAAGGAGTGGCGTGTACCGAAAGGGATTTATACGATTCAGATCGGAGCTTCCTGTACGGATATCCGCCTGCAGGAAGAAATCTATGTAGAGCCGGATCACCCATACCGAAAACCACTCAGCGGATGGTCAGTTATGGGAGAGTTGCGGGAAACACCGCGGGGAGAAATCTGTTATCGGAAAATACGGGAACTATTGAAACTTTACATGCCGGAGAATGCGCTGCTGTTTCCTAAGGAAGATCTGGATAAAGAAGAGAAGCTTGACGACATGCCGCTCCGTTTTGTAAATCTTCTGACGGATGGAAGACTGGATAATGATACATTGCTTGGCTGGATAGAGGAAATTAATCTGGAACGTACGGAAAGGAGTAAGGAAAAAAATGGGAATTATGAAACGGACAATTAAAGCGGATACGACAATTTTGCCTGGAATGAAAACGGTAATGGCAGACTTTACCGATCAGCACAGAGTCTACTATTTCCCGAATATCAAGTACATAGAGAGAGACGGAAAAGACCTTCATCTGCAGCTTCTGCTGCCGCAGGGAATGCTTCCGGGAACAGAATGTACCCGCAGGTTTCCTCTGGTGGTCTATGTTCAAGGAGCGGGCTGGCAGGAGCAGGACATGTTTCACAACATTCCGCAGCTTGTCATGCTGGCCCGGAAGGGATATGTTGTCGCAAGCGTGAAACATCGCTCTTCGCTTGAAGCGCAGTTTCCGGCGCATCTGCAGGATGTAAAATCCGCGATCCGTTTTTTGCGGAAAAATGCGGATCAGTATCTGATCAATCCGGATGAGGTGGCCATCTGGGGAGATTCTTCCGGCGGACATACGGCGCTGATGGCAGGCGTGACAGGAGATATGGAGCAGTTTAAGACAGAGGATAACCAGGAGATCTCGGATGCGGTAAAGGCAGTGGTGGACTTTTACGGTCCTACGGATACAGCCAAATTCCATGATTTTCCGCGCAATCCGGAGTTTGAAAAGGACATGGCAAACAGTCCGGAAAATATTCTGTTTGGCGGGAGAGTTGACCTTCACCCGGAACTTGCCGTTCCTGGAAATCCTCTTGCCTATGTCAGTAAGGAACGGGAACTGCCGCCGTTTTTGATCATGCACGGGGATTATGACGCGGTGGTACCTTTCAATCAGAGCGTGCTGATGGTAAAGAAGCTGCAGGAATGTGAGAAAGAGGTTGAGTTTTACAAAGTCTGCGGCGGAGAACATGGATTTTATCTCTGGACAGACGAAGTACTTGAAATTGTAGACCAGTTTTTGAGAGCATATTTGGAGACAGATGTATTATGACACAGAAAGAGCTGGAGCAGCTGCTTGGAGACATGACGCTGCCGGAGAAAATCGGACAGATGACCCAGCTGATGGGAAATTTTTATGAGGATGACAGCAGCAGTGTTCTGACCGGGCCTGCCGGGGATCTGAATATTTCGAAAGAGCAGCTTACGTATGCAGGTTCTGTTCTGAGTGGATATGGAGCCGGAGAGCTGATCCGAATGCAGGACGCGTATCTGAAGAGCCAGCCTCATCGGATTCCCATGCTGTTTATGCGCGATATTATCCACGGGATGAAGACGATATTTCCGATCCCGTTGGCACAGGGGGCATCTTTTGATCCGGAACTGACGGAGAAATGCGCGGAAGCGACCGCAAAAGAGGCTGCCGTCAGCGGACTCCACGTGACCTTTGCGCCAATGACGGATCTTGTGCGGGACGCGCGGTGGGGCCGCGTCATGGAATCGACGGGGGAAGATCCTTATCTGAACAGCCGGATGACAGAAGCGGCTGTCCGGGGATTTCAGGGAAAGGATGTCAAGGAGCCATACCGGATCGCGGCCTGCCTCAAGCATTTTGCAGGATATGGGGCAGCGACGGCAGGCAGGGATTACAATGCGGTGGAAATGGGGGAACATACGCTGAGGGAGTATTATCTTCCCTCATTTCAAGCGGGGATTGATACCGGCGCGAAGCTGGTGATGACAGCGTTTCATACCATAGACGGAGTCCCCTGCTCCGTGAACCGGCACCTTATGAAAGAGATTCTTCGGGATGAAATGGGGTTTGAAGGAGTCCTGATTTCGGATTTCGGAGCGCTTGGGGAAACGGTTACGCATGGATACTGCGCGGATGGGACGGATGCGGCCCGGAAATCTCTGGAAGCAGGGGTTGACATTGATATGATGAGCAGTGTCTATCCGGGAAGTTTGCGGTATCTGGTGAAAGAAGAACCTGAATATATGGAGATGATCGACGCATGCGTTATGCGGATACTCCAGCTGAAGAATGCGCTCGGCCTGTTTGAGAATCCCTACAAAGATGCGGATCCGGAAGAAGAAAAGAAGATAATTCTCTGTCCTTCGCACCGGGAACTGGCGAGAAAAGCGTCGTCCGCCTCCTTTGTACTTTTAAAAAATGACGGCCTTCTGCCGCTTTCTGAAGGGAAGGACGGTAAAAAAATCGCTTTCATCGGTCCGTATGTGTACAGCAGACAGCTGAACAGTTCGTGGGCGTTTACAGGAGACAGCAGAGACTGTGTTTCACTGAAAGAGGCGGCGGAAGAAATATTTCCCGGGGAACAGACGGTTTATCTGCAGGGATGTCCCATGCTGGGCGCGGAAGCGGCGTTCCTTTCCGGATTTGGGGAAGAAGCAAAAGGTGCGCTGCTGACTGTGACAGAAGAAGAAAAGAGGAATATGCTTCAGAATGCGGTTCTTGCGGCAAAGCAGGCGGATATTGTGGTTCTGGCGCTTGGAGAACATTTCCTCCAGAGCGGAGAAGCGACAAGCCGCGCCATGATCGAAATTCCCGAAATTCAGATGGAGATGTTTCGCGAGATCCGGCGTGTAAATAACAGAATCGTGGTGATACTGTTCAACGGGAGGCCGCTGGATCTCAGGGAGATTAGCCGGGAGGCCGGGGCAATTCTGGAAGTCTGGCTGCCAGGTACGGAAGGAGGCCATGCCGTTGTCGATGTTCTGACCGGGCGCGTGAATCCTTCTGGCAGGCTGCCGATGAGCTTCCCTTACTGTGTCGGTCAGGTTCCGGTATTTTACAATGAACTTCGGACAGGGCGGCCGAAGATTCCGGGACAAAGCGAACGCTTTCAGTCAAAATATCTGGATATTCCGAATGAACCGCTTTATCCGTTCGGCTTTGGACTGAGCTATACAGAATTTCAGATTTCTCCTGTAGAGCTGTCTTCCCAAAGCATGACGCCTGGAGGAAGCATAGAAGCCAGAGTTACGGTTAAAAACATTGGACATACAGAAGGGACGGAAACATTACAGATGTACCTTGGAGATCTGTCCGCCAGCGTTGCGCGGCCTGTGAAGGAATTAAAAGGGTTCCGGAAGGTAACGCTGAGTCCGGGAGAATCCCGGGAAGAAGAATTTCAGATCAGTGAAGAGACTTTGCGGTTTGTACGGGCAGACGGAAGGTTTGTAAGTGAACCGGGAACTTTTCGGATCTGGATTGGGAACAGCAGTCAGACGGAAAACTGTGCTGAATTTGAACTGCGTATGAATTGCAGAGAGCTGTGCTGAGAGTCAGCGATGATTCTGTGCGTCGGCGGCATTTTCTATCTGGTATAATAAGCGGCGGACTGGCTGGCACCAGTCAGGAGAGGCAGCGTGAAATGGCATGACAGACGTTTGGTGGCATTTGCGGTGCCTCTTTTGGTGCTGTATGGTACTTTGAAAGTTCAATGCTGCAGACGTGATATCTGATTACTTGCAGCAGGGCTTTTTCCTTGACAAAAGTCCCCGGAATGGTATAATGATGTTATGATATTAATATGTGATAAAGGAGTCGGCATGCAATACGGCTGGCTCTTTTTTCATAATATGGGTTTTTGGCAAGGAGGGGACCTTATGTTTGAAGTGACAGTGAACGGAAAGAAATATCAGTCTGAGGAGGACAAGAAGCTGCTGTCTTTTCTGAGGGATGATCTGAGGATTACCTCGGCAAAGGACGGATGCAGCGAGGGTGTCTGCGGGACATGTACGGTGCTCGCGGACGGAAAGAAGGTAAAAGCCTGCGCGCAGAAACTCTCAAAATTCGCGGGGAAAGAGATCCTTACGGTTGAAGGTCTTGCTCCCGAAGAACGAAAAGTTTATGAGTACTGTTTTGCCGAGGCGGGCGCTGTCCAGTGTGGTTTCTGCATTCCGGGCATGGTGCTCAGCGCCAAGAGTCTGCTGGACGTCAATTTGAATCCGACACGCGCGGATGTGAAGAAAGCGATTCGCGGAAATATATGCAGATGTACGGGATATAAGAAAATCGAGGACGCGATCCTTATGGCGGCTGATTTTTTCCGGGAGAAACGGGAGATTCCGGAAAATCCGGACACGCTGACGATGAATCAGCGTTTCAGACGCATCGACGCCGCGGAGAAGGTGAACGGCGAGGGGCTGTATACGGATGATATTGAGCTTCCGGGCATGATCTACGCGAAGCCGGTCAGATCCCGCTATCCGAGAGCACTCATCAACAGGATCGATGTGAGCCGTGCGGAGGCGCATGAACATTGCGTGAAGGTTCTGCTCAGGAAAGATGTTCCCTGCAACAAGATCGGTCATATCAAGCAGGACTGGGATGTCATCAGAGGAGAAGGGGACATTACCAGGTATGTGGGAGATGTTGTGGCTCTGGTCGGCGTGGATGACAAGCGTTATCTGGAGGAAGTGGCAGCCCTGGTGCAGGTGGATTACACGGAACTTGAGCCTGTGCTGCATCCGTGTGACGCGTTAAAAGCGGATGCTCCGCTGATCCATTCGGATGGAAATATCATGAGCAGGGCGGAACTGGTGCGCGGCAACGCAGACGAGGCGATCCGGAATTCAAAATATGTAGTTACCAGAAAATACAAGACGCCGTGGCAGGAGCATGGTTTTATGGAACCGGAGTGCGCGGTGGCGCAGATGGAGGGAGAGGACGGCCTGCTTCTGTACACTACAAGCCAGTCGATCTACGACGAGCAGAGAGAAGTATCGACGATGCTAAAAATTCCAAAGGAGAAGGTTCACGTTCACGCGATGCTGGTAGGCGGCGGCTTCGGCGGAAAAGAGGATATGTCGGTGCAGCAGTACGCAGCCCTGATGTGCTGGCATACGCACCGCCCGGTCAAATGTAAGCTGACTCGCGCGGAAAGCCTGAAATACCATGTGAAGCGTCATCCGATGGAGATGGAATTTACGACAGCCTGTGACGAGAACGGTATTCTGACCGCCATGAAAGGCACGATCATCGCGGACACCGGCGCTTACGCCTCGCTGGGTGGTCCGGTGCTGCACCGCGCCTGTACGCATGCCGCGGGGCCGTACAATTATCAGAATCTTGATATCATGGGTATGTCCGTATACACCAACAATGTCGTCAGCGGCGCGTTCCGCGGCTTTGGCGTCACGCAGAGTTGCTTTGCCACGGAGAATAATATTAACCTGCTGGCGGAGATGGTGGGTATCTCTCCGTGGGAGATCCGCTACCGCAACGCGATCCGTCCCGGACAGAGGCTTCCGAACGCGCAGATCGCGGATGACTCGGTCGCGCTGGCCGAGTGTCTCGAGGCGGTCAAAGATATTTATGAGACCCATCCCTATGCGGGAATTGCGTGCGGTTTCAAGAACAGCGGTACTGGTATGGGGAAGCAGGATATCGGCAGGGTGTTGCTGTCCGTGGAAGATGGAAAAATACATATTCGAACCTCCGCCGCGTGCATGGGGCAGGGCATCGGGCAGATGTGCCTGACGATCATCTGCGCGGTGACCGGTCTGGATCCCGCGCTCTTTGTGCATGAGCATCCGGATACAGTCCGCACGCCGGATTCCGGAACCAGCACTGCGTCCCGTCAGACGACCGTGACCGGTGAGGCGGCAAGAAGAGTGGCCGAAAAGCTGAAAGCAGAGCTGGATGCAGGCCGTTCAGTTCAGGATCTGGAAGGCCGGGAATTTTATGCGGAATATTCCGCGAAGACGGATCCGCTGGGCGCGCAGAAGGACAATCCAATCAGCCATGTGGCATACAGCTATGGCGTGCAGGTGGTTATTCTCGATGAAAAGGGCCGAGTGGAAAAGATGGTGGCCGCCTATGACGTGGGAACGCCGGTCAATATTCAGTCCGTGGAAGGGCAGATCGAGGGCGGCATGATCATGGGTCTTGGCTACGCGCTCACGGAAGAATTCAAATGCGAAGGCGGATATCCGGATGATAAATTGGGTAAGCTCGGAATCATGCGCGCGGATGAAGCTCCGGAGCTGGAGGTTATTCTGGTGCAGGGCAAGGGAAAGATCCCGGAAGCGCTCGGCGCGCGCGGCTGCGGCGAACTCTGCATGATCCCGACCGCACCGGCCTGCGCGCACGCTTATTACCGGTACGACGGGAAGTTCCGGCAGTCGCTGCCGCTGAGGAAAACATATTATAAAAAGGGCTGAGAAAATATCTTGTGTATTGCGGAAGAGCTTTTTACGGCGGCTTCTGAGAGAGGGCAAAGGGAAGGTCCTGGTCATTGTCTTGAGAATTGGATATTCTGCTGCAGGCAGCAGATGGCATTTGCTCTTTGTGGCAGTCGTCGTTTCGCTTCCATTGATGTTGAATGTGCACGACATGTGCGGGCATGTGATGCCCTGCTGCCTGCAGAAATAAAGGAGAGGCAGGGTGTTTAAAAACTGCCGCGGACTTTCCTGCGATGCTCCATCCCAAGAAACAAAACTGTGCAGATGATGATAGACAGCAGAGACCCTGTCGGTGCGGCAAGTCCCATCGGCGCCAGCGTTTCCGGCCAGTACAGGGAAGCGAGGTACGCGCCCGGAATCCGGATGGCGAGGATGGAGACAAGATTGTGGGCGAACGACAGCAGAGGACGCTCGCAGGCGCAGAAGTATCCGCCGTAGCAGAAATGAATGCCGGCAAGGATGCAGTCTATGCTGTAGGTTCTCAGGTATTGTGCGCCGAGGCGGATCACCCTAGGCTCGCCGTCCGCGAACAAGCTCAGGATCTGCGGGGCGCGGAACTGGCAGAGGGTGGTGAACAGTACGCCTGTACCTGCGCAGATCAGGATCCCGTCAAACAGGGCCTTCCTGCTGCGGTCATACTGCTTTGCCCCGAGGTTCTGTGCGCAGATTGTGGAGACCGCGGACAGCATGGAGGACGGAACAAGAAACAGAAAACTGATCACTTTTTCAACAATCCCGACAGCCGCCGCGGCCTCCACACCGCGGCGGTTTGCGATCATGGTGATGGTCAGAAAAGAGACCTGGATAAATCCTTCCTGTGCCGCGACCGGGATTCCGACGCCAAGAATTTTTGAGGACAGAGCCTTGTCAATATGAAAATCCGACAGACGAAGCCGGATATCCATGAAGCGGAACAGGTGAAACACGGCGAGCAGCACGCTTACAGCCTGCGCGGTCACGGTGGCGAGTGCGGCGCCGGCGGCTCCCATTCCAAAAGGTCCGATCAGGAGGAAATCCAGCCCGATGTTGAGGATGCCGGCGGTCATCACAAAATACATCGGGTGCCGGGTATCCCCCAGCCCGCGGTAGATGCTGCTCAGCACGTTGTAGGCCGTGATGAATGGGATGCCCCAGAAGCAGATCGTGACGTAGCTGCGGGCTTCTGCGAACGCTTCCTCCGGTACGGCAAGCAGAGAAAGACATCCATCTGCGGCATGCAGCAGGATAAACGTCAGGCAGAGCGCGATGAATGTAAAAACAGTCATCGTGTTTCCGATTGCCTTTACAGTGGTTTTCCGGTTTCCCTCGCCGATGGAGCGGCTGATCGCCACGGTGCTTCCCATGGCCAGCCCGACGATCACAACCGTCAGCATGTGGGTTATCTGGCTCCCCACGGAGACCGCCGTGATGGAGGCCGCGCCGTTGAAACGGCCGATCACAAAAAGATCGGCAAGGCCGTAGAAGGTCTGCAGAAAGCAGGACAGCAGATACGGCAGTGAAAACCGGATCAGATTTTTCAGAATATTCCCTTTTGTCATGTCATAAGTACTCATTATGTGTCTTCTCCTGTCTGATGTCATTTTTTTAATCTGATATAACAGCAAAAGAGAAGAAATACAAGTCTTTTTTGAAGGATTCCCATGCTTGAAAACAGCGGAGCCAACAATTATAATAAATGGGAATGTACGGTGAATCTGGACAGGAGGTGTGCGTTTGGGAAAAAAGAGAAAAAGACTGCCGATCGGCGTGGACCGTTTTGAAACGCTCAGAAGTCAGGACTATTATTATCTGGATAAAACAGAGTTCATCCGGAAACTGCTGGACTGGTATGGCGCCGTGAATCTCTTTACCCGTCCGAGGCGTTTTGGAAAATCATTGAACATGAGCATGCTGAAGGCTTTTTTTGAGATCGGGACGGATCTGTCCCTGTTTGAAGGGCTTGCGATCAGCCGGGACCGTTCGCTCTGCGAAGAATATATGGGCAGGTTTCCGGTGATATTTTTGTCTTTAAAAGGTGTCGAAGGCACTTCATTCTCTGACGCTCAGGATATGATGTCCATGGTGATCGCCGGACATTCTGTTAAGAAAAAGCTGATTGGGAATCTGACTTATGAGGAATTGGAAGAAGACAGAGACCATCTCTGGAGTGTTTTGTACCTTACAGGTTATCTGACAGCGGAGAAAAATTCCAGGGCATCAGATGACGGTAAAATCTCGCTGGTTATCCCAAATCGTGAGATACGTGAGATTTTTGTCAGTAAAATACAGAAATGGTTTTCGGAAAGTACGGCCGTTTCCGGTTCTGCGGATCTTTATGAGGATATCTGGGCGTGCAATGCTCAGGAATTTCAGGAGAAAATCCGGGAAATTCTGCTGGATACAATCAGTTATTTTGATTATCATGAAAATTACTATCATGCTTTCATGGCGGGACTGCTGATGAACCGTTGCGTGAGGGTAAAATCGAATTATGAATCAGGTACCGGCAGAAGCGATCTTGTGATCGAAGATGACCGCGGACGCAGAGCTGTTGTCATAGAGACGAAATATTCTGCAAGGTACGATGATATGGAGGCGGATTGCGAAAAGGCGCTGGGGCAGATTCAGGACAGGCAGTATGTGTGGCCGTATCTGAAAAGAAAATATTGTGTGATTATTTACGGAATTGCCTTCTCGGGGAAAGACTGCCAGGTAAAAGGCAGGATTCTGAAACCGGAAACCAGATAAAAGGTACAGTAGAAATTATTCAGACAGAAAGGATGAGGAATAACCATGAATGAACAGATAACATTTCGCTGTGCGCAGAGGACGGACGTTTCGCTGATTCTGAACTTTATCAGAGGACTTGCTGATTATGAACATATGTCGGATCAGGTAGTCGCGAATGAAGCTTTGCTGGAGGAGTGGATCTTTGACAAACAGAAAGCGGAGGTGATATTCGCAGTGCTGGACGGCCGGGAGGTTGGATTCGCTTTGTTTTTCCATAATTTTTCAACATTTCTGGGAAGGGCGGGAATCTATCTGGAGGATCTGTTTGTGCTGCCGGAGTACAGAGGCAGGGGCTGCGGGAAAGGTCTGCTGAAGAAGCTTGCCGCGATTGCCATCGAGCGCGGATGCGGACGCCTGGAGTGGAGCTGTCTTGACTGGAATCAGCCGTCGATTGATTTTTATCTTTCGCTTGGAGCAGTACAGATGTCCGACTGGACAGGCTACCGGGTGACGGGGGAAACGCTTGAGAGGCTGGCCCTGTGAGAGAAAGCGGCATTTTCCGCTTCAAATTCGAGCGCGTCTCCACTCCATCCCGGTCGGCGCTGGACATTCAGTACCCCGGAGGGTTTATAGCAAGCGGCAGATATTTCTGCCATTTGCTATAGAATGATAGAAATGGAGCGGAGACTGCGAAAAACACGAAGCGTCTCGTGGTTTTTTTGCTTATGGTGTTGTTTGGCTTGCAGGGAATAGAAGTTTGGAAACAGAACTGAGAAAACAGGGCAGGGAGGTGACTGCGGGATGGCGCTGCGATTAAAATTACCGATCGGTGTTGATTTGTTCGAAAAACTGCGGCGGTCGGATTATTACTATGCGGATAAATCTCTTTTTATAAAGGAACTGCTGAATAACCGCGGCGAGGTGAATCTTTTTACCCGCCCGCGGCGTTTCGGGAAAACGTTGAACATGAGCATGCTGAAATCGTTTTTTGAGATCGGAATGGATCCGGTGCTTTTTGCGGGACTGGATATCAGCAGGGAAAAAGAACTCTGTGAGGAATATATGGGCAGATATCCGGTGATCTTCCTGACGCTCAAAGGCGTGGAAGGAACGAATTTCAAGGAGGCGCTCGATATGCTGGGTTCCCTCGTGTCCTGTGAATGTGAGAGGCTGTCTTTCCTGGCGGACAGCAGTGCCGTGGGGGAAACGGATATTGAAGTTTTAAAACGTCTGCAGAGCCGCCAGGGAACGCGTGCAGATATACAGGATTCCATCTCAATCCTTTTGCGGATGCTCCATGCCCACTATGGCATGCCGGTGATCCTGCTGATCGACGAGTATGATGTGCCGCTGGACAAGGCCAATGACCAGGGATATTATGAGCAGATGGTTATGTTTCTGAGGGGATTCTTTGGTGGGGCATTTAAGACAAATCCGGACATGCTTTTTGCGGTTGTGACCGGCTGTCTCAGGATTTCGAAAGAGAGTATTTTCACCGGTATCAATAATCTGAAAGTGGATACGATCTCCGACGAAAGGTACGATGAATATTTTGGTTTTACGGACAGTGACGTGAAAAAACTGCTGGCGGACTACGGAATGTCAGAAGCATACGGAGAGATGAAAGAATGGTACGACGGCTATCGCTTCGGCGCGGCGGATGTGTACTGCCCGTGGGATGTGCTGAACCACTGCGACAAACTTCTGGTGAATCCCCAAACAAAACCGGAGCCGTACTGGGACAATACCAGTTCCAACCAGATGGTGCGCCGGTTTATCGATCTGGCGGATACGGCGACGCGGGATGATATCGAACGGCTGATTGCCGGAGAAAGTGTGTCGAAGCGTCTGCATAAAACTCTGACTTATGGAGAACTGGATGAAGACGTGGAACATCTGTGGAGCGTGCTTTACCTGACCGGTTATTTGACGGAGGACCGGCGGGCGGCGGGTACGGAGGATGGACTGACGCCTCTGGTGATACCCAACAAGGAAATTCGTGAGATCTTTGTGGAGAAGATACGGAAATGGTTTTCCGACACGGTGAAGCCTGCCGCTCACAGCCGTTTATGCTCTCTGATCTGGGAGCAGGACGCGGAGGCTCTGCAGGAGGAAATTAGCAATATTCTCCTGGATACAATCAGCTACTACGATTATCATGAGAATTACTACCATGCTTTGCTGGTCGGCGTGCTTTTGGGCGGAAATCTGAGGGTGCGGTCGAATTATGAGATGGGGAAAGGCCGGAGCGATATTGTGGTGGAGGACGCGAAAAAGCGGCGGGCCGTGATCATTGAGACGAAGCGCTCTGCGGACTATGAGGACCTTGAGCAGGATGCGCTGAAAGCGCTCCGGCAGATTGAGGAGCAGAAATATGCCTGGCCATATGAGCGCCGTAAGTATCAGGTGATTCGTTATGGCATATCGTTTTCGGAGAAAGACTGTTGTGTGAGGATTTCGGGGCGCTGTGCGCCAGTGGCGCACGTTCAGCGCCGACCGCAGCGGAGCGAAGACCACGAAGTGCGGAGAAATCCGTGGCATCATGGGGGCAAAATACCTTTTGATCCCAGCATCATGTGATTTCAAAAGATGAAAGCGGGGTCTTCTCAAAATCGGTCAACCGGTATATCATGGGTTTGACCGGAGCTGTCCCTGCTTTTGTGGTATCAGCGGTGGGATTTGTCTCCTACCTGATATACGGCTGAGGGGGCGTAATGTTATGAACGAGCGATTTTTTTCTTTGCCATTGGAAAAGCAGCAGGCAATTATCAACGCAGGCTATCGGGTGTTTTCCCAAAATTCATATAAAAACAGTCCCATGAGCGAGATTGCGGAGGCGGCCGGGATCAGCAAATCTCTGCTGTTCCATTATTTCCGCAATAAAAAAGAGCTGTATCTGTTTCTGTGGGACAAGTGCGCCGAGACGACGATTGAGTTTTTGACTCGGTACGGGTGTTATGACCAGGGAGAACTGTTTGAGAGCATGGAGCGCGGGATGCGGGCCAAGATGGAGATCATCCGGTTGTATCCGGATATGGGAAATTTTACGATCAGGGCGTTCTATGAAAAGGATCTGGAGATCAGCGCCGCTGTTCAGGAAAGTTATCACCGGTATTTTAACCTCAAGGCGGATAAGACGCGGCTGAATTTTGATCCGAAACAGTTTGTTCCTGGTCTGGATATCCCGATGATGTATCGGGAGATGTACTGGGCGTCGGAGGGATATCTGTGGGAGATGGTCCAGCGGGGCGATGTGGATATGGATCAGATGGAACAGGACTTTACAAAACTGATAGAATTCTGGAAGAGTATTTATCTGAGGAAAGAAGAAAATCCGGAGATCGGCCAGGAGGAAGAAATGCGGTCTGTGCGGTCGGAAAAAGAGAAACTGTCAGATCCGGGAAAGTGAACGGTCGGGCTTTGGTAAAAATGTCTGATTCAGGAAAAGCGGAATGCAGAAACCTGAAAGTGTAGAACGCGCCGGACAAAAATGGAGGCGCGAAAGGAGGGAACGTCATGGAAGCAGTCAGGATCAGTAATCTGACAAAATATTATGGGAAAATCCGCGGCATCGATCAGGTCAGCCTGACGGTGGCGCAGGGAGAGTTTTTCGGGTTCATCGGACCGAACGGCGCGGGAAAGTCAACCACGATCCGGACGCTTCTGGGACTGATCCGTCCGACAGGCGGCAAAGCGCAGATACTGGGGCTGGATATTGAAAAGGAAAAAGAAAAAATCCTCGCGCGGGTCGGTTATTTGCCGTCGGAAGCAGTATTTTATTCTGGTATGCGGGTACGCGATGTGCTGAAGTTCTCCGCAGATCTGCGGAAAAAGGACTGCAGAAAAACGGCAGACGAGCTGTGTGAGCGTCTGCAGCTTGACACATCCCGGAAAGTGGAGGAATTGTCGTTCGGCAACCGGAAGAAAACAGCGATTGTCTGTGCTTTGCAGCATGATCCGGAACTTCTGCTTCTCGACGAGCCTACGAGCGGTCTTGATCCGCTGATGCAGAAGGAATTTTTTGAGATTTTGCGTGAGCGGAATAAGGATGGGACGACCATATTTCTGTCCAGCCATATTCTCTCGGAGATCCAGCGAAACTGTACCCGCGCGGCGATTATACGGGAAGGACGGATTATTGCCTGCGGCAGTGTGGAGGAGCTTTCCAGGACAAACGCCAGGCGGATCAGCATTCATGGTCAGGCAGAGATTGCAGCTCTTGAAGGTGTGCGGGATCTGCAGGCGTCGGCGGAAGGGCTGAATTTTCTGTACAGCGGAGACATGAACAAGCTTCTTGCGGTGCTGGCGCGGGGGAATATCCGCGACCTGTCAATCTCCGAGCCTGATCTGGAGGAAGTATTTATGCATTATTATGATGCCAGGGTCGAGAGGTCATGCGTTCCATATTCACATGGAAAAGAATGACACTGAGATAAAAAATATCGAACAGAGGTTCTGAAAACTGGAGGTGCAAAGATGACGATTATAAAACATGAGCTGCGGCAGGGCAGGCTCGCTTTTGCGGTCTGGACTGTCTCAATCGCCGCGTTGATGATGGTATGCGTGTTCTTGTTTCCGGAGATGAAAAGAGAGATGGGAGCGATCGGAAATCTGTTTGCCTCCATGGGGAGATTCACCGCCGCTTTCGGGATGGACCGGCTGAATTTTGGTACGCTGATCGGCTTTTATGCCATTGAATGCGGGAATATACTGGGGCTCGGCGGCGCGTTTTTTGCGGCTCTGACTGCTGCGTCCGCGCTTTCGAAGGAAGAAAAGGACAGAACGGCTGAATTTCTGCTGACACATCCGGTGTCCAGAACGCGTGTGATTACAGAGAAACTGGCGGCGGTGACGATGCAGATTCTCGCCATGAATCTTATTATACTTGCCCTGTCCCTGCTCTCGACAGGAATAATCGGCGAGGAGATTCCCTGGAAAGAACTCCTTCTGCTGCATCTTGCCTATCTGCTGATGCAGCTGGAGCTGGCGGGAATCTGCTTTGGCATTTCCGCGTTTCTGCGCCGTGGCAGCGCGGGAATCGGACTGGGACTCGCGGCGATGGCATATTTTCTAAATCTGATCGCGAACATGGCGAAGAACGCGGGATTTCTCAAATATATCACGCCGTTCGGGTACTGCGACGCCGCGGACATTGTCGGGGATGGAAAGCTGAATCCCGTGATGCTTGTGATCGGAGCGCTGGCGGCAGGCATCGGGATTGCCGCGGCGTATATCCGGTACTGCAGGAAGGATATCCAGGGATAAAGAAAACCCCGCAGATACGCGGCTTTTCGCGCACCTGCGGGGCATAAGGGGAGGATAAGTATTCCTTATCTTTTGTAGAGTACCATCGGAGGGGGTTCCAATGATAAGAGCATTCGCTAATCCCAGAGGAGCCGCCTCTTTGCGTTTCTCCTGAGGGATTGATGTTATTATAACCGGCACGGCAGGAATTATTCATTGATCTGCGGGAAAATTGAAAAAAATTATGGAAGTAATATGCCGCGCGGATGTTTAAAACAGTTGAAAAAATAAAAAAGTGTTGTATAATCACAATAGTATTTCGCAGTGCCTTTATCCGGGCGGTCTGCGGATGCGAAACACATAAAATCACAGAATGGAGTATTGAGATGAGTTTATTACAGGATTGGAGAGATGTGGCGTACTCTCAGGAGACAGACAAGGAGGAGCTTAAAAAATTCTGGTCAGATTATTTCATGATCGAGAAGGGAATTTACGAGAAGCTGCTTGCCGCGCCCGAGGAGGCGGTCTCCGGAACAGTAAAGGAGCTTGCCGAAAAATATGAAATTCCGGTTCAGACTATGGTAGGATTTCTTGACGGGATCAACGACAGTCTGAAGCAGCCGAATCCGATCGAGGAGATGGAAGAGGATACGGTTGTGAGTCTTGATTTTGACAACGAACGTCTGTATAAGAACATGGTCGATGCGAAGGCGGACTGGCTCTACGGACTTCCGGCATGGGAAGAAATTTTCGATGAGGCGACGAGGAAAGAGCTTTACCGTGAGGCCAAGAAGATGAATACGATCGTAAAAGGCAAAAAGATTGGCCGCAATGATCCGTGTCCGTGCGGAAGCGGCAAGAAATATAAGAAATGTTGCGGAAGATAGGCAGGGAGAGCAGATTGGAAAACTTATGTGCGGCAGGCGCGGTTTTGTGCCTGCTGTATTATTTCATGATCGTATTTTATGCAGGTATCACGGCTGATTTTGCCTGGATCTGGATCTTTTTTGCGCTGCTGCTGTTCGGAGTCCGGCAGATTCTCTGTTTTTCCGGCTCGCATCCGGGAGTGATTCCCGTGTGGATTCTGCGTGCAGGTCTGCTGATGATGGCGGCGGGAGCGGCGGTATTTCTGATTCAGGCCGCGCAGGTGGCCGGGGGCATGTTCAAAAAGGCGGAGCCGGATCTTGATTATGTGATCGTGCTTGGCGCGCAGGTGAAGGGAGAAAAGCCGTCGCGGGCGCTTCGCAAACGGCTTGACTGCGCTTATGAATATGCGGTCAAAAATCCTCGGACGAAGCTGATTCTCTCAGGGGGACAGGGCAGCGGTGAGGATATTTCGGAGGCGGAGTGCATGCGCCGTTATCTGACAGAGGCGGGCCTGGAACCGGACAGGCTTCTTGCGGAGGACCGTTCAACCTCGACCAGGGAGAATCTGGAATTCTGCCGCAGTCTGTATCATCCGGAAAACGCCAGGACGGGAATTCTCTCGAACAATTTCCATATCTGCCGCGCGCTGATTCTGGCCCGGGACAGCGGATATACCAGGGTTTCCGGGATTCCCGCGCATTCGGATCCGTGGATGCAGCCCCACTATATTGTCCGAGAGGTCTTTGCACTTTCTATATACAGGATTTCGCAATTTATACATTAAGCAGGAAACTTTAAAGCGTGCAATTGTGAAATTCGCACATAAATAACTTGACAAAACAGGAAAAATCTGATACGATAACCGCAAACATGAGATTTTGATTGCTGACGGATTTAAGTGGAGTACCACGGGGTAATCAAAATAATAATTTTGTCGGCCGTCTGGACAGCATTTGTTTTTCAAATGTTGTCCTTTTTTACTGTGAAAGCCCAGTCTTCATGCAGAACCAGAAGGCAAGTTCACTTGCCGGACTGGTGATGCATAGAAGACGCTAACCCGTATGAGCAAAACAGCAGCGCGAATGAACATGAGCGATGTGATTTGCGAATGCGGGGCAGAAGCGCGGGAGTGCCAGAGGCACGGAGCGATTCGTGGGCTTTCACTCATGGTGCTGCCCGCAGCGCGGGCATGAAAGCCCAGATGGTTTTTACTGTTTTATCAAAACAGTTAAAATACAGCTGCTGAAATTAAGTAAATAGCAGCGCAAAAATCACCCCAGAGAAGGAGGACAATGAACTATGGGATTCAAATCAGACATTGAGATCGCTCAGGAAACAGTGATGTCTCCGATCACAGAGATCGCAGCGAAGGCAGGTATCGATGACAAGTATCTGGAGCAGTACGGAAAGTACAAGGCAAAGATTGATTATAATCTCCTGAAAGAGACAGACCTTCC
>CANQAR010000045.1 GCA_947588845.1 uncultured Lachnospiraceae bacterium
CCAGGATCCTGGCGTAAGTGAGGAAGCGGTGTATGGTATAACAGTCGAACGTCACTTTCCGGCCGCATGTCTTTTCCTGGAAGAAATCCTTAAGCCGGAGGTCCTTCATGAGGTCCTGGAGGAAAAAATACCCGATATTCAGCCAGGCGGAGGAAGAAGCCGGGTTATCCGTATGCGGCACCCGTTCATTGAAATCAGCGGATAAGGTGAAATCAACTTTTCCGACGCGGTATTCTTCATTCATTTTCCGGATTTCTTCTTTTACATATGCCAAAGGATCGTCCGTGATCTTCAGAAGGTCGGAATGTCTGCCGAAACTCTTAACATTTCTGGTAGTCGTTTTCTTTCCGTTGCGGATTCCCTGCTGGGCATAATAAATGGGATCCCTGCTGTTTTTATTGTAGAAGAGCTTCATGTTGTCACCGCCTGTAAACGTCATATAAGATATATATACAACATATACAACAAAATGTCAAGAAAAATTTGACAAAAAAATCCAGGCTTTATGCGGCCTGGAGAGATTTTTCTTTTCTTCAACTGTCGAAGACCCGTGTATGAATATACATACATTAACAGACCCCTTTGCCCTGCTTTTACTATAATATAAAATTCAGAAAAATGCAATAATATAAAATAATTATGGAAAATGAAAAAATATTGTTGATTTTGCACAATTAAATTCTGTAAAATCTGATACAGCATCGGCTTGACTTTTCTTTTTGGGGCCTGTATGATACGATAAGACTAAGGGATTGTTTTGGAAAAAACAGTCTGCGGCGCATAAAGATGCGGGAAATTTATCAAAAACTGACAGAAAGGCGGAGCCTCGTCTAGCGTAATGGCTTCGGACAGTTCGTTATTATGAAGGATAAAAAATTATTCTCTCTGATCCGCGTGATGCTGGAGATCGGCCTGATCGGTTTTGGCGGAGGGACGGCGTTGATCCCCGTCATCGAGAAGAAGACGGTGGAGCAGTATGAAATTACGAGTGAGAATGAATTTAATAAGGAAGTAATGATTGCGAGCATCACTCCCGGCGCGCTTCCGGTGGAGGTCGCGACGGGGATCGGTTATCATACGGCCGGGAATGTCGGCATGGCGGCTTCCGCCATTTCCATGGCGCTTCCCGGTTCCTTTTTGATGCTCTTTTTCCTTGTACTGCTTTCGGGGATACCGGCGGCGGTTCAGAGGCCGATCCGTATTCTGGCGGCGGTCATTTCCGTCTATATTATTTTTGTGCTCGTCCGGTATGCGTTCGGGACGCTGAAGCAGGCGCACAGCAGCCGGGAGAGGTATCTTTACCTGTTTATCATTCTGGCGGTTTTTCTGCTTTCCGGAGAGCAGAATATCTATGATTTATTTCATATTGAAAACACGCCGGTGTTTTCCGTGTCCACAATTCAGATTCTGGGAGCGGCGTTTTTTGTGATTCTGTTTACCAGAGGATATCTGCGGATGTTTAAACGGTCCGTTCCGGCAATGATTCTTGCCGCCTGTTATTTTCTCTGTGCGGGCGACGCGCATCTGATTCCGTATGCCGCAAAGCCGTATCTGGTAGGGCTGATGACTGTGCTTGCGGGGATCGGACTGGTTCAGGCGATCATGGAGGCTCCGCACAACAATAAGAAATTTCCGGTAAAAAAGCTGGTTCGCTCCATGTGTTTCTGGGGAGCGATTGTTCTACTTTTGTCGCTTCCCGCTCTTTTGATGCTGTCCGGTGTATTTTCCTTTATGCGGACAGGTTTTCTCTCCTCGTTTATGTCATTCGGCGGCGGAGACGCGTACCTCACCGTGGCGAGAGGACTGTTTGTGGACAGCGGTATAATCAGCCATTCAGATTTTTACGGGACGGTCGTGACCGCGGCCAATGTACTGCCGGGATCGATCCTGTGCAAGATCCTGACCGGGATCGGGTATATGCTTGGCTATGAGGCGAACGGTTCCGTGCTGGAAGGTATCAGTATGGGACTGTGCGGGTTTATCACGAGCGTGGCGGCTTCCGGCACGATCTACATGCTGGTCTGGGCGCTCTATGAGAAATACCGGAAGCTGCGGATTTTTGATGTGGTGAAGCATTTTATCCGGCCGATTATATCCGGGCTGCTTCTGAATGTGGGCGTGTCGCTGTTGTATCTCACGGTGATACAGACCCTACTATGAAAAAAGGAAAGGAAATTTATGAATCATTCAATAAAGACAAAGACTCCGGCAGGCGCCGCCTACCGGAACATTCTCCACCTCGCGCTGCCGATTGTGATCCAGAATCTGTTCAGCGCGGCGATCAGCTCCGCGGACGTTATTATGCTGAACTCGGTCGGACAGTCTTCGATCTCAGCGGTGTCTCTGGCCGCTCAGTACACGAATGTGCTGTTTATGATCCTGTACGGACTCGGAACAGGTGCGACGCTGCTCTGCGCGCAGTACTGGGGAAAAGGCGATATCCGCGCGATTGAGAAGGTGGAGGGACTCGCTCTCCGTTTTTCCGTTGCGCTGTCCATGTTTGCCGCGGCGCTGGCCGCCGGGATACCGGGGATGATGATGCGCCTGTTTACCGAGGACCAGGAGCTGGTCACGATCGGAGCGGGCTATCTTCGCCTTATCAGCGTCGGCTATCTCTGCTGGGGAATCTCGGAGATTTATCTCTCCGTGCTTCGCAGTATTGAGCGTGTCAAGATCAGTACGGCGCTCAATGTCAGCGCTCTGCTTCTGAATATTTTTCTGAATGCTGTGTTTATCTATGGATGGTTCGGGATGCCCCGGCTTGGGGCAAGAGGAGTGGCGCTTGCGACCACGATGTCGAGGATCGTGCAGCTTGCCGCCTGCTTTGCTGTCTCATCCCGTTCCCGCGACGTGCATCTGCGCCTGAGGATGATGTTTGAGAAAGGCGGAGTTTTGCTGAACGATTTTGTGCGGCTTGCTTTGCCGGCCATGGCGAATGACGTGATATGGAGCCTCGGTTTTTCGATGTATTCCGTGATCATGGGACATATGGGGACGGATGTCGTCGCCGCCAATTCTCTTGTGGTTGTTGTCCGGAACATCAGCACAGTATTCTGTTTCGCGGTCGCGAGCGCGGGCGGAATCTACATAGGCAAGGAGATCGGGGCGAATGAGCCGGAGAAAGCGCGGGCGGATGCCTCGCGGACGATGAAGCTGACGGTTGCTACAGGACTTTTTGGAGGGCTGATCGTGCTGGCGCTGATGCCGGTGATGCAGAACTATGCTTCCCTGACAGAACAGGCCATGGGATATCTGCGCGTAATGATGTGGATCAATACATACTACATTATGGGAACCGCGGTCAACACAACTCTGATCGCGGGCGTATTCCGCGCGGGAGGCAATACCCGCTTTGGCCTGATCTGCGATACAATCGATATGTGGGTCTATGCGGTTCCGCTTGGATTTTTTGCGGCTTTCGTGCTGAAGCTTCCGCCGATGTGGGTGTATTTTCTGATTTGTACTGATGAATTTGTGAAATGGCCGTGGGTGATCCGGCATTACCGGAGCGGGAAGTGGCTGAAGAATATCACGCGGGAGGATGTTTAATTTGCAGGATACGATGGCAGGAAAGGGTGTGAAGCGGATTGCGGCTTACAGCAGATAAGAGAGAGTACCGGAAAGGATATACACGACATTTGACGGCTTACCGCAGTCTGTCCTCTGAAAATAAATATAGTCGAAGACTGCTTCTGTTTTACAGCGTCGAATGTGGGTTAAAATATCTGCTGATGGACAGATGGGGAATTTTGAGCGTCAGTGAAATAGAATCCGATAAAGAAAAGGAGGGTCTCTTAGGGACGCATAATCTGAGAGAAATCCTGAAAGCTTTGGGGCAGCAGGGAATGGTCAGCTTTTCTTCTTTTAAAACGTGTCATGGTGATTTCGTGAATATTGCAGAGTATCATCAGTTTTACAGGTATGGGATAAGGCCGGATGATAAAACGTCGGAAAAAGAAGAAAAATTTGAAGATGAACTGAGACAGGTGGCAGACTGGATTAATGAGGTGATATAAAATATATGGAAGAAATTAAAAAATTATTTTCCTGGAAAGATGTTGAGAGGATTGCCCTGATGAATGAGGACAAATGGATTACATTTGCAAATCGTATTGTTGTCTACACAGATTCTATGGAAATTTCTCTGAAAGATACACAGTACAAAAAACAGATGTCAAAAGTATTAGAAGACCTTTTTGACGGACATTATGACAGAAAAAATAAAATAGTGCTGCTTGATCTGTGTGATGAAAAGATCAGCGTTGATTTTGATGGGGAAGAATTGCCGCGCAGCGGTAAAAAGATTCCGTTATTCAGAAAAATGATGTATCAGCAGTCTGCGTATGACGATGAAATGCCGAAGCAATGGGCATCGGACATACCTCTGATTGTTTTTCATTCATACAAAGGAGGTGTTGGCAGAACGTTGTCTCTGCTGGCATTTGCAAAAGCATGGGTTTCTGTACAGCCGAAGAATAAAAATAAACTGTTGATTGTGGATTCTGATATCGAGGCTCCGGGATTGACATGGCTGCAGGAAGAGGGAAGCGAACAGCACTACAGCTATCTTGATTTTCTGGAAATGATTCAAAGCAGGAGACAGGAGTTCCATCTGGATGAGATTACCGAACAGATCAGGAAGTCGGCGATTAAAATTTCAAATTCTAAAGAAGTAACAGAGCAGTATTTTATCCCTGCTTACAGATATAAAGAACAGCTGCTTGATGTTTATTCCAAACCAGAAAATATTGTGACGAATATAAGCCGTGAGTATATCATACCGGAAGTCCTGATCAAGATCGGCGAAAAGCTGGGAGTAAATGCAATACTGGTTGATCTGCGGGCCGGCTTAAGCGAATATTCCGCTCCGTTTTTATTTGATGCGAGAGTTAAAAAATATTTTGTGACTTCCACATCTACCCAATCGGTTGAGGGGATCGGCATTATATTGGAAGAAGCAACAAAAGGGCTGAAAATTCAGGAATCTGCTCTTGAACCGGAAGTTTTTCTGACAATGATTCCGGATGAATTTGAAACGGACAAAAGAAGCAAAATTATGAGTCAGATTGCAGATTATTATGTTTGTGGCGAGAAGAACGAAGAGAAGAATAATGAAGAGAATAATGAAGAGAATAATGAAGAGAATAATGAAGAGAATAATGAAGATATAATGACAAATAGTTTTATCACGGAGCTGCAGTTTGATAGAAATCTGATTCATCTGGGTAATCTCCAGGACATTATGAGATCATTGGGGGGAAGCGAAGAATATTATGGCAGAATAGAAAAGCTTGTAAAAGATAAGTATGTTGTTTTGGAGGAAACTGCAGATCAGGAAATTGAGGATGATCGTGAAGAGGTAATCAGAAATATTCATAATTTTGCAGAAAAGCAGGTGACGGCGGAGGGAAATCAGACGTTTGGCATGCTGATCACTGATGCAATCAGCAATCTGAAAAGGAAATACAGAAGTGAAATTCCCTGTGCGGTTCTGCTGGGGGCAAAAGGATCCGGAAAAACATTTTTATATTGCGAGTTTTTAAAAAGGTTTACCTGGCAGAGATTTTGTATGGCAGTGGATACCAGTGAATCAGGGCAGCAGGATGCCTGCTTTGTTCCGGTTTTTGCGTCGAAAAATTCAGGTGATATAGCAGATTTGTTAAAGAATTGTATGGCCAATGCCAATCGTTATTTGACAAATTATGAGATCAATGAGACAATCTGGCTGAATAATGAAGAAAAACTGGGTGATTTTATCCTTAGCAGTCATAATACGAGGGAATGGAGAAAATTCTGGGAAGAATTTCTGGTAAAATCAGTGGATGAAAGGCTTCAGAACTTTGCGGAATTGAACACGGGCCTGACGAAGAGGAAGAAAAAACTGATTTTTCTTATAGATGGTCTGGAGGAAACGCTGCAGGAAACCATAGCAGACAAATCACAGCAGTCGGCAGTTTCTGTTTTGTGTCAGGATATTGTGAAATCGATCGGCCTGCGGTATAAAAATATCGGAATTATTATTTTTCTCCGGAAAGATATGGCACGAAACTCAATCAAAGTCAACTTTGAGCAGTTTAACCAGCTTTACAGTTCAATCGAGTTGAAATGGACAAGAGAAGAGGCGTTGAGGCTGGCTTTGTGGCTTGTGGCTCAGGCGCAGAAGGGTTTTTATACGGAGGATACGCCAATTGAAAGCGCTCTTCCGGATCTGGTTGAAAAACAGCTTCAAAAATTATGGGGGATAAAGCTGGGAAGAGTTTCTTCCAACGAAGCGTATTCTTCCAGATGGATACTGGCTGCTTTATCTGATTTTAACGGACAGCTGCAGGCAAGAGATATTGTGCGTTTTTTGGAGTACGCTACGGATACCGCAGGAAAACCGGTTTATAAAGACAGGTACATTATGCCGGCAGAGATCAGGAGTGCCGTGCCCAAATGCTCGCAGAAAAAGATTGATGAGATCAAAGATGAAATAAAGTATTTAAGACCCGTGCTGGAAAAACTGGAAAGGCTGGATGATGACAAAAAGATGCTGCCGTTTACTGCGGAGAAGGTCGATTTAAGCGCCAGCGAACAGGCTCTGATGAGTCGGGAGGGATATCTGAGTGTTCAGGGAGAAAAATACTATCTTCCGGAGATTATCAGACATGCACTTGGTTTCAGATATGAAAAAGGAGCCAGACCGAAAGTTCTGTCACTTTCCAGGAATTGACAGCTGATAAAAAATCTGCCCGAAACAGAGTTCAGGGAAGGAGGCTCGACATGGCACGGACGGCCGCCATCGGCAAACAGGATTTTGAGAAAGTTATAACGGAAAACTGTTTTTACGTGGATAAGACCAGGTTTATAAAAGAATGGTGGGAGAGAAAGGACGACGTGACGCTGATCACCCGTCCGCGCCGTTTTGGGAAAACCCTGAATATGAGCATGCTCGAAAAGTTTTTTTCACTGGAATACGAAGGCAGAGGGGATCTGTTTAAGAATCTTTTCATATGGAAAGAAGAGAAATACCGCATTTTGCAGGGAACTTATCCGGTGATCAGCCTGACGTTTGCAAACGTGAAAGAAACAGATTTTGCAAAGACGAAGCGGCGGATCAATCAGATTATCTCAGAACTCTACAATAAAAACAGTTTTCTTTTAAAGAGCGATTTTTTGACGGAGGAAGAGGAGTCATATTTTCGGAGTGTCTCCGCGGATATGGATGAGGTATCCGCGACAATGGCCATTCACAGGATGACAGGATTTCTTGCCCGCTATTATGGGAAAAAGGTGATCCTGCTGCTGGATGAGTATGATACGCCCATGCAGGAAGCGTATATAAACGGATACTGGGAAGAACTGACATCTTTTACGCGCAGTCTGTTTCATGCGGCGTTTAAGACCAATCCTTACCTGGAGCGGGCTGTCATGACAGGAATCACGAGGGTGAGCAGGGAATCGGTCTTTTCTGACTTGAATAATCTGAAAGTTGTCACGACGACATCCGATGAATATGCAGACTGCTTTGGCCTGACGGAGCAGGAGGTATTCGACGCGCTGGATGAGTATGGACTGTCTGACCGGAAACAGGAAGTAAAGCGCTGGTATGACGGTTTTACGTTCGGCGGTGTCAGAGATATCTATAATCCCTGGTCGATCGTTAATTACCTGGACACGGGAAAGGTAAGCGCGTACTGGGCGAACAGCAGCAGCAATGGGCTGATCAGCAGGCTGGTGCGCGAGGGAAGGCCGGAAATCAAAAAGGATTTTGAGGAACTGATGAACGGGAAAATTCTCGAGAAAGTGATTGATGAGCAGATTGTCTATCAGCAGCTGTCAGAGGACGAAGATGCAGTCTGGAGTCTGCTGCTTGCGGGAGGCTATTTGCGGCTGGAGGGATGCATCTCAGATCCGTGGTCTTTGGAAACGGTGTACCGCTTATCTCTGACAAATCTGGAAGTGCGCTTTACGTTTGCCAGAATGATCCGAGGATGGTTTGCGGGAAGCAGAACAGAGTATCATGGATTTGTGAAAGCGCTGTTGCAGGATGATCTTCAGGCCATGAATGTATACATGAATCGTGTGGCTCTTGAAACATTCAGTTATTTTGATACAGGAAACAGATACTCAAAACATGCGGAGCCTGAACGTTTTTATCATGGATTTGTTCTGGGGCTTCTTGTGGATCTGGCGGGCAGGTATGCTGTTGTTTCCAACCGGGAGAGCGGTCTGGGAAGATATGATGTGATGCTGGAACCAGTGTCTTCGGAGGATCCGGCTGTGATCATGGAATTTAAAGTCCGGGATCCCCGCAGTGAAGAAACGCTGCAGGAAACGGTGAAAAAAGCGTTGAAACAGATTGATGACAAAAAATATGAGACGAATCTGATTCAAAAAGGAATCCCGTCAGACCGGATCAGAAAATACGGATTTGCGTTTGAAGGGAAGAAAGTGCTGATTGGAAAGTCCGAAACAAAGTGAAGGGGGCATACATGGAAAATGCCGCTTTCGCGCAGCCAAGCCTGATGTGAGAACGGATCCAGGGCATATTTTCTTCCGTTGATTTTTGCGGACGATGAACCTGACGGCGCCATGTTTTTGGAAAAGGAGAGATTTCCATGAAAAATCTGAATGAGGATATCAAAACCCGGAATTTCCGTCCTGTATACCTGTTCTACGGAGATGAGGCGTATCTGAAATCCGTGTATAAAAACAGGCTGAAGAATGCGGTGCTTTCCGAGGGAGATACGATGAACCTGACGGTATTTGAGGGAAAGGACTGCGATCCCGGTCGGATCATCGCGCAGGCGGAGACGATGCCTTTTTTTGCGGACCGCCGGCTGATTATCGTGGAAAACAGCGGATTTTTTAAGAGCGCTTCACCGGAGCTTGCCGGGTACATTCCGCAGATGCCGTCCGAGACGATTCTGCTGTTTGTTGAGAATGAGGTGGAAAAGCGTGGGAAACTTTACAAGACGGTGAACAGCTGCGGCAGGGTCACGGAAATGGCGCGGCAGGATGCAAAGACACTGACGTCCTGGGTGCTTGGGACGCTCAAAAGGGAAAAGAAACGCATTCAGAGATCCACACTGGATCTGTTTCTGGCATCCACCGGAAATGACATGGAAAATATCTCGAACGAGCTTGAAAAACTGCTGTGCTACACTGCCGGAAGCGATGCGATTCACAGGGAAGATGTGGAAGCAGTCTGTACCGTCACGACGGAAAACAAAGTTTTTGACATGATCAATGCCATGGCCGAAAAGAAACAGAAGAAGGCGCTTGATATGTTTTATGACCTGCTTTCCAACAAAGAGCGCCCACTTGGGATTCTGTATCTGATGGCGCGGCAGTTCAATCAGCTCTGTCAGATCAAGGAACTGCGCGAGCAGGGGTTTGACCGCGAGATCATCGCGCAGAAGATGGGTGTGCAGTCTTTTGTCATCAGAAGAGGGATGAACCAGGCCGCATATTTTGAAAAAGAAGCGCTGCGGCAGGCGGTTGTGGACTGTGTGGAGGCCGAGACTGCCGTGAAGACGGGGCGGATGGGAGATCAGATGGCCGTGGAGATGATCCTGGTCAGGTACAGTGCTTCTGTATAGAGACTGGGCTTTTTGGGAGTAAAAGCCCACGGGTCGCTTCGTGCTTTCGCACTCCCGCGGTCTTCGCTCCGCTTCGGTCGGTGCTAAGCGAACGGCGCTGTGTGCCAGTGGCACGCGCTCAGTGCGGACCGAGCCGGAAGGCGAGAACCACTGGACGTTCAGCACATCTGCCCATATTCGCAAAGTCTACACTTTGTTTCGGTCGGCGTCAAACGTGTGCCACTGGCACACGACGCCGTGCTGTTCACATTCGTTCGCATCACTGTTTTGCTCATACGGGTTAGCGTCTCTCGTACAGAACCAGTCTGGCAAGCAAACTTGCCGCCTGTTCCTGTATAGAGACTGGGCTTTATAAAAAATAGAGCAGCCGGCATGACGGTACCGGCTGCTTTATCGTTGTCTAATCTATTCTTATGCCAGGGTGTTGACTGCTTTGGTCAGGCGGGAAACTTTTCTGGCTGCTGTGTTCTTATGATAGATGCCTTTTTTCGCAGTCTTGTCAATAAGAGAAACTGCAGCCACCAGCGCTGCCTGAGCAGCGGCCTTGTCGTTCGCTGCGACAGCGGCCTCGACCTTCTTGGACGCAGTCTTTACAGCAGACTTAGCAGATTTGTTGCGCTCATTTCTTTTCTTCGCAACATCAATTCTCTTCTTAGCAGATTTAATATTAGCCAACCTGTACACCTCCAAACATTTGTATTTAATAAAGTAATGGACAGAAAACAGACCTCCCACACCACGGAGGCGGTTTCCGCGGTTTCGCCGGACTGCACACGGACGTCCGGCGAAAACATACTCATATAGTTTAGTGCAAACTCCTTTTTCTGTCAATACATAATTCTGAAAAACCTGTAAAAAATAAGCAAAGGAAAAGGTTATTACAAAGGAGAGAGCTTATGGTTGGGGATTTTCAGATCAGGACAGACCTCGCGCTCGAGGCGCGGGAATCTTACGATGCAGACGACGCAAGAATCCGTGGAGTGAAAGTAGAGGAACACGAGGACACGGAGCGGGAGATTTTCACGACAGTTGTGCGGATTGAGACGGAGAACGGGGCAAAAGCGATGGGTAAGCCGGTGGGTACCTACATCACGCTGGAGGCTCCGAACATGTCGATGCCGGACGAAGGGTATCACCGGGAGATATCAGAAGTGCTTTCCCACCACATCCGGGAACTGATGGGAGAAGGCGAACATTCCGTTCTGGTGGTCGGCCTTGGAAACCGGGATGTGACGCCGGATGCACTGGGTCCGAATGTTGTGAACAATCTGCATATTACGCGGCATATGGTGCGCGAGTACGGTCGGGCTTCTCTTGAATCGGAAGACACGGAGATCGTCAGTGCGATCATTCCGGGCGTTATGGCACAGACGGGAATGGAGACGCTGGAGATTGTAAAAGGGGTGGTGGAAGAGACGAAGCCGGATTTTGTGATCGTGGTCGACGCTCTGGCGGCGCGCAGCACAAAGCGGCTGAACAGAACGATCCAGATCACGGATACCGGGATCAATCCTGGTTCAGGGGTTGGAAATCACCGCCACGGGATCAACCGTCAGGTACTGGGAATTCCCGTGATTGCCGTGGGAGTGCCGACCGTTGTGGATGCGGCGACGATTGTGAATGATACGATGGAAGAGCTGGTATCCGAGATGGACCGGACCGCGGACATGCAGAGGCTGGGAGGAACACTCGGTACATTGGACCGCGCGGAGAAGCATCAGATGATACAGGAATTGATCTCCCCCCATCTGAACACCATGTTTGTGACGCCGAAGGACATTGATGAGACGGTAAAATATCTGAGTTTTACAATATCAGAGGGGATTAATATTGCGCTTTCGGGGAAAGATCCCATAAAAGACAGAGAACAGGAAGCAGAATCAGGGACGGGCCAGCTGGTATGAGCAATCAGCTTTCATCTGGGGCGATGTCCTGCCGTCATAAAATTCTTTTGGAAAACATATACTGGAATTTGAGGACAAACTGTTTCCCTGTTGTATGATTCTGGCGAGAGGTGATTGTTACGCGCAACGACAGCTGGCTGCAGAGAGTACTGTATCTGATCATTGCAGTACTTGGGGTTTATATTGTATACAAAAGCGGGGCGATCCTTTTGAGAGACAGGGAAACACATCCGGTATCCGGTTCGGGCGTGGTTCAGAAGAATGTGGAAGATACGGCAGTGCGCACTCTGGCGCCGGGATATGCGGCGGCAGTGGAAGGAAAAGGGAGAGAAGGCTGGCTCGCGGGCTTTATGGAGCCGCTCGTCCCGGTCTACAGTTATATGGCAGAGGCGCGGGGAGGCGGAGGCGAGACAGACACCGGGCAGGAAGAGCCTGCCGCGGAACCAGGTCAGGAAACGGCGGAGAGCAGCGGGGAAGGTGCCGATGCGTCTCAGCCTGCCGCAGAGCCAGGTCAGGAAACTGTGGAGAACGGCGGGGAAGGTGCCGATGCGCCCCGGACTGCTGTGGAGCCAGGTCAGGAAACTGTGGAGAGCGGCGGAAAATCTGCGGGAAGATCCGGTACAAAAGCGGGGCAGAAAACTGCGGAGGAAACCGCCGGGCTGTCTGCTGATGCGTCAGAGGAACAGGAGAAAATGTCTGCCGATGAACGGACTCAGGGAGATTCCGCATTGCCGTCTGAGGAAAGCGCAGCTGCCGGGGATACGGAGCAGGATGGACAGACTATGGAAGTGTTTGGGCGCAGAAATGGTCTTCCTCTTTCCCTGCTGAAACAGATCCGGGATTTTGATTATCTGCTGTCCGGCTATTATACGCTTGACGAGAGCACGTCGATTGACAGCAGTCTGCTTGACGCGCAGGATCTGCTCTCAAGAGATCTCAGTATTCAGAAAAATGTGAACGAACCTCAGATTCTGATCTATCACACACATTCGCAGGAAGAATTTGCGGATTCCGTGGAAGGTGATGTGAGTACATCGATCGTGGGAATGGGAGAGGTGCTCACAGAGCTGCTCCGCGATAAGTACGGCTATCAGGTGATCCATGATACAGGTGTTTATGATCTGGTGAACGGTGTTCTGGACCGAAGCGCCGCGTACGACTACGCGAGAGAATCGGTGGAACAGATCCTTGCGGAAAATCCCGCCATTGAGGTTGTGATTGATCTGCACCGGGACGGAGTGGACGGTTATAAGTTTGTGACGGAGGTCAACGGAAAGCCGACTTCAAAAATTATGTTTTTCAACGGACTGTCGAGGGATGCATATGGAAATCCGCTGACCGGGCTTGAAAATCCGTATATCGAGGATAATCTGGCATTTTCCCTGCAGATGCAGCTGCTCGCAAGGCAGCAGTATCCTGATTTTACGCGAAATATTTATTTAAAAGCGGAGCGGTACAATCTCCATCTGCGCGCCCGGTCCCTGCTGATCGAAGCGGGGACGCAGCTGAACACGGTGGAGGAAGAGCGAAATGCGATGGAACCGCTCGCGGCGCTGCTTGCGCAGGTGCTGGGAGGGGCCGGGTAATTACAGTTTACTCCCCCACCGAATTCGAGGTGATTTCCAGGCAAACCATGGAATTCTCTCCGATCATTCCATGGTTGAATACGGCGTTCGCTGACAGACATGCAAGCATGTCTTGCAGCTCACTTCCCGCACAGATTGCCCGGAAATCCCGAGGTCTGAGGCGCGGACCATGGAATTCTCTTTGTTCATTCCATGGTCTGTGCATACCTGAGTATGCAGAAAAGCCTCCAGTTTTTCTATGGACAAGTCAGACAGAAGTATGATAAAATAGCATGATTTACAGCGGAGGATCTTTCTTTGATCGAGTAGGAGGCGTTTTTTCCTCCTGTTCGCCGCGCGGCCCGTGTGCTGCGGCAGCAGCTGATTTCCTTGTGCGGGCCTGCGCATAAAATGCGGCCGTGCTTTGTGAAAGCATCGGGCACAGATTGGGAAGATCCCGGAAAAAGGGAAAGAAAAGAGACAGTTCAGGAGGAGTTTACGTGGCGACAGACCAGAGCAGAATCAGAAATTTTTGTATTATCGCACATATCGATCACGGCAAATCGACGCTGGCGGACCGCATCATTGAGATGACAGGTCTGCTGACCAGCCGTGAAATGCAGAATCAGATACTTGACAACATGGAGCTGGAGCGCGAGCGCGGCATCACGATCAAATCCCAGGCGGTTCGCATCGTGTACAAGGCGGACGACGGAGAGGAATATATTTTCAATCTGATTGACACTCCGGGGCATGTGGACTTTAATTATGAAGTTTCGCGCAGTCTTGCGGCCTGCGACGGGGCGATCCTGGTGGTTGACGCGGCGCAGGGAATCGAGGCGCAGACGCTGGCGAATGTATACCTTGCGCTGGATCATGACCTCGATGTTTTTCCGGTCATCAACAAGATTGACCTGCCGAGCGCTGATCCGCAGCGTGTGATCAGCGAGATCGAGGATATCATCGGCATTGAAGCGCAGGACGCGCCGCAGATTTCTGCGAAGACAGGGCTGAATGTGGAGGAGGTGCTCCGTCAGATCGTGGAGAAGATACCGGCGCCAGGCGGTGATCCGAATGCCCCGCTGCAGGCGCTGATCTTTGACTCCGTCTATGATTCCTACAAGGGAGTTATCATCTTCATCCGTCTCATGGAAGGTACGGTCAGCAAGGGAACTCCGATCCTGATGATGGCGACCGGGGCACAGGCCGAGGTGGTGGAAGTTGGATATTTCGGCGCAGGGCAGTTTATTCCGTGCGACGAGCTGAGCGCCGGCATGGTTGGCTACATCACGGCGAGCCTCAAGAATGTCAAGGATACCCGTGTGGGCGACACGGTGACAAACGCGAAAAATCCGTGCGTGCAGCCGCTTCCCGGATACAAGAAGGTAAATCCGATGGTATACTGCGGCGTGTATCCTGCGGATGGTGCAAAATATCCGGATCTGAGAGATGCGCTTGAGAAGCTGCAGCTGAACGACGCTTCCCTGCAGTTTGAGCCGGAGATGTCGGTGGCGCTTGGCTTTGGTTTCCGCTGCGGCTTCCTTGGCCTGCTTCATCTGGAAATCATTCAGGAACGTCTTGAGCGCGAGTATAATCTCGATCTTGTTACCACGGCGCCGAGCGTTATTTATAAGGTACATAAAACAGACGGGGAAGTTATTGATCTGACGAATCCGACGAATCTGCCGGATCCTTCAGAGATCGAGTACATGGAGGAACCGGTCGTGGCGGCCGAAATCATGGTGACGACGGAGTATATCGGTTCGATCATGGAGCTGTGTCAGGAGCGGCGCGGCATCTATGAGAGCATGGAGTACATTGAGGAGAAGCGGGCGCTTCTGAAATATACGCTTCCGCTCAATGAGATTATCTATGACTTCTTTGACGCGCTGAAGTCGCGCTCCCGCGGCTATGCGTCGTTCGACTACGAGATGAAGGGATACATGCGTTCAGAGCTCGTGAAACTTGATATTCTGGTGAACCGTGAGGAAGTTGATGCGCTCTCGTTCATCGTGTTTGCGGGCGGAGCGTATGAGCGCGGCCGGAAAATGTGCGAGAAGCTGAAAGAGGAGATTCCGCGTCAGCTCTTCGAGATTCCGATCCAGGCGGCGATCGGGAGCAAGATTATTGCCCGGGAGACCGTCAAGGCGATGCGCAAGGACGTGCTCGCGAAGTGCTACGGCGGCGATATCACGCGAAAGAAGAAACTACTTGAGAAGCAGAAGGAAGGAAAGAAGCGCATGCGGCAGATCGGAAATGTCGAGATTCCGCAGAAAGCGTTTATGAGTGTGCTGAAACTGGACGATAAGTAAAAAACAGGACTGCTGCAGAATGTGTGTTCGACAGGATGGCGGAGTGAAATGAGATGGAAATGCCAGTCATGCCGGCCCGAACGGAATGGATGTTTTGCGGCAGTCCTGTTTCACTCGTGACAAAAAGGACAGAGAGATATGGTAAAAAGAGAACTTGAGCTTTATATTCATATACCTTTTTGTGTCAGAAAATGTGCATACTGCGATTTCCTGTCCGCTCCGGCGCCGCAGGAGACCATGCGCGCGTATGTCGATGTCCTGTGCCGGGAGATCCTCGAATTTCCGTGGGCAGAGCAGTATGAGGTATCCACTGTCTTTTTCGGCGGAGGAACGCCGTCCATACTGCCGCCGGAGCTTATGGAGAAAATCCTGCATGCCATACACGAAAAATTTGATTTTGTGCAGGACGGGAATGAAAAAGACAGGGCGAGGAAATGCTCAGCCAGGCAGCAGGATGCAGACGACGGGCCGGAAAAACCATCCAAGAAGATATTTCCGTATGGTGAGACAGGAAGAATTTCAGAACAGGATCAGGAAATCGGATGTGCGCAGGAACTTCCGGAAATCACAATCGAGTGTAATCCCGGTACTGCGGATGAAAAAAAGCTGACCGCATGGCGGCGTATGGGAATCAACCGCCTGAGTCTTGGCCTGCAGTCTGCGGACAATGAGGAACTGCGCCGTCTTGGCAGAATCCATACGTGGGAAGATTTTCTTGCGACTTACCATGATGCGCGCCAGGCAGGTTTTGAGAATATCAACGTTGACCTGATGTCCGCGCTGCCCGGACAGACTGTGAGTTCGTGGAAGCGGACGCTGGAGAAAGTACTTGCCCTTAAACCGGAACATATTTCAGCGTACAGCCTGATTATTGAAGAAGGAACGCCGTTTTACGATCGATACCACGAAGATGCCCGCAGGCGGGATGCAGGGGAGCCCTGCCGGGAGCTGCCTTCCGAGGAGGAAGAGCGGGAGATGTATCGGCTGACGGAGCAGTATCTGCAGGAGGCAGGTATGTACCGGTATGAGATTTCAAACTATGCCCTGCCCGGATATGAATGCCGCCACAACTGCGGTTACTGGAGGCGGACTGAGTATGCCGGATTCGGCCTGGGGGCCGCTTCGCTTCTTTCCCAGCAGGAGGCTGTATCCTGTGGGCCGGAGGGAAGTTCGCGGGCTGCTTTGGGCTGGTGCCGCACGATTGACGCTGGCAGGGATGAAATGCAGCCCCATACAGTTTCTCTGAAAAATTATCGCAGCAAAAATCCGGAAGATCTGGACGCTTATCTGGCGTATGATTTTTCAGGCAGGCAGGTGGAAGAATTGTCCAGGAGGGATCAGATGGAGGAATTTATGTTCCTGGGGCTGCGCATGACGAAAGGCGTGTCGGAGAGAGTATTTGAGGAAACTTTTGGCATTCCGATTGGTCAGGTTTACGGAGCAGAACTGGAAAAACTTGAGGGACAGAAGCTGCTGTGCAGAAAGAACGGAAGAATATTCCTGAGTCCGCGCGGGACGGACCTTGCGAATTACGTCATGGCGGAATTTCTGTGAAAAACACTCCGCCGGATCCGTTGTTTTCAAAAAATGAAAATTCTCTTAAGGAAAGCTGACAGAAATTTACATTCTTTTAATTATTGCAATGGTTGTTTTTTAAGATAAAGCGCGATAAAATAGTGAAGGTTATTCAAAAAATCAAATGCTCTATGAGTATAGGGGCAAGGGGAGGAATACATAATGCGCAAAAAATCACACATTGCTCTGGCGCGTTATCTGGTCAGGAATAGCTGCAATCTTGATCTGTTTCAGCATAAAAAAGTATTTTATTTTGGGTCGATCCAGCCGGATCTGAATCCGGGGATGATCTCCACGCCGCATGAGTTTGAATCTTCCTACGGGAAATTAAAGGAAACGATCCTGGAACTGACTGCGGGTTTCCACGGAGGAACGGATTCCGCATCATTCTGGAGAAATCTCGGGATCGTGCTCCATTACATAGCGGATTACTTTACATTTCCGCACAATTCCAACTATGAGGGAACGCTGAAAGACCATTGTCTTCATGAGCGGGATATGAAATATTATCTGCGTTATTTTGTGCAGACGCCGGAGGCTGCCGTGATCCTGCACAGACAGAAGTACAGGGAAAAATGGGCGGAGACGCCGGAAGATCTGTTCCGCTATATAGAAGAAGCGCACTGGTGTTATCTGCGCCGGAGTCATTCTGTGGAGGATGACTGCAGATGGATTGTGGAGATATGTTCCTACAGCATGGAATCTCTGCTGTATATGGCAGGTCAGATGGAAAATGCTTCCGCGTTCGCAGGAACCGCAGCAAAGGCGGCATAAGAGGCTGCTGCCGGAAAAGGAGTTTTTATGGGACTGATCAAAGCTTTTGCGGGAGCTGTCGGAAGTACGCTCGCGGATCAATGGAAGGAATATTTTTACTGTGAGGCCATGCCCGCGGATGTGCTTGTCCGCCGGGGAAGGAAACGCGCGTCAGGCCGCCTTTTCGGGCGGGGCGGATCTGATTCCGTCATCACGGACGGTTCCGCAATCGCGGTGGCTGACGGACAGTGCATGATGATTGTGGAGCAGGGCAAGGTTGTCGAGGTCGGCGCCGAGCCGGGCATATATACATACGACAGTTCGCTTGCGCCGACGGTCTTTTCCGGAGATCTCGGGGACGGGGTACGGAGGACTTTTGAGGAAATCGGAAAGCGGTTTGCGTACGGAGGGCATGCGGCGGCCGATCAGAGGGTTTATTATTTTAACACAAAGGAGATCATGGGAAATAAATACGGGACGGCGGCGCCTGTTCCGTTCCGCGTGATTGATCCGAATATCGGACTGGATGTGGATATCGCGATCCGCTGCAATGGAGAGTATTCTTATCGGATTGAGGATCCGATTCTGTTTTACACGAATGTCTGCGGCAACGTTTCGGATGAATTTGACCGCTCGCAAATTGAGAGTCAGCTGAAGAGCGAACTGATGACGGCGCTTCAGCCGGCTTTTGCCAGAATCTCCGCACTGGGGATCCGTTACAGCGCGCTTCCGGGCTGTACGATGGAGATTGCCGACGCGCTGAACGATGTCCTGACGAAAAAATGGAGAAATCAGAGAGGTATTGTGATCGCTTCCTTCGGCGTGAATTCTGTGTCCGCGTCCAAAGAGGATGAGGACATGGTTAAACAGCTCCAGAAGAGCGCAGTGATGCGGGATCCGTCGATGGCCGCAGCCCAGCTTGTCGGGGCGCAGGCCGACGCAATGCGCGCGGCCGCCGCGAACAGGAATGGGGCCATGACCGGCTTTATGGGCATGGGCATGGCGTCACAGGCCGGCGGTATGAACGCGGCAGATTTGTTTGCGATGGGGCAGCAGGGCGTTTATGGCCGCGGAAACGGATCTATGATGAGTCGGCAGGGCGCGGCAGGAGACAGAAGCGGAGCTGCTTCAGAAATGGGCGAAGATTCTGAAGGATACAGAACGCCGCAGAGCGGGGATCGAGGCGCTTCCCCACGGGACAACGGACATGCGGCTTCCGGCTGGACCTGCAGTTGCGGGGCAGTCAATACAGGAAAATTCTGTACGGAATGCGGACAGCCCAGGCCGGCAGAGGGCTGGACCTGCAAATGCGGAACGGTCAACACAGGAAAATTCTGTTCAGAGTGCGGTGCGAGACGGCCGGTTGGAGCGCCCGTATATCAATGCGACAAATGCGGCTGGCGTCCCGAGGATCCGTCCAGACCGCCCAGATTCTGCCCCGAATGTGGAGATCCGTTTGACGAGGGAGATCTTGTCCAGTGAAAGTACAGAGATTTTTGCGGTGCGGTTCAAACATAAGTTTCCGGTTAATGAGAAATATCACAGAATAAATATGTGTGGCTTATCGCCGGGCAACGTCTGATGTCCGGCGATTTGTATTTCCGTGAAGGCAAAGTGAAGGAAAGGGAAGGAGGGAATGCGATGTCAGGCATTTTGGAATATAAATGTCCCTGCTGTGGCGGGGCAATAACGTTTGACAGCAGAGCCCAGAAAATGAAATGTCCTTACTGTGACACGGAATTTGACATGGATACACTGCGTCAATTTGAGGAGGAAGAGATTCGGGAGGATTCCGGTCCGGACTGGAGGACAGCGGAAAAGGAGAGAGAGGAACTCCGGGACGAAGGAGATGGACTCGTCTCCTATGTCTGCGAGTCCTGCGGCGGTGAGATTATCGCGGAGCAGACGATGGCGGCGTCAAGGTGTCCCTGCTGTGACAATCCCGTCATTGTCATGAAACAGCTGAGCGGCATGGCAAAACCGGATCTGGTGATCCCGTTTAAGCTCGACAAAAAGCAGGCGAAGGAAAATCTGAAGAGGCATCTGAAGAACAAAATGCTGCTTCCGCGCTCCTTCCGGACAGAAAGCAAACTGGAAGAAGTCAAGGGAGTTTATGTCCCATTCTGGCTGTTTGACTGTGAGGCTCAGGCAGACCTGCGCTACCGGGCGACGCGGATCCGCCACTGGACGAGCGGCGATTATAATTATACGGAAACATCGCATTATCTGGTCAGCCGTACCGGGGATCTGGCCTTTGATTACGTGCCGGTGGACGGTTCGGAGAAAATGGCAAATGACCTGATGGAGTCGATCGAACCGTTCCGTTATGAGGATGCGGTGGATTTTCAGACTGCGTATCTGTCCGGCTATCTGGCTGACAAATATGATGTTTCTTCCAGTGAATGCTATGCCCGCGCGAATGAGCGCATTGCGGAGAGCACGGAGCGGGTATTTGCGGATACCGTTATAGGTTATGCGACCTGCATTCCGGAGAAAAAGGACATCCGTCTTCGGCAGGGACGGGTCAGCTACGCGCTGCTTCCGGTCTGGATTTTACATACAAAATACAGGGGAAAGCTGTATACATTTGCGATGAACGGACAGACAGGAAAATTTGTGGGGGATCTGCCGATGGATGCGGGACGGGCGTTCGCGGCAGCGGGGAGTGCGTTTCTGTCGGCAGCGCTTATTGCGCTGCTGGTTATGATGGTATTGCTGTGAGGAAACCAATATTTCTGCACTGAGTATGCGAAATATGTCTGAGATATAAGATTTTTCTTATTATTTGTGCCGACAATCAGGAGGCGGCGAATGGAGATATTTATGAAAAAGATACGATTTACCGGGGCAGCCATGTGCGTTCTTCTTGCCGTTACATTTCTTTGTACAGCCGGGCAGCAGGTCCTTGCGGCCGGCGACAAAGTGGTCGATATGGCCGGACTGCTCTCAGAAAAACAGGAAGAACGGCTTGAGAAGCGGCTGAGTGAAGTCGCGGAAAAATACAGCTGTGATGTGGCCGTGGTCACAACTGATTCAACCGGCGGTTTGTCCCCGATGAGGTATGCGGATGATTATTATGAAAATAACGGATACGGCGTCGGACCGAACCGGGACGGCCTTCTTTTGCTGATCAGCATGGAAGAACGCGACTGGTGGATCACGACGTGGGGCAGCGCGATCGATACCTTTACGGATTACGGGATAGAGGTGATCGGTGATGAGATCGTCGGGGAACTGGGTAATGCTGATTACTATGAAGCATTTATGGAGTTTGCCGACCTGACGGAGAATTTTATGAAGCAGGCGCAGCAGGGAGAGCCGTATGATGTGTATCACGAATACAAGGCGCCGTTTCCGTTTGCCGGAAAGCTTGCGATCGCCTGTGGAATCGGGTTCCTGGCAGCTTTGTTTACACTGCTCGGCTTTCGGGCGCAGCTTCGCAGCGTGTCGTACGAGAAAGGAGCGCGCCAGTACGTCAAACAGGGAAGTTTCCATCTGACACGCTCGAAAGATCTTTATCTCTATCGTACCGTCACGCGGACGAAGATTGAGAGGCCGGAGCCATCCGGACATGGCGGCGGGGGCGGAAGTCATACGCATACGACCTCCGGCGGAAGCACGGCTGGAGGCGGCGGGGGGAAATTCTGAAGTACGGGATTCTGAAAGTTTTTAAGCCCCTTGACTGAGAATGACAAGGGGCTTGATTCATATAAGGAGAAGCTTATCTCCTGATCCTCCGGGGATCCTGCGTTTACATGGACGGATACAGTCTGTCTGGACGAAGATCAGTTGTCCTCCAGCTTATCCTCCATCGTGTACACCTGTCTCTTTCTTGCCATCTCGTCGCTGTCGAGATATTCGTCGTACGTGGTGATCTTGTCGATCAGCTTTCCGTTCGGCAGAAACTCCATAATGCGGTTTGCCGTCGTCTGCACGATCTGGTGGTCACGCGAAGAGAAGAGTTCGACGCCCGGGAACTTGACCATGCCGTTGTTCAGGGCAGTGATCGCTTCCATATCAAGATGGTTCGTCGGCTCGTCGAAGATCAGGACGTTGGCGCCCGAGATCATCATCTTCGAGAGCATGCAGCGCACGCGCTCGCCGCCGGAGAGAACCTTGAGCTGCTTGACGCCATCCTCGCCGGCGAACAGCATACGACCGAGGAAGCCGCGGACATAGGTGGCGTCCTTGATTTCGGAGTACTGGGTCAACCAGTCCGCGATGCAGAGGTCGCTGTCAAATTCCCTGGTGTTGTCCTTCGGAAAATAAGCGCGTGAGGTGGTGACGCCCCATTTGAATTTTCCTTCATCCGGTTCTATCTCGCCCATCAGGATCTGGAAAAAGGTAGTTTTTGCCAGTTCATTTCCGCCGACAAATGCCACTTTGTCGTCATGGCCGAGCGTGAAGGTGATATTATCGAGCACTTTGACGCCGTCGATGGTCTTGGAGAGATTTTCCACCATCAGAACCTCATTTCCGATCGTGCGGTTCGGACGGAAGTCGATGTACGGATATTTTCTGCTGGACGGTTTGATCTCCTCGAGCTGAATCTTCTCAAGTGCTCTCTTTCTTGAAGTCGCCTGCTTGGATTTGGAGGCGTTCGCGGAAAAACGGGAGATAAATTCCTGCAGTTCTTTGATTTTTTCTTCTTTTTTCTTGTTTGCTTCCTTCATCTGACGGATCAGAAGCTGGCTGGACTCGTACCAGAAATCATAGTTTCCGGCATAGAGCTGAATTTTTCCATAGTCGATATCGGCGGTGTACGTACACACCTTGTTGAGAAAGTAACGGTCATGAGACACGACGATGACGGTATTTTTGAAGTTGATCAGAAATTCTTCCAGCCAGTTGATCGCTTCGAGGTCAAGATGGTTCGTCGGCTCGTCGAGCAGCAGAATGTCCGGATTGCCAAACAACGCCCGCGCAAGCAGCACTTTGACCTTCTCGTTTCCGTTCAGATCCTTCATCATCGCGTAGTGGAGATCCGTGTCGATGCCAAGTCCGTTCAGCAGAGAAGCCGCGTCGGACTCCGCCTCCCAGCCGTTCATCTCGGCAAATTCGCCTTCAAGTTCGCTTGCGCGGATGCCGTCCGCGTCCGTGAAATCTTCCTTGGCGTAAATTGCGTCCTTTTCTTTCATGATATCGTACAGCCGCTGATTTCCCATGATCACGGTATCCAGAACAGGAAATTCATCATACTTGAAATGGTCCTGCTCCAGTACGGAAAGGCGCTGTCCCGGAGTGACGGCGATATCTCCGTTCGTCGTCTCAAGATTTCCTGAGAGAATTTTCAGGAAAGTCGATTTGCCGGCGCCGTTTGCGCCGATCAGACCGTAACAGTTTCCTTCTGTAAATTTGATATTGACATTTTCAAATAACGCTTTCTTTCCTACCCGGTAAGTCACATTGTTTGCACTGATCATCTGATAACCTCGTTTTCGTAGTTAGTTTTGTTGGTTTGTTCTTCCCCTGATAAAGTTCCTTCTTATTGTAACGAAAAACAGAAAAAATGCAAGTGTTTCCGCAGAAAAAGGAAGAGAAAAGACAAAAAGGATATCAGTAAACTTCGATAAAGCGGCTGCGGAATTCGTCAAAGTATTTTCTGCCGAGAGGCAGGGTTACGCGGCAGTCAAGCGTCACGCCTTCTGTTCTCGAAAAATGCGAGATGCGGGCCAGGTTCACAGCATAGGATTTATGACACCGGACAAACCGGGACGGAGGAAGTTCTTTGAAAATCTGCGAGAAGGTCATTCTTACGGTGTAGTCTTTTGCAGGTGTGTGAACCGTCAGATCGTGGTTCAGAACTTCCAGGTAAAGGATGCTGTCAACCGGGATCTGAACATATTTGCGGTTATATTTTAAAATAATATTTTTCGACTCTGTCTGACGCTTCAAATCGGGGTTCATCTCTTTTTCACACGGGGCTGCCATAGACTGCACAAAGTCCATCTTATCGTTACGGACAGCAATATCATATACGGGCATTCCTGTTTCTCCTTTATTCATGGTGCCGCCCTGTCTGCAGGGTATTTTGTGTCATGGAAAATTTTGTTCTGTGACATTAATCACACGATCAATAAAATAGTATTTAATTTTGTTACCATAACATTTTCATGCTGCTTTTTCAATGTGCTCTTGTATTTTCACTTGTTTTTTATGTTATATCACTTGTTTTTCTGTGTTTCACGGTGTATAATAGAAAAACAGAAAGGCCTCCGGCAGAAGGCTTTCTGTATTGCAAAGCGCTGCTGCCGGTCACAGAGTGAACAGCAGCCGCTTCAGCCTGGAGTGATCTTATGAAAACAGATGACCTGATCTTCCGTTCCATTTTCATTATAACAGAGTATTACAAAAACAATCTGGAGCCTTTTTTTGAAAGCATCAGCGAGGACATATTATGGGTTGGGCCCGCACAGGGGCAGCAGATGCAGGGCAGGGAAAATCTCATGCGGACCTGGGCGGCGGAAAAACATTCTCTGACTTTTACCATGGGTGATATCAGCGCTCTGTGCGTTTCCCCTCACAGCCGCGTGAAAGAGATTCTTCTGCATTATGATGTTTATACCCATTATCCCAGCGGCAACACGGTTATGCATGACCAGCGGCTGAACTATACATGGCGGGAGAAACGGGTGAAAACCTCTGCCGGATGGGAATACTGTACGGAGATTGTCATGCTGCAGATCAGCAACGCATGGAAGTATGACAGCCGGGATACGATTTATCCCGTCCATTATGAAAACATGTATGAGTCAGAGCGCTTCTTCACAAAACCGGAACATTATGTGATCGTAAAAACGCCGGATATGAGTGTACACCGTATCGCGGCGGAGCGTATTTTATATATCGAAACCGTCAAACGTTCCGCAAGGCTGCGGATACATATGAGGAACGGCACGATTGTCATAAATGAGACGCTGCCGGAATTTGAAAGGAAGTATCCAGGTCTTTTTCTGCGCGTCCACGCCAGTTACCTGATCAATCCCGCCCATGTGCGGGAGATCCGGCGTTTTTCCGTAACCTTGTCGGATGGGACAGAGCTTTCCATTCCCGAAAAGAAATACACCCGGATCAAGAAGCTGCTCCTGCAGGAAGTCCGGGAAAAACAGATGCCGGCATCGTCAGAGTCATACGGCAATTTGTAAAAACCATGTTTTGACCTGTCATGTCGTGAACAACGAATAAATAACGTAAACTGCATGGCATGTTTTTTAAAATCGGATACAATTAGTTAGAAGCTGCGAGGCAAAATAATTTTTGACTCTGGCAATATATTATGATGCCGGGGTCGAAAGGTCATGCGTTCCATGTTCACATGGAAAAGCATGACACTGAGACCCCAAAAACACCGAAAAGGAGCCATTTTTCATGGAAAAATGTGCGGATTTGAGGTGTTTCAGGATTTCGGGAGCACGAAGTGCGGAGAAATCCGTGGCATCATGGGGGCAAAATACCTTTTGCCCCCAGCATCATATTATGATTTAGGGAGGAATCAGACAAATGAAACTTATGAAAAAAATGCTTGCGCTTTCACTGAGCGCCTCCATGTTGTCCGGCGTATGCGCTTTCGCAGAAGAAACTGCTGATGTTCACAGCTATATGCTGTCCGACGTCACCGTTGTCAGCGGAGATCAGACGTTCGATTTTTCGAACCTTTCCATTGGGATTGATGTGCCGGAGGGAGAGAACGGAGCGCTCCTGCATCTGGACGAGAACGGCGAAACTGCGGCCGAGATCGGCGTGACGATGGCCGATGGAATTTATGTGCTGCATATGGACAGTGAGATGCTGGGACACAGGGATTTTGGAGTCGATCCGGTAGTGGTGATTGAGCGCGTTCTGCAGGGAGGCATCGACGGCCTGATTGCAATGCTGGAGGATATCGATGTACACGGCACGGCGCAGGACATTGTGGATTTTCTCCAGGATCCGTCCGCTCTGAAAGCTGAGCCGGAGACCGGAGCAGAAACGGATATGGATATGGAGATTCCGAATGTTTCCGTTGATGGTGATTTCATGTCTGTGCTTGAGGACTGCATCAGTGAGCCGGAGACCGTCACTGTGGACGGCGCCGAGTACACGATGACTACATTCAATTACGATATGGATCATATCGGGCAGCTTCTTGACATGATCCGTATAGACGGCGAGCAGTTCGATGTGAGCGGGGCCCTCAAAGAGGCAGGCGTGGAGTTCTCGTTTACAGGGACATTCTATGAGAATGATGAGAGACAGATGGGCGATGTCAGCGGCACCTATGATGACGGCGAGCAGAGCGGAAACTGCCAGGCCAGCTATGACACATCCCTTGTGGGAGATGACACTTCCACGGTATACACCATTGACACGACCTGGACCGGGCAGCCGGATATGTCGATAACGTTTACTGTCTCGGACGGTGTGCGCGAGAATGGAGGTTTTACTGCCGGGTCGGACGACATGGACAGCGTGGTTATGCTGACAGACATGGAAGACAGTGAGGCTGTGGCGACGCTTACGGAGACACTGAGCACACTGGCAGGAGAAGCAATGGGACGGATTCTTTCACCGGTGATGGAAGTTTTGATGGCGGATATAGACCCTGAGGCTCTTGAGGCCATGGTTGAAACCATGGAAACGGAACTGCTTACAGAATAAAAGAATCGGATTTTGGCTGAAAAAGGAAACGCCGTCAGACAAAAAACGTGAGTGAAACGGTTGGCTGTGGGAAATACTATTGCAAAACGAATAATTTGATGCCAGGGTCGAAAGGTCATGCGTTCCATGTTCACATGGAAAAGCATGACACTGAGACCCAAAAAACACCGAAAAGGAGCCATTTTTCATGGAAAAATGTGCGGATTTGAGGTGTTTCAGGGTGCTGAACGTCCAGCGGACGTTCGTTTAGCACCGACCGAAGTGAAACGGAGATTTCGTGAGCACGAAGTGCGGAGAAATCCGTGGCATCATGGGGGCATGCCCCCGGCATTAATAATTTCGAATGGCGCGCGAAAGAGAGCGTCTGAAAAAGATCAGGAGGTTTTGCGATATGTGCAGCTATATGCCTATAACAGATGTCTTTGCAAGAGAAATACTGGATTCCAGAGGGAATCCGACGGTGGAAGTGGAGATCATGACAGAGGATGGAAACGTCGGGAGGGCGGCAGTTCCTTCCGGCGCCTCCACAGGACAGTATGAGGCAGTGGAACTGAGAGACGGGCAGGACCGCTACCGGGGAAAGGGCGTAGAACAGGCCTGCCATTTTGTAAACACGATTCTGGCCGACGCGATCATCGGTGAGAATGTATACGGACAGGCGTCCATTGACCGGATTCTCCGGCGGGAGGACGGCACCCCCAACAAACGGAGACTGGGCGCAAACGGGATTCTCGGCGTGTCCATGGCGGCGGCTTCGGCGGCCGCGCGTTCTCTTGCCATGCCGCTTTACCGCTATCTTGGAGGAATGCATGCGCACCGTCTGCCGGTGCCCATGATGAATATTCTGAACGGCGGCTGTCATGCCGACAACACGGTCGATCTGCAGGAATTTATGATCATGCCGGTCGGCGCGGAAGGATTTTCCCATGGTCTGCAGATGTGTGTGGAGATTTATCATACACTGAAAGAAATTCTGCGGTCACGCGGTCTTTCCACAGGGGTCGGCGATGAGGGCGGTTTCGCTCCGGATCTCGCGGACGCGCCGGAGGTGCTTTCCCTGATCTGCGAGGCAGTTGAGAAGGCAGGATACCACATGGGAAGCCAGATTGTGATCGCGCTTGACGCGGCCGCGAGCGAACTGTATCAGGAGGACAAAAAAGCGTATTATTTTCCCGGAGAGAGCAGAATGAAGGGAACCGAAATCTACCGCGGCACCGATGAGATGATCGGTTATCTTGAAGAGCTTTGCGGAAAGTTCCCGATCGTCTCGATTGAGGACGGGCTGGACGAAAATGACTGGGAAGGCTGGGTCAGGCTGACGCAGCGGCTTGGCGGCAGGATCCAGCTTGTCGGGGACGATCTCTTTGTGACGAACAGGAAGCGCCTTTCGGAAGGGATCATGCGCGGCGCCGGAAACGCGATTCTGGTGAAAGTGAATCAGATCGGAACGCTGACAGAGGCATTTGACACGATCGAGCTTGCGCATAAAAACGGATACCGGACGATCATTTCTCATCGCTCAGGGGAAACCGAGGACACCATGATCGCCGATATCGCCGTCGCTGTGGGTTCCGGGCAGATCAAGACCGGTGCGCCGTGCCGGACAGAGCGCGTGGCAAAATACAATCAGCTGCTCCGGATTGAGGACAGCGTCGGATTTTCCGCGATGTATGAAAATCCTTTTACCCAAAGGTTCCTCCAGACGGCGGGCAGGGGATGAAAAATTAATATAAAGAAGTAAGAAGAAAACAGTTGAAATTCCAGAGTTCCTGTGTTAAACTGGCTGTGTTTGGCATAGGAGGTGTGATTGGCCGTGAGGATTTTTTTGACGATTATTTTTGTATTGGCGTGCATAGCATTGGTGGTGCTTGTTCTGTCACAGCAGGGAAGAGACGCCGGACTTGGAACGATCGGAGGTATGGGCGATACCTACTGGAGCAAGAATAAGGCGCGTTCCATGGAAGGCAAGCTGGTTCTGTTTACAAAAATTCTTGCAGTGGCGTTCTTTGTAGTCGCCGCTATTCTGAACATGAATTTCTAAGGCAGAGGGACCGATGCGATGGCATCGGTCTTTTCATGCCTGCGCGCAGGCCCGTGTGAGGAAAATAGCTGCTGACGCAGCACACAGACCGCGCGGCGAGCAGGAGGGAAAAAACCGCCTCCTACTCGATTCTGTGCGCAGGCCTAGGCATGGAAACCAGCGGTGCTCGTCCGGCATCGACCGCAGCGGGGCGAAGACAGAGAAGCACGGAACAATCCGTTCAAATGCCAGGATATGGATTGAAAGAAACAGGAAAGGACGGGTATGAGACAAAAGGAAGAACATTTTGAGCGCCGCAAAAAGGTGCTTTACGATATGATCTGCGATAAACAGTACAGTCCAATGAAGCTCAAGGAAATCGCGATCCTCCTCCAGGTTCCGCGGGAAAACCGCGAACAGCTCAAAGAAGTACTGGATTCCCTGATTCTTGACGGGAAAATTGAAGTGACTTCAAAGGGAAAGTACCGCAAGGCCAGGGCAAAGTTCCTTACGGGAACCTATATCGCGAATCCCAAAGGCTTTGGTTTTGTGGAAGTTGAGGGAAAGGACGAAGATATCTTTATTCCGGAGGGAGAAGCGAAAGGAGCGCTGCATCAGGATAAGGTGCAGGCGGTCATTCTGCAGAGTCCGGAAGGGAAACGGCAGGAAGGAACTGTCGTCAAAATTCTGGAGCATGGCATCACGGAAGTGATCGGGACGTACCAGCAGAACCGCACGTACGGATTTGTCGTGCCGGACAATCCCAGGATTCTCCGCGATATTTTTGTCGCGCAGGAAAACAGCCGCGGCGCGGTCAGCGGACATAAGGTCCGAGTGATCCTTACGAATTACGGAGGAGAGGGGAAGAATCCGGAAGGAAAGGTGCAGGAGATCATTGGACATATCAATGATCCCGGTACGGATATTCTCTCAGTGGTCTGCGCTTACGGGCTTCCGATGGAATTTCCGGAAAAAGTGATGCGGCAGGCTGAACGGGTGCCGCTTGAGGTGAGCGCCGCGGACCGGGAAGGAAGAATGGATCTGCGGGACTGGAATATGGTGACGATCGACGGGGAGGACGCGAAGGATCTGGATGACGCAGTCTCGCTTATCGTAAAAGACGGGCACTACCATCTTGGCGTGCATATTGCGGACGTTTCCAATTATGTGCAGGAAGGAAGCGCGCTTGACCGGGAGGCGCTTGAGCGCGGGACGAGCGTGTATCTGGCGGACCGTGTGATCCCGATGCTGCCGCAGCGGCTGTCAAACGGCATATGTTCGCTGAACGCGGGATCGGACCGTCTGGCAGTGAGCTGCCTGATGGAGTTTGATGAACGCGGAAGAATCGTATCCCACAGGCTTGCGGAGTCTGTGATCTGTGTGAAGCGCAGAATGTCCTACAATGAAGTGAAACAGATTCTTGAGGATGAGAGCGGAGAACTGGCGCGGCAGTATCCGGAGCAGGCGCCAATGCTTGAGAAGATGGCGGAGCTGTCGTCCCTGCTGCGTGCGGCCAGAAGAAAGCGCGGCGCCGTGGATTTTGATTTCCCGGAAGCAAAGCTCCGTCTCGACGAGCGTGGCGTGCCTCTGGAGATCTGTCCCTATGAGCGGAATGTCGCGACAGATCTGATCGAGGATTTCATGCTTGCGGCAAATGAGACGATCGCGGAGGATTTTTACTGGCAGCAGGTGCCGTTTGTCTACCGGACGCATGAGTCGCCGGACGTGGAGCGTGTCAGGAATGTGGCCGCAATGATCTGCGCGGGCGGCGGGACGCGGAAAAACGGAGCCGGCTATGCGCTGAAGGGTCTTTCCGACGAGGTTCATCCGAAGGAGATTCAGAAGATGCTGGACCGCGTAAAGGACAGCCCAGAGGAACGCATGATCAGCCGGCTGGTGCTGCGCTCGATGAAACAGGCAGTTTATTCGGCGGAGTGCAGCGGGCATTTCGGCCTTGCGGCGTCGTATTACTGTCATTTTACGTCGCCGATCAGAAGGTACCCGGATCTGCAGATTCACCGCATCATCAAGGATGTGCTGCGCGGGCGGATGACGGCGGAGAAAAGCGCTCACTATGAGGAGATACTGCCCGATGTCGCGAAGCAGGCGAGTGTCACGGAGCGCAGAGCGGAGGAAGCAGAGCGCGAAACAGTGAAAATGAAAAAGGCCGAGTATATGCAGCGGCATATCGGGGAAGAATATGACGCTGTCGTGTCAGGATTAGCCTCCTACGGAATGTACGTGGAGCTTCCAAACACGGTGGAAGGACTGCTGCATGTGACAAAAATGTACGACGACCGGTATATTTATCATGAGGAAACGTACGAGATGACAGGCGTTGACACAGGCCGGACATTTTATCTGGGGGATCCGGTCCGGGTGCGCGTGCTCGGCGCGGATAAAGTACTGAAAACGGTTGATTTTGAGATGTGCGATGATTGTCTGAAATGAAAATTTCAAAGTGGAACAGAAAGACAGGAGCATAAAGCGGGGGAATAGTATGGGAGAGAGCGTTAAACTGATTGCAAACAACAAAAAGGCGTATCATGATTTTTTTATCGAGGAAAAGCATGAGGCGGGAATCGCGCTGCACGGCACGGAAGTGAAGTCGCTCCGCATGGGCAAATGCAGCGTCAAGGAAGCTTTTATCCGCATTGAGAAGGGAGAAGTTTTTATCTACGGAATGCATATCAGTCCGTATGAGAAAGGCAATATCTTTAATAAGGACCCGCTGCGGGTGCGCAAACTCCTGCTTCACAGAAACGAGATCGGCAAGATGGCCGGCAGGATCGCGGAAAAAGGGTACACGCTGGTTCCGCTCCGCGTCTACTTCAGAGGAAGTCTGGTCAAGGTAGAGATCGGACTGGCAAAGGGCAAGAAGCTCTACGATAAGCGGCAGGATATCGCGAAGAAGGATCAGCGCCGGGAAGCCGAGAAAAACTTCAAAGTGAAGAATCTCTATTAATTTTTCACAGACAGTCGCTTGACAGGAAGGATGTTAGCGCTTATACTGAGATGGCAGGTTTCGGGGCAGTAAAGGTTTCGACGGGGGTTGTGAAGCTGGAGAAGCTATCCGCAGGTGATGCGTCAAATCACAAATTAAAAATAAACGCTGAAGATAATTTAGCATACGCTGCCTAAGGGCGGCTGTCTGACACAGGGCACCTGCACCTTGTGACCCAGGCATCGACTCATGCAGGAAACGACATATGTTAAGCTTTGCGCATATGGGCGTATCATGAAGCTACTAAACGCAGCAGGCTGTCAGCTGTCGGCTGCCGGAGGGAATGTCAAATAACTGACTACGATAGTAGAAGTACAGGGGATTGGCTTTCGGACACGGGTTCGATTCCCGTCTGCTCCATGGGAAAGGTCTGGTATTTACCAGGCTTTTTCTTTGCTTTTCTCACCTGCTTTGCAGCTGCATCATTTACCAGGCAGGAAAAGAGAAGAAGATTTTTGTTAAAGGAGTAAGAGCAGAGGATGAAGAAAGATAAGATAAAAGTTCCCCTTGAGCTGATTATTGACGCGATTGAAATGGCAGATGATGAATGGAACCAGTATCTTGATATAGAACAGATGGAGGTTGTCAGTCTGCCGGAATATCCGTTTATGGGGGAATACGACGAGGATGAAAGGGAACTGGCTGAACTGATTGAAGAGGAGTGGAATGTCCGCTTTTTTGGGCTTCCGTCTAAATTTGATATTCATGAATACAGTATTATGGAACGTTTTATATGGGATCTGCCGGAAGGACAGATGCAGGATTCTCTGGAAAATGCGATCAGAGGAAGAGGCGCGTTCCGCAGATTTAAGGATGCCATTATCCGATATGGGATCGAACAGAGCTGGTATGACTATCAGAAAGAGGCGTATCGGCAGCTGGCTGTTGAGTGGTGCGGGGATCATGGCTTTTCGTATGAGGACAAACATGCCGTCATTTCCGGCAAAAACCAAAAGGAAGAGATAACAGAAGAGAAAGATCCGCTTGCCTGGGAGGAAGTCAGAACGGAGCACATCATACAGGATGAGTGGATCGATTTCAGAAGATCCGCGTACCGTTTTCCGAACGGGGAAGTGTTTGAACCATATTACAGCTACAGCCGCAGAGATTATGTGGTGATCGTGGCTTCTGATATGGATGGGAATTATCTGTGCGTCCGTCAGTTCAGACAGGGCATTAAGAAAGTAACTACCGAATTTCCGGCAGGCGGAATAGAACGAAAAGATGGAAGGGAATATGGCCCCTCAGGTGATTTATCTGCGGAAGACGCTCTTGCGGCGGCAAAACGGGAGCTGCGGGAAGAAACAGGCTATGAGTCTGATGAGTGGCGTCATCTGCTCACAGTGCCTTCCAATGCTACGCTGGCCGATAACTATGCGTATGTTTTTGCGGCAGAAAAATGCCGGAAGGTGTCCGGACAGTCACTGGACGAGACGGAGTTTTTAAATGTGAGAAAACTCTCAGTACAGGAAATCGAGGATATGATTGCGAAAGGGGAGTTCGAGCAGGCAGTTCATGTCATGGCCTGGCTGCTTGAACGCAGGAGAGCAGCTGGTTTCTGATGAAGCCGTCGACTTGTCGGGAAATATTTTTCCGGTTTTTTCATATGAATGAAGCAGATGCGGCTGGTTCATCCAACCGCATCAATCGCAGTTCCGTTTTCCTCGGCGTCCGCCGCCGGTATTCCCTCGATAAAGACCGTATTTGGAAGACAGATGATAAAGCCGCCTTCCGCGGTGATCGAAGGCTGGCTCATGCAGAGCTGATCCGGGCAGTTGGCTTCGATCATTGTGGCTCGTCCGTCCCTGATTTCGCAGACATTTGTCTCATTGATGGAGATTACCTGATCTTTTCCGAGTGAATAAGTGCCGTACTCCCGTCCGTTCACCGTGATCTGAATGCTTCCGTAATCTTTATTCTGGTGAAAAATCTTCATGCCGATCCAGAGGGCGGCCGCGATGATCAGTACGG
>CANQAR010000046.1 GCA_947588845.1 uncultured Lachnospiraceae bacterium
TTTTTCCTGTTTTCGATACAAAGCAGAGGGGTTATGAAAAAATGGGGCTGTGAACAGCTCTATTTTTTCACAGCCCCTTTTTCCTCTTCAAATTCGTGCGCATCTCCACTCCGTTCCGGTCGGCGCTGGGCGAATGTCCACTGGACATTCAGCGTCCCCGGAGGGTTTATAGCAAACGGCAAATGTTTTTGTCGTTTGCTATACGTTCACGAAGTGAACTGTAACCTTGGGCAGCGCAGACAAGCAGGAGGTATTCGATTTATACTTGACATACCATGCTATATATACTATATTATGAATAGCATGTAAAACATAGCATCAGCACAGGAGGAATGATTATGGATGCACAGAGAAAGAAAGGAATCCTGGATGTGTGTGTGCTGGCAGTTCTGAAAAAGGGACCGTCATATGGATACAAGATTATCCGGGACATCAGCCGCTGCATTGACATCTCCGAGTCTACGCTTTATCCGATTCTGAAGCGTCTGGAGCAGAATGGAAGTCTGCGGACCTGCCGCAAAGAGTATAACGGACGGATCAGGAAGTATTATGAACTCACAGAAACGGGACAAAACCGGATCAATGTTTTTCTCGACGAGTGGGAGGAACTTCGCACGATGTATCTGTTCATTGAGGAGGAAAACCGCCAGGTAGCGGAGTCTCCCTTTTGCGGGGGAAATGCCGGAGAGCAGGAGCACGCGGCAGAGGCGGGACCAGAAGCTGAGACGAGCCGGGAACCGGAAATGGAGAGGACGGAAAATGCGGAAGACGGTTCAGGATCGGACGCCGTGAAAAAGACTGATCCGGAAACAGAAGAGTCTGTGGAAGATGAGGTCGGAGCAGAAGCCGCTGCAGCGGACAGAAATACTGTACAAGAGGAGGAACAGGAATGAAGAAGGAAGAATATTTGAAGAAACTCCGGTTTTTTCTGAGTGATCTTCCGATGGAGGATCTGGAACAGATCGAGGATTTTTATCAGGAACTGATTTATGACGGTCTTGAGCAGGGATATGCGGAGGAAGAGATACTCAGGCGTTTTGATACGCCGGAGGAAGTAGCGAAGAAGATTCGCGCGGAATACGGAGGACTTGTCGTCTATACGGCAAAAGGACAGAGCAAAGAAGAGAAGAAGGGGTATGGCCCTGTTGATATGATCCATTCGATCCGTGTGCAGACGGAGAACATCCGGATTCGAATCCGGACAGTCGAGAGCGGACCGGTACGCATTTATTTCAAGCCAAAGGAAGGACAGGATATTGTTACATGCAGTGAGGAAAACGGTGTATTTTCTTTTGAACATAAGATGAAGGGAGCGTTTCACCTGAGCTGGCTGAATCTGTTTCTCGATTTTAATGTTCTGATTCTGGAAATGCCAGCCTCTTTCGCGGGGAATATCTGGATCAAAACGACAAACGCCTCGATCAAAGGGAGCAAAATGATGAACCTTTCCATGGCGGAGCTGATCAGCACGAACGGACGGATCAAGATTGAAAACAGCAGGATCGACAAGCTGAATATCCGGTCAAACAACGCGCGGATTGAGCTTGCCAATATGAGCGGGAGCAGAGTGGAGGCTGTCGTGGGGAATGGATTTATCACGGCAAAGGAATGTAAATTCCCGGAGCAGATTCTGCTTGAGACGCAGAACGGTACGCTGAATGGAAAGAATCTGATCAGCGATAATTTTGTTCTTCAGACCTGCAACGGGCTGATTAACGGAACAGTCATAGGAAATGCGGAGGATTATAATATCGACTGCAGTACGATCAATGGATTCTGCAATCTTGACAGCAGTTACATGGCGGGCCGCCAGAAGAACCTGAAAGCGAAGACCCACAACGGACGGATCCAGATTGAATTTGTGATGTAGATGTCGGTATTTTGATCGGGCAGGAGGCGGTTTTCCCTCCTGCTCGCCCGCGCGGCCCAGGTGCTGCGCCAGCAGCTGATTTCCCTGCCTGGGCCTGCATATAATCGAGTAGGAGTCGGCTTTTCCTCCTGCTCGCCCGCGCGGCCCAGGTGCTGCGCCAGCAGCTGATTTCCCTACCTGGGCCTGCGCATAGACGGAAACAAATAAGGAGCTGCTTTAAGCAGCTCCTTATCTGTCCAGATGATAAATCTATCTGCGAATCTTATTTTTTCTGAAGAATCCGTACGGAATTCAGTACGCACAGAACTGCAACTGCAGTGTCCGCGAATACAGCGATCCACATGGATGCAATGCCGCCAAGACCAAGCAGAAGGATGAGAACCTTAACGCCAAGAGCAAGAATAATGTTCTGCCATGCGATACGGCTGGTCATCTTCGCGATCTTGAGTGCGACCGGAATAGATTCCATGTTCGAATTCATAAATACAGCGTCAGCTACTTCAATTGCCGCATCTGCGCCGTTGCCCATTGCAGCTCCTACATCAGCAGCAGCAAGGACAGGAGCGTCGTTGATACCGTCGCCTACGTACATAACGGAATCATAAGATCTGCGGATATTGATCAGCTCGGTAAGTTTATCCTGCGGCATAAGTCTTGCACGCACTTCATCGATACCTGTTTCAGCAGCAACAGCTTCCGCGCTCTCCAGAGAGTCGCCGGTCAGCATTGCCGTTGTGATTCCCATCTCCTTGAGGCTGGAGACTGAGAAACGTGCATCTGATTTAATCGTATCAGAGATCACGATATGACCAAGGAATGTTCCTCCGCATGCAACCAGTACCTCAGTACCATAGGTGCTGTGCTCATAATCGGAGAGGTCAACTCTGTAGCGGTTCATCAGTTTTGCGTTACCAACAAGAAGCAGTCCGTCCGGAGAATCTACGCGGATACCGTAACCTGCGATCTCTTCTGCGTTTTCCGGTCTCTTCAGTTCCAGCTTCATGTTGTGTGCAGCGTTCACGATGCTTGTTGCGATCGGGTGAGTGGAAATCAGTTCACATTCAGCGGCGATGCCGAGCAGCTTCTTCGCTGTCATCTCGCCTGCCGGGATGATATCCTGTACAACAAAGTTTCCTTCTGTGACCGTACCGGTCTTGTCCATGATAACTGCCTTAACACCAGACATACGCTCCATTGCAAGGCCGCCCTTGAAGAGAATGCCGAGCTTGGAACCGGCGCCGATACCTGAATAGAAGGTAAGCGGTACGCACAGAACCAGCGCGCACGGACAGCTGATTACGAGGAAGGTCAGCGCGGTGTATACCCAGTGTCCCCAGTTGCCTGTGAACAGAGACGGAAGGATTGCAGTTAAAATTGCAAGAGCTACTACGCACGGTGTGTAGATCTTTGTAAAGCGGGTGATGAAACGGTCGATTGCCGGCTTGCTTGCAGCAGCGCTCTCGACGGAATCAAGGATTCTGGAAACCATGGACTCTTCCAGAGTCTTCTCAACACGAACCTTGAGCTGTCCGGTCGTGTTGACGCAGCCGGAAATTACCTCGTCTCCGGATTTGACGTTAACCGGAATCGGCTCGCCTGTGATCGGAGCGGTATCGATGTTGCTTTCGCCTTCGACAACAACGCCGTCAAGCGGAATTCTGTCGCCCGGCTGAACAAGGATAATCTCGCCTACCTGAGCATCTGCTGCGGCGATTACCTGCAGGCCGCCTTCCACCAGAAGATTGACAACCTCAGGACGCATATCTGCCGTATCCATAATCTGGCGGCGGCTTCTCTCAACTGCCTTGGCTTCGAAGAACTCGCCGACACAGTAGAAGAGCATAACGACAACCGCTTCCGGATATTTGCCGATCGCGAATGCGCCGAGCGTTGCAACGCTCATCAGGAAATACTCGTCAAATACAATGCCTTTTGCAAGGTTTCTCGCAGCGGTAAGGACAACTCTGCCGCCGAGAAGAATGTAGGCAATAATGTAGATAGGAAGAGTGACAATCAGTCCCTGTCCCTGCAGAGATACAATGCCGGCCACCAGTAAGAGAAGAGCTCCTCCAATGATGGAGACAAGGCTTCTGACATCATCCGTTACAGCTTTTGTACTTGTTTTGCCTGCCTCGATCGCAAGGGTGTCGGCGCTTCTCGGCGCGGTGTCCTTCGGAACGACTTCAATCTTGTCGTCGATGGCAGAGCAGATCTCTCTGTACTGCGGAAGCAGACGGTCAGGATTCGTGCCGGTAACCTTGAGCTGTTTGGTTGCGAATGAAACTGTGGCGCTCATGACATCACCGATCGCGTTGATCTGACGCTCGATTCTGGAAGCATTCCCCGCATTGTTCAGATTCTTGAGCAGATAAGTCTTTGTTGTGGATGCCTTCCGGGGATCATCCTTCGGGACTACCCTGACTGCGGACTCGATATCGGTACAAATATCCTGAATCCTCGGAAGAAGGGCTTCCTGATTGTCCGCTACAAGATGAAGCTGTCTGGTCGTATGTGTGATTGATGCGTAGGAAACACCAGGCAGCTCCTTGATTTTTTTCTCCATCTTGGCAGCACAGTTGGCACTGTCAAGATTCTCGAGGATGTACACCTGTTTTTCTGCCTCGTGGTCCGGCAGACTACGCGTCGCAGGGACGTGCTGTTCATCCTGTGTCTGTGGGCTTAATAAAGATTCGCTCATGTTTTATCCTCCTTTGTGACAAATACAGTTCCATTATATTAATGTGTATTAATATGCTTAAACTTTAGCACTACTAACAGTATTTGTCAATGATGGGCTTGAGATTTTGTAAAAATGTACATGGAAAAAAAATAAATTTGTGTATATTGAACACCTTTTATCCCCTGTCTGTAAAAAAACAGCATCCGTTTATGCCGTTCAGCGTATCCATACACGGTAGCGGTGCTGCCGGAGCACCTCAGCGGCGTGCAGGGACGGCGCTTCCTCATAGAATTCGATCCGAAGGACGCCCTCGTCAAATTCGCGGTTATGGACAATGCCTATGTTCTTGATGCTGATGCCGTTGACGGCGAGTGTGGTCGCGATTGTCGCGATGGCTCCGGATTCATCGACGATATCGCAGAAAATGCGCCAGGTCTTCTTGATGCTGCCGAGAGGAGAAGAAGAGAAGGAATTCCGGTAAGCACGGGATTCCTCAAACATCTCATGAATCGCGTGCCCGTTTCCCCGATTCATCTCGCGGCGGGAATCCTGAAGAAGACGCAGAAAGGTTTCCATCACCTCCGATATGTTCGTATTGTTTGCGACGCAGATCTGCTCCCACATTTCCGGAGATGAAGAAGCGATCCTTGTGATATCCTTGAAGCCTCCCGCCGCGATCAGCTTCATCAGCTCATCGCTGGTGTCGAGGCAGTGGACCGTGTTGACAAGAGCGGCCGCGATCAGGTGCGGAAGATGGCTGACGGCCGCCGTGATGTAGTCATGCTTTCGGTAATCGAGGATCAGAGGGAGCGCGCCGGTTGAGGAGACAAGCTTGCGGTATGCCTCGACCTTCTGTTCGTCAGTTCCTTCCGAAGGCGTGATTACATAATAGGAATTCTCAAATAAATGGGGGTTTGCATTTGAAAATCCGGATTTCTCGGAACCGGTCATCGGATGTCCGCCGATAAAGCGGCCGTCAAGTCCGAAGCTGTGCGCGGCCTCGTGGATTCCGGTTTTTACGCTTCCGACATCCGTCAGGATGCAGGAATCAGGGACGATCTTTCCGAGAACGGAAAGCGCGCTGATATTGTGGCCGACCGGAGCGCACAGGAAAATGATATCACAGCCGGCGAACGCGGGGTCGGCAGGCGAACTGCAGATCTGGTCGATCACGCCGTCTTCCAGCGCCTGTTCTGTGGTGGCCGCGGTCCTTGTGTATGCCATGATGCGGCAGCCAGGCTGTGATTTTTTCAGGTTCCTGGCCAGAGAACCGCCGATCAGTCCCAGGCCTATGAACCCAAACGTAGAAAAGTGCATGGTCCTATCCTTCCTTTACTTTCATAATTTTAAGCGGTAAAGAACATATCAGATTTTACTATGTTCAGGGAAGTTAGTCAAGCGGCAGTTCGCATCCGGATTGTTCCGCTGCCGCCGCTCCTTTTAAAAATCCTGTTAAATGTGAATAAAATACTTGAATTATCGGCTGTATTTTAGTAGAATGTATCCATGTGGGGTTTTTCCGCCCCTTATTAACTTATATTGGAGGACAAGACTATGAATGTTTACACAACAGACAAGATTCGTAATGTCGTTATTCTGGGTCACGGCGGAGCCGGCAAGACAAGCCTTGTTGAGTCCATGGCATATCTGTCGGGCATTACGAGCAGACTTGGGAATGTGACTGACGGAAATACCATCAGCGATTTTGATAAAGAGGAAATCAAGAGAAAGTTTTCAATTTCCACCTCCATGGTACCGATCGTCTGGGGAGATACCAAGGTGAACGTGCTGGATACTCCCGGATATTTTGATTTCCTGGGCGAGGCTGAGGAAGCGGTAGCGGCGGCTGACGCGGCGATCATCGTTGTGAACGGCAAGAGCGGCGTGGAAGTCGGCACGGAGAAAGCATGGGATCTCTGCGACAAATACAAGCTGCCGAGGATCATCTATGTTTCCAATATGGACGTTGACAACGCGAGCTTCCGCAATGTTGTTGAGACCCTGACGGAGCTCTACGGCAAGAAGATCGCCCCGGTTCACCTTCCGATCCGTGAGAATGAAAAATTTGTCGGATATGTGAACATCGTGAAGATGAAAGCGAGAAAGTATGTAAATAAGAACGAAAAGGTCGAGTGCGAGATTCCGGATTACTCCAGGGAGTATCTGGATCAGTACAGAGAAAACCTGATTGAGGCGGTCGCTGAGACAAGTGAGGATATGATGGACCGCTACTTTGAGGGTGAAGAGTTCTCCGAGGCCGAGATCGTTGCGGCGCTTCACACCAACGTTGCCGATGGTTCCATCGTTCCGGTTACAATGGGTTCGAGCATCAATCTGCAGGGCACGACGATCCTCCTGAATGATATCGTGAACTACTTCCCGAGCCCCGAGATGCGCAAGATCGCGGGCGTCAACTCAAAGACAAAGGAAGTCTTTGAGGCGAATTATGATTTCTCCAAGCCGAAGTCAGCGTTCATCTTCAAGACAATCGTGGATCCGTTTATCGGCAAATATTCCATGTTCAAGGTTGCGTCCGGCGTGATCAAGAATGATGACACGCTGTACAACGTGAACACGGACAATGAAGAGCGCATCAGCAAGCTTTACGTGTTCGAAGGCAGCAAGCCGATTGAGGTGAAGGAGCTTCACGCAGGCGATATCGGCGCCATCGGAAAGCTCGACGCTTCCACGGGCGATTCCCTCGCGACGAAGGCCGCTCCGATTCAGTACGGCAAGATCGATGTCTCCACCCCGTATACATACAAGAGATACGAGGCGAAGAAGAAGGGCGAGGAAGATAAGGTAGCGCAGGCTCTTGCAAAGATCGCGCAGGAAGATCTGACGATGAAAGTGGTCAACGACGGCGAGAACCGCCAGACTCTGCTTTACGGCATGGGCGATCAGCACCTTGATATTATCGTCAGCAAGCTTCTGACAAAATATAAAGTGGAAGTCGAACTCTCCAAGCCGAAGGTGGCGTTCCGCGAGACGATCCGCAAGAACTCCGACGTGGATTCCAAGTACAAGAAGCAGTCCGGCGGACATGGACAGTACGGACATGTCAAGATGCGCTTCTCACCGTCAGACAATCTGGAAGAGCCGTACGTATTCGAGCAGGTAGTCGTGGGCGGCGCCGTTCCGAAGAACTACTTCCCGGCTGTTGAGAAGGGCGTGCAGGAATCCTGCCAGAAAGGACCTCTGGCCGGTTATCCGGTAGTCGGCGTGAAGGCGGTTCTGTACGATGGTTCCTACCATCCGGTAGACTCCTCGGAAATGGCGTTCAAGACAGCGACCAGCATGGCCTTCAAGAAAGGCTTCATGGAAGCGGGACCTGTGCTTCTTGAGCCGATCGCATCCATGAAGGTTACGGTTCCGGATAAATTCACGGGCGACGTTATGGGTGATCTCAACAAGAGAAGAGGCCGCGTGCTTGGCATGAATCCGGATCACAAGGGCAATACGATTGTCGAGGCGGATGTTCCGATGTCCGAACTTTACGGTTACTCCACGCAGCTTCGTTCCATGACCGGCGGCAGCGGTACCTATGAATATGAGTTCGCACGCTATGAGCAGGCTCCGAACGATGTACAGGAGAGGGAGATCGCAGCGAGAGCGAATGAAGAAGAATAAAGCTTCAGTAGAATAAAGACATCTGGAAAAGACTACCATGGGAAACGCATGTTTTGCGTTTTTCATGGTAGTTGTGGCGTAAAATAATTTGAAAGGCGGCCATATGGATTATCTGTCATTTGTTTTTTACGCATTTGTAGCTGCTTCTGTTCTTGTCTATTATATCGTACCCGTCAGATTCAGATGGGTCGTGCTTCTTGCGGGAAGCATGTACTTTTACTGCAGGCTGGTAAAGGATGTCAGAACCCTGCTTATTTTTTTGGTTTCTGTGCTTTTGGGTTTTGCGTTTGGCCTGCTGATTGAAAAACAGAGGAACAAGGTCACGCTGTTCTTTGCAGTTTTTATATCGCTGTTTGTTCTGATCGGCCTCAGATTCACGGATTTTTTCCCGGCAGTGAGGGCCTGGAGAGATGGATTTGACTGGCTTGTGCCGGTCGGCGTCTCTTTTTATTCCCTGCAGCTGGCAGCGTATCTGGCGGATGTGTACAGGGGAAAGATAAGCGCGCAGAGAAATCCTCTGAAGTTTGTCCTTTTTATCTCCTTCTTTCCGCAGATTATTCAGGGGCCGGTCCCCAGGTATGAGCAGCTGGGAGAACAGCTGTTTAGAGGGAACCGGTACGACAGCAGAAATATAATAAAAGGGATTCAGCTGATCATCTGGGGTTTCTTTCTGAAACTGATGATCGCGGACAAGGCGGCGGTCATTGTCAACACCGTTTTTGACAATTATGAGCGGTATGAGGGATTTTACATACTGGTGGCGGCGGTTCTTTACAGTATTCAGCTGTATACGGATTTTTTATCCTGTGTTACCCTGTCCCAGGGGACGGCGCAGCTCTATGGTATTTCTCTGGTGAATAACTTTGATCACCCTTATTTTTCGACTTCCATCCAGGAATTCTGGAGAAAATGGCATATGTCGTTCAGCTTCTGGCTCCGCGATTACATCTATATCCCGCTGGGCGGAAACCGGAAGGGAAAATTCCGCAAGTATGTCAATCTGATCCTTACCTTCGCTGTCAGCGGAATCTGGCATGGCGGCAATCTGCGGTTTCTGTTTTGGGGAATACTGCATGCGGTCTATCAGATCGTGGGGGGACTGACGTATGGGGTCAGGAACAGGCTGTATGAGCGTGCCGGAATAAAGGCGGATTCCTGGTTCAGAAAAGGGATAAAAATGTTCGTGACCTTTTACCTGGTGATGCTTGGCTGGATCATTTTCCGGGCAGAGCGGCTGAAGGCAGGCATCTGGATGATTCGGTCCATGTTCTGCAAATTCAATCCGTGGATCTTTTTTAATGACGCGCTGTTTAAACTTGGACTGGACTGGAAAGAGTGTGTTGTTCTGTTTGCGTCGGTAGTGGTTCTGGCGGTCGTGAGTTTTCTGCAGTGCCGGTTTGAACTGAGAGAGAAGATTCTTGAACAGAACCTTGTGGTCCGCTGGACGATTTATCTGGCGGCTGTCTGGGTGATCTGGATTTTTGGCACCTATGGGTATGGCTTCAATGCGCAAGATTTCATTTATGGAGGATTCTGATTATGAAAAGCGGAGTAAAGAGATTCATGCGGAATGTTCTTTTTATAATCATTCTTGTTAGTTCTCTGGCAAAAATCAATCAGATTCTCAGCCCGAAATATATCTACGCCAATTCTTCCTGGCCGACGACTTCCTCTTACAAACAGTTTTACAAAATGGAGAAAAATTCCATCGATGTGCTGTTTCTGGGAAGCAGTGTGTGCGTCAACGCATTCTCTCCTCAGGAAATTTATAATAGGTACGGAATCCGGAGCTACAACCTCGGAAGCGAGCAGCAGAGCCCGGTACTGAGCTATTACTGGCTGAAAGAAGCGCTGCGTTTTCAAAAGCCAAAGGTGGTGGTCATCGACACGAAATTCTGCTACCAATATAAAGAGAGTTACGGTCTGCTCAATATGTCGGAAGGACTTGTCAGAAAATGCCTGGATCCGATGCGGTGGTCCATGGTGAAGGCGGAGGCCGTCAATGATATCTGCAGGCTGGACAAGACGCAGAGCCGAAAGAGCTATTACTTTACCAACATCCGGTTCCATACACGGTGGAAGTCATTGACGGATTATGATTTCAAGCCTTCGTATTTTTCGGAAGCGCCTTTGAAAGGGTTCGGTCCCTTAAGTGATATGGGCCCTTCGGAATATGAGACGTTTGTTCCTTCCGATTCCGACGCGAGATCGGATATGATGCCGACCATGCAGGAATATCTGGAAAAGACAGCTCAGCTGTGCAGGGAAAATCAGGTGAAGCTTGTGATGGTGAACCTGCCCAAAAACGCGGATGACGACGGGATTCACAATACGCTGACGCAGTTTGCCGCGGAGCAGGGAGCGGATTTTTATGATCTGTGCGAAAAATCAAATTATGAGGCGATTGGCGCGGTTCTTCCCAAAGAGAGCGCTCTGCGGCATGCAAATATCTGGGGGGCTGTCAAACTGTCGGATTATATCGGAGGTCTGCTTGCCGAAACGTATGAGGTTCCGTCGGTGGAGGATGAGCAATGGGAAGAAACGAAGGATTACTACGAGTATGTGAAGGACAGATGCAATTTACAGTTTGAGACAGACTTCTCAGAATATCTGAAAATGATAGACAATGAGAATTTTACCGTGTTCCTCTCGGTCAAAGATGAAGGAGTCAAGGCGCTGACAAAGGAGACGCGTGCGGGCCTGAGAGCGCTGGGGATTGAGACGCGATTTAAAGGAAAATACAGAGACAGCTTTTACGCGGTGATTTCCCATGGAGAAGTTGTCAGTGAAGCAGCCGGCGGGGAAAAACTGAACTACGCGGGGAGCATCGGGGATCAGGCGCTTTCGTTCTCCGTTGTGAGCGCGGGACACGACTGCGGAAATGTCAGTTCCATCGTGCTGAACGGGACGGAATACTCTCAGAACAAGAGAGGAATGAACATCGTTGTCTATGATGAACAGACACGCAAAGTAGTTGACAGTGTCAGCTTTGATACGCACGATGATCTGAAAGCCACCCGCAAGTAAAAGCCAGATCTTTGTAAGGAAGCAGGCAGAATTTCGAATACCTGCAGGAGTCCGGGGTCGCGAAGCGGCGGAGCAATCCGTGGACTGTGGATGCCGATACGCTTCCGTTAGCTCGCTGCGAGGCAGAAGAGAAATCCGTGGATTCAATAACGAAGTGCTGAACGTTCAGTGGATGTTCGTTTAGCATCGGCGCTCATCCATGGCATGTCCGCAGTGCAGGCATGAATATTTATTGAGAATACAGTCGCAGATGATCCGGTGTCCCTGCTCCGTCAGATGGATGCCGTCTGTGGTGACGGAGGAAAAGCCATGCTCTGAGGCGTACGCATCAAGAGCGGGCTGAAGGGGAACAAGACAGATTTTCCTGAAGGAGGCAGAGAAACCCGGTGCGGGACCTGCAGCAGAGTCAGCGGCGGGTTCTGCCATGGAAGCCGCATTACGGATCATGCTCCTTACTCTGTCAAGCGTAAGCATCCAGTTGGCGAGATAGGCGGGATAGGGAAAGAGAAACGGCTCCAGAAGCAGAATCCGCCGTACATTTTTCTGACACAGACGGCGCAGCAGCATATACAGCGCCTGTTCCGACGAGGCGAGGAGTGAGCTGACGGCATTTTCCGACAGACCGGAATCCATGATGGCGCCCACTTCGTTGACGCCGCCCAGGATGGAGACAATGTCCCAGTTCTCTGAAGAATACTGCTGTCTCCACTTTTGATAGATGCGCGGGAAGGTAAAGCCGTCCGTTCCGCCGTTTACCACGTGAAATTCTTCGCGGCGGAGTCCGGAGATACTGTTGCCGCACCCTGGATCATAACTGCTGTGTGAATCATTTAGTTTTTGTGAGATCATCTTTACATAGCCATCTCCAAGACCGTCCTCTGAAAAACAATGTCCACAGTCGGTAATGCTGTCTCCAAGAAATAAAAGTTTCATGATTTGCCTCCTGTTTTACTGTCTACACTGACTGAAAAGATTATAACATATCATGTCAGATATTGCTATAAAAATATGTGTTGCCGGAAAAATTGCCCTGAAGGTATGAAGGTATCTGAAAACTATAACAGTAACGTTGTTTCAGAGTCTCGCACAAAACCTGAAAATTAATGCTTTAAATTTGGAATCTTCTGTGATACAATAAACCACAGGTCATCCGGCAGAGTTTTCTGTGTTATGGTTCAGCGGAACTTTGGCTGTTCTGCGCCCCGGCTGGCATCATGGGGACAAAGTACCTTTTGCCCCAACATCATCATATAAGAGAAGGAGGTCAGACGTCGTGAAACATATTAAGACACTGAATACAAAGTCTTTGCAGAACACATTGAAGAAGGGCGGCTGCGGCGAGTGCCAGACATCCTGCCAGTCTGCATGCAAGACATCCTGCACGGTAGGCAATCAGACATGCGAAAGCAATAATAAATAATAAGCAGGTCGGGAGAGAGGAAGTGCAGCGGCCTGGGCCGCTGCACTTCCTGTATGTGCTTATGCGCAGGCCCGCATATGGAGAACAGCTGCTGACGCAGCATGCGGGCCGCGCGGCGGGCAGGAGGGGAAACTGCCTCCCGCTCGATTATTTTGGTATATAATAATAAATGATAAGAAGCCCGCACAGCGTGCTTCTTATCGTTGCGTGTGGAAGAGAAAGCGGGGAATGCACGTGATTCATCAGTACAGGAACAATGGCTACAGCATTGTGCTCGACGTGAACAGCGGCGCCGTTCACGTTGTAGATGACCTGGTTTATGATGTAATAGAATTGCTTGACGCGGGAGAATCCCGGGAGTCTGTAAAGGACAGACTGAAACATAAATATGACAGCGCCCAGATTGAGGAAGCGCTTGAGGAATGTGAGGAACTGGAGAAGCAGGGAGTTCTTTTCACGGAAGATATCTATGAGAAAGCGATCATGGATTTTAAGGCCAGAAAGACGGTTGTGAAGGCTCTCTGTCTGCATATCGCGCATGACTGCAATCTTGCCTGCCGTTACTGTTTTGCGGAGGAAGGGGAATATCACGGGCGCAGAGCGCTGATGAGCTTTGAAGTAGGAAAGAAAGCGCTCGATTTTCTGATTGCGAATTCCGGCGCGCGGCGGAATCTGGAGGTTGACTTCTTCGGAGGCGAGCCTCTGATGAACTGGCAGGTGGTGAAGGATCTTGTCGCCTACGGCAGAGAGCAGGAGAAGCTTCATAATAAGAATTTCCGTTTTACGCTGACAACGAACGGCGTGCTGCTCGACGATGAGGTGATGGAATTCTGCAACCGCGAGATGGCGAATGTCGTGCTGAGTATTGACGGCAGAAAGGAAGTCCATGATTTCATGCGTCCGTTCCGAAAAGGGAAGGGCAGTTATGATCTGGTGCTGCCGAAGTTCCAGAAATTCGCCGAGAGCCGCGGCCAGAAAAATTATTACGCGCGTGGTACATTTACAAGGCATAATCTTGATTTTTCCAGAGATGTCATGCATCTTGCAGATCTTGGCTTCAAACAGATTTCGGTGGAGCCGGTTGTTGCTCCGGAATCGGAGGAATATGCGCTTCGCAGGGAAGATCTGCCGCAGATTTTCGCGGAGTATGACCGCCTTGCGGCCGAGATGGTGCGCCGGGAGGAAGAAGGGAACGGATTTACGTTTTTCCATTTCATGATGGATCTGACGGGCGGCCCCTGTGTATACAAGCGTCTGTCCGGCTGTGGTTCCGGAACAGAGTATCTGGCGGTCACGCCGTGGGGCGATTTTTATCCCTGCCATCAGTTTGTCGGACACGAGGAATATCTGATGGGAAATGTGGATGAGGGGATCACCCGGCAGGATATCGTCGATGAATTCAAGTGCTGCAATGTCTACACGAAGGAGAAGTGCCGGAACTGTTTTGCGAAGTTCTACTGCAGCGGCGGATGCGCGGCGAATTCCTACAATTTCCACGGCACGATCCAGGATGCGTACGATATCGGCTGCGAGCTCCAGAGAAAGCGCGTGGAGTGCGCACTTATGATCAAGGCAGCGTTAGCTGAAAAAGAAGAAAAAGGAGAAGTACAATGAACAAGAAAAAGGCAAAAATCACAATTGGCGGTATGCTGATACTGCTGCTGGTTCTGATTTACACGTCCGTATTTGGAATCGGAAAGACCGGTACCGGCTCGGCCCGCAACATCATTCTGGGCCTTGACCTTTCCGGCGGTGTCAGCATCACTTACCAGACAGTCGGAGACGACAACCCATCCTCAGAAGATATGGACGATACAATCCATAAGCTGCAGCAGCGTGTTGACGGGTACAGCACGGAGGCGCAGGTATACCAGGAAGGCAGCAACCGCATCAATATCGAGATTCCGGGCGTTACTGACGCAAACGCGATTCTTGAGGAGCTCGGCAAGCCAGGTTCTCTGCAGTTCCGTCTCTCTGACGGTACTGTTGTGCTTGAGGGCACGCAGGTGGCTTCCGCTTCCGCGGGAACACAGCAGGATCAGACGACAAAGAGAAGCGAGTATGTCGTACAGCTTGATCTGACCGCCGATGGAAAAGAAGCCTTCGCCAAGGCCACTTCCGAGAATGTGGGCAATGTGATCGAGATCGTCTATGACGACGAAGTGATCAGCTCTCCGCGAGTCAACGAGGCGATCACGGATGGTTCCGCGATCATCACGGGAATGGCAGACGCGGAGGAAGCGCAGAACCTCGCCTCCTTCATCCGTATCGGTTCCCTGTCTCTGGAACTTGAAGAGATCCGCTCCAATGTGGTCGGCGCTCAGCTCGGTGAGGATGCGATCCGTACAAGCCTTATCGCCGGCGGGATCGGCCTTGCGATCGTGATTATCTTCATGATCTTTGTCTATGCGCTGCCGGGTGTTGTCGCAGGCTTCTGTCTGCTGATCTATACGGCTCTGGTTATTGTTGCTCTGAATGCCTTTAATATGACGCTGACGCTGCCTGGTATTGCAGGTATCATCCTCGGCATTGGTATGGCGGTTGATGCAAATGTAATTATCTATGCACGTATCCGTGAGGAGATTGCGGCAGGGAAATCAGTCCGGTCTTCGATCACGACCGGTTTCAAGAAAGCGCTCTCCGCAATTCTTGACGGAAATATCACAACGCTGATCGCGGCGTTCGTGCTGAACGCGATGGGTACCGGAAGTGTCAAGGGCTTTGCTCAGACGCTGGCTCTCGGTATTGTGATCTCCATGTTCACGGCGCTGGTTATCGCGCGTCTGGTCGTGCTTGCCCTGTATGAGCTCGGTTTCCGCGATGAAAAATACTATGGACGTGCAAAAGAACGTGCCACCATCGATTTTGTTGGAAAGAGACGTCTTACGGCTGTGATCGCTGCAGTGGCGATCCTTTCCGGCCCGGTTCTGATGGGTATCAACTCCGCGGCGGGCAAAGGCGCTCTGAACCTGAGCATGGATTTCATGGGCGGTACATCCACAAGTGTTACTTTTAATGAAGATATGAGTATTGCTGATCTTGACTCCGATGTCAAGCCGCTGTTCCAGCAGGTGACAGGCGACGCCGAGATTCAGACACAGAAGGTTGCCGGTACAAACGAGGTCTTCATCAAGACACGTGTGCTCACCGTGGATGAGCGTGAGGAAGTGGCGGCCCTGATTGCCGATCAGTTTGATATTGATGCGGATACGATCTCTTTCGAGACAATTTCCTCCACCGTCAGCAATGAGATGCGCCGTGACGCTGTGATCGCCGTGCTGATCGCAGGTCTGTGCATGCTGGTTTACATCTGGTTCCGGTTCAAGGATATCCGCTTTGCGGGAAGCGCTGTTCTGGCTCTTCTGCACGACGTGCTTGTCGTGTTTGCGTGCTACGCGATCGTGCGTATTTCCGTGGGAAATACTTTCATCGCCTGCATGCTTACGATCGTCGGTTACTCGATTAACGCTACGATCGTCATCTTCGACCGTATCCGTGAGAACCTGAAGATCATGGCAAAGGCTCCTCTGGAAGACATCGTCAACACGAGTGTCACTGAGACACTGACACGAAGCATCTACACATCGTTCACAACGTTTGCGATGATCGCGGTGCTGTATATCCTCGGCGTCGCTACGATCAAGGAATTCTCACTGCCTCTGATGGTCGGTGTCGTGGCCGGAGGTTACTCATCTGTCTGCCTGACCGGTGTGATCTGGTATCTGATGAGGAAGAAAAAGGAAGCGGCCGCAGTCAGCCCGGCTCCTGCGAAGGGTACAAAGTCGGCAAAGAAGAAAAAATAATGACAGGATACAATTTAATATGAAAGAAAAATGGATGGTTGCAGCAAAGCGTGCCGATTTCAAGGCAATCGGCCAGCGGTTCGGCATCGACCAGGTCACAGCGCGGATCATACGGAACCGCGGTGTCGTGGGAGAGGAAGCGGTAGCCGTCTACCTTCAGGGCGGTCTGGAGTCGTTAAACGACCCGGCCGCCCTGAAAGGTTGTACGGAAGCAGTGCGCCTGCTGCAGGAAAAAATAAAATCAGGGAAAAAGCTCCGGATCATCGGAGATTATGACATTGACGGCGTCAATGCCACGTATATTCTCTATCGGGCGCTGACCCGCTGCGGCGCAAATGTGGATTATGAGATACCCGACCGGATGAAAGACGGGTTCGGACTTAATATGAAACTGATCCAGCTCGCGTATGAGGAAGGGGTCGATACAATCCTGACCTGCGACAATGGAATCGCGGCGATTGAACAGATTGCCTATGCGAAAGAGCAGGGGATGACGGTTGTCATTACGGATCATCACGAGCCTTATTTTAACGCGAAAAAAAGAGCACAGGAGTCTTTTATCGGGAATTCAGGTACGAATATACCTGGATATAAGGAGAAGAGACTGAGTCGCGCAGCCGCAGGAGTGGAAAAAGAAAAGACGGAGACGGGTCGGTGTGAAGGCGATGAGACTGGTCTGGCGCAGGGGGATGTAAAAAGCGGTTCAGGATCCCGGGAAACAGAGGAGAATGGACGAATCTATATACTCCCTGACGCCGATGTGATCGTAAATCCGAAACAGCCAGGCTGTACATATCCGTACAAGAAACTGTGCGGAGCTGCCGTTGCCTGGAAGCTGGTCTGCGTACTCTACCAGGCCATGGGAATTCCGGGGAGAGAGGCCCTTGAACTTCTGGAGTTTGCCGCGATCGCGACGGTCGGCGATGTGATGGATCTCGACGGGGAAAACCGCATTCTGGTAAAGGAAGGGCTGAAGCGGCTTCAGACGACATCCAATCCGGGACTGCGCGCGCTGATCGCGGCCAATGGTCTGTCAGACTCCCGGATTACTTCCTATCACATAGGATTTGTGCTTGGACCGTGTATCAATGCCAGCGGCCGGCTGGATACCGCAAAACGCTCACTGCGGCTTCTGCTTGCGAAAGATGAGGAAGAGGCGGGAAAGCTTGCCGCTGAGCTGAAGGAACTGAATGACGCGCGCAAACAGATGACGCAGGACGGAGTGGCGGAGGCGTGCAGACAGATTGACAGTACCTCACTCGCGGATGACCGCGTGCTGGTCGTGTATCTCCCGGACTGTCATGAGAGCGTAGCCGGAATCATCGCGGGAAAATTGCGTGAACGGTATTACCGGCCGGTATTCGTCGTGACAGATGGGGAAGAGTGCGCAAAAGGTTCCGGGCGTTCCATTGAGGCTTATTCGATGTTTGACGAGATGATGCGCTGCCAGGATCTGTTTCTGAAGTTTGGGGGACATCCGATGGCGGCGGGATTTTCCATAGAGAAAGCGCGGATTGACGAGATGCGCAGCAGGCTGAATGCAGGCTGTACATTGACGCAGGACGACCTGGTGCAGAAAGTGCTGATTGACGTTCCGATGCCGATCGATTATATCACAGAAGGGCTGATTGAAGGACTTGATGTGCTGGAACCCTTTGGAAAAGGCAATGAGAAACCGCTTTTTGCCGAGAAGGGGCTGAAACTTCTTAACGCCCGCATCCTCGGGAAGAACCGGAATGTGCTGAAGCTGCAGGTGTCGAATCACACAGGGATTATAATGGAAGCAATGTATTTCGGGGATCCAGAGACATTCCTGCAGGAAGTTGCGGACAGATACGGGGAGAATGAGCGGCAGAAACTCTGCTGGGGCAGACAGAACGCCGTGTATGCATCTTTTATCTACTATCCGTCGGTCAATGAATATCAGGGCAAAAGAACCTTGCAGATCGTGGTCAAAAATTATCAGATCGGGTAGATTCTGCCGTCAAAATTATTAAGCTTTAAGTAAGCCGCCTGTTCTTTACCGGAGAGCAGGGCGGCTTACTTATTTTTCAGATTTAGAATGGCACGAAAGAAAATAAAAGTTTTCATTGATTTTTTTTAAAATTATGCTATACTGAGGGCATGGGGCATTAGCGCAGCTGGGAGCGCGCCACACTGGCAGTGTGGAGGCCGTGGGTTCGAGTCCCATATGCTCCATTCTCAGATTCTCGCAAGTCCGCTGTTTATGCGGGTTTGCGAGTTTTTCTTTTTCACGGTAATCAAAAAGGTAATCGCACTTATAGTGCCTTGAAGCATGCTAATGATAAAAATTTCTGATTATCCTGTGTTACAATGGTCAGATGTACCGGACGCTGAATACCGGGATAGAACGGGGGACGCGTGCATGGGTGCTGCAGCAGGCGTCATGAAAGGGTAAAAACATATGATAACGAAAGAGATTGATCATTTCAGCATAGAACAGATCTGCCGGTCAGGGCAATGCTTCCGTATGACTCCGCGGGAGGACGGACGGTACAGTGTGATTGCAGGGGACCGCTGGCTGGAAGTCTGGCAGGAGGGAACAGAGAGCTGTTTTTCCTGCGGGGAAGAAGAGTTTGAAAATTTCTGGAAGTATTATTTTGATCTTGAAGCGGACTATTCCGTTTACATTTCGATGATTAACCCGCGGGACAGCTATCTGACGGGAGCTGCGGTGTTCGGGTCGGGAATCCGGATTCTGCGGCAGGATCTGTGGGAGATGATCGTCTCGTTTCTGATCTCACAGCAGAATAATATTGTTCGTATTCGGCGCTGTATCCGGAATATCTGCGAGGTTTACGGTGAGGAAAAGAGAAATGAGCGCGGCGAGATTTATCATGCGTTTCCGCGCCCCGAGGCGCTGGCTTTTCTTGATGAGGACGAGCTGAAATCGTGCAATCTTGGTTATCGCAGCAAATATGTAGTGCGTGCGGCCCGCAGTGTCGTGTCCGGTGAAACGGATCTGGACGCAGTTGAAAAAATGCCGTACAGCAGGGCGAGACAGGAATTGCTGAAATTGTACGGGGTTGGAGAGAAGGTGGCGGACTGCATCTGTCTTTTTGCCCTGCATCATCTGCAGGCGTTTCCAGTGGATACACACATACATCAGGCAATGGAAGCGCATTATAAACGCGGTTTTCCGAACCGCAGATACCGCGGTGCGCAGGGAGTGATGCAGCAGTATATTTTTTATTACGAATTATTTGGGAAAGAAGAATGAGGAGTGTACGAAGCAGCGGGATTCCATTCATGGTGGTGTCGGTATATCTGGCATGGGAGTTTACTGGGAAAGATCAGAAGAAAGGAGAAATCTGTATGAGTGCGATTGTCACGTTGAAAAAGGGAGAGGGAAGAACGCTCAAGGCCGGCGGAATGTGGGTCTATGACAATGAAATTGCCAGCGTTGCGGGGAGCTTCGAAGATGGAGATATTGTCATAATCCGGGACTATGACGGATATCCGATGGGCAGAGGATTTATGAACCGGCATTCGAAGATCCGGATCCGTCTGCTGACAAGAAATGTGGAGCAGGAGATAGACGAATCGTTTATCCGCATGCGTGTGCAGGATGCATGGGATTACCGGAAGAAGACGGTGGATACCGGATGCTGCCGCATTGTTTTTGGTGAGGCGGATTTTCTGCCGGGTATTGTGATCGACAAATTTTCTGATGTGCTGGTGGTTGAGTCGCTGGCGCTTGGAATTGACCGCCTGAAAGGGGTCATTCTGAAAATGCTGACAGAAGTTCTTCTGGAGGATGGAATCCGGATCCGCGGTATTTATGAGCGCAGCGACGCGAAAGTGCGCGAGCAGGAGGGGATGCAGCGGTTTAAGGGGTTTATCGGGGAGCCCTTTGACATGAATGTTCTGATTGAGGAGAACGGTGTGAAGTATATGGTTGATGTGGAGAACGGCCAGAAGACGGGCTTCTTTCTTGATCAGAAATATAACCGCCAGTCGATCCGCCGTCTGTGTGCGGGAGGGCGCGTGCTTGACTGTTTTACGCACACGGGCTCTTTTGCATTGAACGCGGCGCAGGCCGGGGCGGCTGAGGTGATCGGCGTTGACGCTTCCGAGACAGGAGTGGAGCAGGCGCGTCTCAATGCGAAACTGAACGGGCTTGAGGACAGGGTGAGTTTCATCTGCCGCGATGTGTTTGAACTGCTGCCGGAGCTGGAGGCAAAAGGAGAGAAATTTGATCTGGTGATCCTGGATCCTCCGGCGTTTACAAAATCAAGGAGTTCTGTCAAAAACGCGGCGAAGGGATACCGCGAGATCAACCGCCGCGGGATGAAGCTGGTGAAGGATGGAGGATTTCTTGCAACGTGTTCCTGCTCACATTTTATGACGTATGAATTATTTACACAGACAGTGCAGCAAGCGGCGCGGGATGCGCACGTGAGGCTGCGCCAGGTGGAGTTCCGCACGCAGGCGCCGGATCACCCGATTTTGTGGGCGGCCGACGAATCGTACTATCTTAAGTTCTATATTTTCCAGGTGTGCAGGGAGAGATGATGTCTCCGTTACTGTAAAAGTTCAGCGCTTTACTGTGAAAGCTCCGGACGGCGGTGATGACAGGGGGATCTGGTTTTTGTGCATGTTATCCTGCCGCGCGGGGGGAATGATTCCTGCTCCGTTTTGTGATACCTGCGTGTATAATTTTTTCTGTTGGGGGCAGACTGTACAGAAACAACTTGACGGAGGTATTTTCAATGGAAAACAATGATACAGTATGTCTGCTGAAGGAATGTGACGCGGGAACGAAGATGGCAGTAGCTTCGATCAATGATGTGATCGACAAAGTCAGCAGCCCGGATATGAGGGAACTTCTTGCGGAGAGCAGAGACCATCACGAAAAGCTTGGAAATGAGATTCATTCGCTGCTCCTGGAGCATAACAGTGAGGCAAAAGAACCGAATGCAGTGGCGAAAGGGATGTCCTGGATCAAGACGAATATGAAGATGAAAATGGATGAGAGCGATTCCACAGTCGCGGACCTGCTGACGGACGGCTGCAACATGGGGACAAAGTCTCTGCGCAGATATTTGAACCAGTACCAGACGGCGGATGACACTTCAAAGGATATCTGCCGGAAGCTGGTATCGATCGAGGAAGATCTGTGCAGGGATTTGCGGAGTTATCTGTAATCCGTATGCGAAACGCTTTTTGCGCGCGAACAGGCTGCGAAGCAGCTGTTTCCTTTCTGTGAGCTGCGCTTTTTGTGTCATGGGAAATCCGGCGGAAATTCCTGTGACAGAAAAAAGAATCCCGCCTGCGGGATTCTTCACTTGTGGCAGGGTGCATCAGCGACATCTTCCAGTCCGCCGCAGTGCGGCCCTGCCTCCCTGTTTGTCAGTCATCGTCCCAGTCGTCGTCATCATACCAGCTGTCGTACCAGTCATCATCGTCATCGTAATTATAAGATTTGTTTACAACTTTGACTGTATAGTTCACAGCTTCTCCGGTGGGAAGATAAGTGCATTTGACGACCGTGGTTCCGGGACGGAGGCCGATGATATCAATTTCATCATCATAAATCTCATCATAATCGACATCATCGAAACCAACGATGGAAGTATCTTCAATACTCCATTTCAGCTGCCGGTCTTTAATCATTTTGGATGACTTTCTGATTTTCAGTTCCAGATCCTCTCCGGCAGAGATTGTGATGTTCGCGGGATTGACACGGAAAATTTTAAAAGTGGAAGATGGAATCTCCTTTACCGTTACTTTAAAGATGATTTTTTTTGAAGTTCCTTTGATCTTGCAGACAACCTTTGTGGAACCCTTTTTTAATGCGTGGAATTCCATTTCGTCGTCATTGCGGTCAAGATCTTCAAATGCGATGATTCCTTTTTTTCCTGTGATGTTCCAGGTCAAATAATCATCTTCCCCATTTACCTTTACTTTCAGTTCAAAATCAGCTCCAACCGTGACAGTCGGGTTCTGGGGTCCGTAGGCCCTGATCATGGTTGGTTTTCTGCTGTGAGCGGCAGATACACCAAAGCCGGACAACAGACTGAGACATACTATGAGAAGTATAAAGATGGGTAACTTTCTTTTTCGCATATGGTTGTTCTCCTTTCTGTTAAAATGATGTTTTACGTTATTTTCTGAAAAAATTGCCTGAATACACTTTAACACAAATATTTCATTTTGCATAGTAAAAAATTCTGTTTCTTAACAATATTTAATAGAATGTTAACCTTATGAAGAATGGAAGGAGAATAAAATGAGACTTCTGATCGTAAGACACGGGGATCCTGATTATGCGATAGATTCCCTCACAGAAAAGGGCTGGAGAGAGGCGGAGTATCTGACGGAGAGGCTTGCCGGACTTGAGATAAAGAAAGTTTATGTTTCCCCGCTTGGCAGGGCAAAGGATACGGCGTCTCTCATTTTGAAAAAGATGGGACAGACGGCGGAAGAATGCGAGTGGCTGCGGGAATTTGCGCCGAGAATAGACCGCCCGGACCGTCAGGAAAAAATGATTGCCTGGGACTGGCTGCCGCAGGACTGGACAACAGAGGAACGTTTTTACCGAAGCGACGCGTGGTATGAGCAGGAGGCGATGAAAAAAGGAAAAGTAGGGCAGGAATATGAATGGGTGACAGAGAATCTCGACCGGGTGCTTGCCAGACATGGCTATGTGAGGGAAGGACATTATTATCGCGCTGAGGCACCTAATCACGATACAATCGTGATGTTCTGTCATTTCGGAGTGAGCTGTGTGCTGCTTGGGCATCTGCTCGGAATATCTCCGATGGTGCTCTGGCATGGCTTCTGTGCCGCTCCGTCTTCTGTCGCCACACTTGTGACAGAAGAAAGGCGCCGGGGGATCGCCAGTTTCCGGATGAGTGCATACGGCGATATTTCTCATCTTTATGCAAACGGGGAAACGCCTGCATTTGCGGCAAGGTTCTGCGAGACATTTGATGATGAGGATGAGAGACATGATTAAATCAGCCTGTCCGGAAGAAGAGAATCCGGTGTGCCGGGAAATGACATGTAAAATCACATATCATATAATTTTACACTAACTTTTTATACATATGGTCAACTTCTCCGGATTTTGAAAAATCCGGAGTCAGAAGAAAGATCTTGTGATTTATTTTAATAAGTCCTGATATGTGACATTTAACACCTTTGCGATTGTCTTCAGCTCGATGTCAGTGACGAAACGTTCGCCGCTTTCGATTCTCTGAACGGCGTTTTTGTCAATATCGAGTCCCGCGACCTGAAGCATGTCGGCGAATTTTTTCTGCGACGGGCGGTCTATAAGCTTCAGGCGGTACAGCCTGACGTTTGCCCCGCATAGATTGTTCCTCCCATTTTCAGCTCTGTTTTTGTACATGTTATCCTCCTGTATCTCCATTGTATTCTGCCGTGGTATTTCTGCCGAAAAGTACTGGTTACATATTGACGTCCTGAGAGCTGTCACGGCCTGCAAAACGCGAATAATTTTACCGGGACGATGCGGACAGATTCTGTTATAATGACACATTTTATAAAAGTGATATTTCCCGATTGCGTTTAATCTGAGTATATGTTAAAACGAAGGATATGTTGACATTCACTAAATGTCACTAAAGCAAACAGTTTTATCAAAGACCTGCGGAATTTCCGGACAAAGTGTCCGGGAATCACTTCGAGCCCGGCAGGGGAGTGAACTGTAACAAATATACAAAAAAGTACAGCAGAATCACCAATAATTCACTTGTGATTCAAAATATATCGTAGTAAAATAAACATTGAAAAATTACAGGAGGCAGGCATTGGAACGTTATGAGGAAAATGCTTTTTATTTATAATCCAAAGTCGGGAAAGGGTCTGATCCGAAATTCTCTGGCAGCAATTGTGGAGGAATTTTCCAGAGAATTTGAGATAACGATTTACGCGACAGGGGCTGCGAAGGACGGGGAGCGTATCACCGGGCAGCGGGCAGAAGATTTTGATGTGGTTGCCTGCAGCGGGGGAGACGGCACGCTTGATGAGATTATTACAGGTCTGATGCGCAGCGGTATTCACAGAACTGTCGGCTATATTCCCTCCGGAAGCACCAATGATTTTGCAAACTCGCTTGGAATACCGAAGCAGATGGAACAGGCGGCGAAAGTGATCGTGCACGGAGAGGCCTTTACCTGCGATCTGGGGAAATTTAATCAGGATTATTTTGTCTACGTCGCGGCGTTCGGGCTGTTTACGGATGTGTCGTATCAGACAAGTCAGGACATGAAAAATATGCTTGGACATGCGGCTTATCTGTTGGAGGCCATGAAGCGCATGGGTACCTGGAAGAGCAATCATCTGTCGATTCAAAGTGAAGAGTTTTCGGAGGAAGGGGAGTTTGTGTTCGGAATGATCACGAATTCCAATTCTGTCGGAGGGATCAAAGGGGTTCCCTGGCAGAATGTGGAGCTGAATGACGGATACTTTGAAGTGATGCTGGTGCGCACGCCGCAGTCGCTCGCAGACTGGCAGGAGATTATTACAGCTGTCATTATGAAAGATACCTCTAGTGACCGCATTGTAATGTTTAAGAGCAGGAAGCTGGAGATCTGCGCGGAGAAACCTGTAGCATGGACGCTGGACGGCGAGAACGGCGGTGAACACAGGGAAGTGACGGTTGAGAATCTTCCGCATATGCTCGAGATTCTGGTGCCGGCAAGGCAGCAGTCCTGATCTGTGTGGGAAACTCCGGTGTTTTCAGGCGGCGCGGGAGCAAGGGGGATTTTGAAGATAACAGCGGTTTTCGAACCGACGAAAGGAGATTTGTAATGTTATATGCAGGAGTGGACCTTGGAACCTCGGCAGTCAAACTGCTGCTGATGGACGGCGGGGGAAAGATTCAGAAAATTGTTTCTAAAGAGTATCCGATTTATTTCCCGAATCCGGGCTGGTCAGAGCAGAAGCCGGAGGACTGGTATGAGCAGACCATGGCCGGGCTGAAGGAGCTGCTTGCGGACTGTGATAAGAGCCAGGTTGCCGGAATCAGTTTTGGCGGACAGATGCACGGGCTTGTGATTCTGGATCAGGAAGATCGGGTGATCCGCCCGGCGCTTCTCTGGAATGACGGCCGTACATACGAGGAGTGCGATTATCTGAACAATGTGATCGGAAAGGACAAACTTTCCGAGTATACGGCGAATATTTCCTTTACCGGATTTACGGCGCCGAAAATTCTGTGGGTAAAGAACAAGGAGCCTGAGAATTTTGCGCGGATCGCGAAGATCATGCTTCCAAAGGATTATATTGCGTACCGGTTATCGGGCGTGCACTGTACGGATGTGTCGGATGCTTCCGGCATGCTGCTGTTTGACGTGAAGAACCGCTGCTGGTCGAAGGAGATGCTGGAAATCTGCGGCGTAAAGGAAGAACAGATGGCCAGGATTTTTGAGAGCTATGAGGTGGTCGGTACGTTGAAACCGGAGATTGCGGCGGAGCTTGGCGTTCCGGAGACGGTGAAGGTGATCGCGGGCGCCGGGGACAACGCGGCGGCGGCTGTCGGTACAGGTACGGTCGGAGAGGGAATGTGCAATATTTCTCTCGGAACGAGCGGAACGATTTTTATTTCCTCTGAGAAGTTCGGGGTGGACAAGTTCAACGCGCTTCATGCGTTTGCTCATGCGGACGGACATTATCATCTGATGGGATGTATGCTGAGCGCGGCTTCCTGCAATAAGTGGTGGATGGATGATATCATCGGCACGAAGGATTATGCGGCGGAGCAGGCGGCGATTGAGAAACTCGGCGAGAATCATGTTTATTTCCTTCCGTATCTGATGGGAGAGCGCTCCCCGCACAATAATCCGAACGCGCGCGGAACGTTCATCGGCATGACGATGGATACGACGCGGGCGGACATGACACAGGCCGTTCTTGAGGGCGTTGCGTTTGCGCTCAGGGATTCGCTTGAGGTTGCGAAAGCGCTCGGGATTAAGATCGAGCGCACAAAGATCTGCGGCGGCGGTGCGAAGAGCCCGCTGTGGAAAAAGATCATCGCAAATGTGCTGAATCTGAAGGTTGATGTGATTGAGAGCGAGGAAGGGCCGGGACTTGGCGGAGCGATCCTCGCGGCGGTCGGATGCGGAGAGTATGCCTCTGTGAAGGAAGCCGCGGACAAGCTGGTGAAGATCATTGATACGATTGAACCGGATCCGGAGCTTGCGGCGAAATATGACGCGCGGTATGCGCAGTTTAAGGAGATTTATCCGGCGTGCAGGCCGCTGTTTGAGATAATTCGATAAAAGGAGGTTTGAGATCGTTATGGAAATTAAAAAAGTGACGGACGCAGCGTTTCGGAAATACGGCCGCGTCGTTGAGGGAATTGATTTTTCGGGACTTGTTGAGAAACTTGGCGAGACGCCGCTGCCGGCGGACGTTGTGTATGAACCCTCAGTTCCGCTTCTGGAGGCGCTTCCTGTGTTTGAGGAACTGAAGACCAGGACTTACGGGGAACTTCCGATTCAGATCGGATACTGCAACGGCAATAATTACAAACTTAACGCGGTCGAGTATCACCGTTCTTCCGAGATCAATGTCGCCGGGACGGACGCCGTTCTGCTCGTGGGCTGGCAGCCGGATGTGACGGATGACTTTACGTATGACACTTCGAAGATCGAGGCGTTCCTGGTGCCGAAGGGAATGGCGGTCGAACTGTATGCGACGACTCTGCACTATGCGCCCTGCAATGCATCCGAGGGAGGCTTCCAGGTGGCGATCGTGCTTCCGAAGGACACGAATCTTCCGCTTGAGAAGGAACATGCGGGCGGAGAGGACGCGCATCTGACCGCGCGCAACAAATGGCTGATCGGCCATCCAGAGGGGGGACTTCCCGAAGGTTCGCCGATGGGACTGATCGGGGAAAATATTGATCTTTCGAAATAATCTGTTCCGTGGCAGGAATGATGGGGAAAACATGGAGATTCTGCAGTGATACGGGGCAGAAGATAATGTTTTCAGACAGAAAAGCTGGTTACCGAAACATTTTAATATACATCATAGGAGGATTTAAGAAATGATGAACAACATTCCCAATGTCAAGGTTGGTATCGTGGCGGTCAGCCGCGACTGCTTCCCGGAATCGCTTTCCGTGAACAGAAGAAAAGCGCTGGTGGAGGCGTACAAGGCAAAATATGACGCGGCGGATATTTACGAATGTCCGATCTGCATCGTCGAGAGTGAGATCCATATGGTGCAGGCGCTTGAGGATGTGAAGGCGGCAGGCTGCGAGGCGCTGGTTGTGTATCTTGGCAACTTTGGTCCGGAGATTTCCGAGACGCTGCTCGCGAAGCATTTTGACGGCCCGGCCATGTTTATCGCGGCGGCCGAGGAATCTGGCGATAATCTGGTGCAGGGCCGCGGCGATGCTTACTGCGGTATGCTGAACGCGAGTTACAATCTGAAGCTGCGCAATATCCGCGCATACATTCCGGAGTACCCGGTCGGCACAGCGGAGGAGTGTGCTGATATGATTCATGAGTTCCTTCCGATCGCGCGTGCGGTTGTCGGACTTGCGAATCTCAAGATCATCAGCTTCGGACCGCGTCCGCTGAACTTCCTGGCCTGCAATGCGCCGATCAAGCAGCTTTACAACCTTGGCGTTGAGATTGAGGAAAATTCCGAGCTCGACCTGTTCGAGGCGTTCAACAAGCACGCCGGCGACGAGCGTATCCCGGCGGTTGTGGAGGATATGACAAAAGAGCTTGGAGCTGGCAACATGAAACCGGAGATTCTTCCGAAGCTTGCGCAGTATGAGCTGACGCTGCTTGACTGGATCGAGGATCACAAGGGCTACAGAAAATATGTGGCGATTGCAGGAAAGTGCTGGCCGGCATTCCAGACGCAGTTTGGTTTCGTTCCGTGCTTCGTGAACAGCCGTCTGACAGGACGCGGCATCCCGGTGTCCTGCGAGGTTGACATCTACGGAGCTCTGAGCGAGTACATCGGAACCTGCGTGAGCAACGATATCGTGACGCTGCTCGACATCAACAACAGCGTTCCGGCCGACATGTACGAGTCCGAGATCAAGGGTAAATTCGACTACACGCACAAGGATACCTTCATGGGCTTCCACTGCGGCAATACCTGCTCAAAGAAGCTTGCGTCCCATTCGATGAAGTATCAGCTCATCATGGCGAGAAGCCTTCCGGAAGAGGTTACGCAGGGAACGCTTGAGGGCGATATCGTGCCGGGAGAGATCACGTTCTTCCGCCTGCAGAGCACGGCGGACAACAAGCTGCGCGCGTACGTGGCAAACGGCGAGGTGCTTCCGGTTGCGACACGTTCGTTCGGCGGCATCGGCGTATTCGCGATCCACGAGATGGGAAGATTCTACCGTCACGTGCTGATTGAGGGGAACTATCCGCACCACGGCGCTGTGGCGTTCGGCCATCACGGAAAAGCTCTGTTTGAGGTATTCAAGCTGATCGGCGTCTGCCCGGATGAGATCGGATACAATCATCCGAAGAGCGTACCGTACAGAACGGAGAATCCGTTTGCGTAAACAAACGGATATACGTTCTCTGCGAGAATGCGCCCGAGAATCTGACTGGAACAGGACTGAATCCCGCGGCAGGGCTCCGGGAGAGTTTTGAGGATGAATGGCTTTCCGTTTTGGCGAAGACGGAAAGAGAAAAAGATGCCGCTGTCTGGCAGCCGCCATTTAACGGCTGTCTGGCAGCGGCGTTTAGATAAAGGAGAAAACAGCTTTGGAAAAGACGAAATTTGGAGTTTTGAACGACGGTACGGAGATTTCTCTGTATACCATAAAAAATACGAACGGCATGACCGCGAAAATAACCGACCTTGGAGCGACAGTTGTCTCTCTGGAGGTGAAGGATGCGCAGGGAATTGTCCGCGATGTGGTGCTCGGCTATGATACGCCGCAGGAATATGTGGACAATACCTGCTATTTTGGAGCGGTGATCGGCAGAAGCGCGAACCGAATCGACAAAGCCCGCTTTGTGATCGGCGGGAAAATGTATCAGCTTGCGGTCAACGACAACGAGAACAACCTGCACAGCGGCCCGGACGGCTATGATATCCGCAGATGGGATGTCGTGCAGCAGGAGGAAAGCAGTATCACGTTTGCGCTCGATTCTCCGGATGGAGATCAGGGTTTTCCGGGAAATTTTCATGTAGAGGTTCAGTATACGCTGACGGATGAGGATGAGCTGATCCTGCATTACACTGGAAGCAGCGACAAGGATACGGTGGTAAATCTGACGAATCATTCCTATTTTAATCTGGCAGGTCATGAGAGCGGAAAAATCCTTGATCAGACGCTGATGATCGCGGCGGATTATTATACGCCGGTCATCGACAGCCAGGCAATTCCCACCGGCGAGATTGCCCCGGTAAAAGGCACGCCGATGGATTTCACGACGGCAAAGCCGATCGGAAAAGAGATCGAAGCCGACTTTGAGCAGCTGAAATTCGGGCAGGGCTACGATCACAACTTTGCGCTGCGGGGAGAACCGGGTACAAAGCGGAAGATGGCGGAAGCTTACTGCGAAAAGACTGGGATCCGGATGGAAGCGTTCACCGACTGTCCGGGCATGCAGTTCTATGCGGGGAACTGCATCACAGAGCAGAAAGGAAAAGGCGGCGTTACTTACGGGCCGCGCCATGGTTTCTGCCTGGAGGCGCATTACTATCCGAATTCTATCAACCAGGAAGGTTTTGCAAGTCCGCTGCTTGTGGCCGGGGAAAAGTACGATACGACGACCAGCTATAAATTTTCCGTGAGAGTTTAGCCGGGCTTGATATTGAGGTAGACATCTTCCCGGGAGTGAAATCCTCCTTCGATGATGATCTCATCAATGTTCTCTTTGGTGACTGCAATCGGGTCGATACTGTAATAAGGGATTTCATGCGTTCCGTCGTCGATGGTCTGTGTGACCGGATATTCGCCGGAAGCAGTGATATCCTCGCCGCGGGCGAGCGCGACGGCAAGTGTGGCCGCGATGCTGGCTTCCTGCTCAACAGGTTTGTAGACGGTCATTTCCTGTGTGCCTTCGACAATTCTCTGGCAGGCAGCCAGTTCCGCGTCCTGCGCGACGACGTCCACCTTTCCGGCGAGTTTGTTTTCCGCAAGGGCTTTGACGGCCTGACTTGCCAGATCGTCGTTTCCGCACATGATGCCGACGATGTCATCAGTGACAGCCAGTCCTTTGTTGACATGGTCAAAGGCAAGCTCCGCGAGCCAGTTGTCGCAATAGCCGGAGTAGGCGATGTTCAGATCGCTGTCCGCTATGGCTTCTGTAAAACCCTCAACGACTGCGTTCACGTTCAGATCCGTGGGGGAACCGTAGATTGCAAAAATATTTCCGCCATCCGGGCAGGCTTTGACAAGCTGTTCGCCCATCAGCGTCCCCACCTTTTGGTTGTCGAACGAGATGTAGAGATCGGTATCTGCGTCCGGGATCAGTCTGTCGTAGCAGATGACGCGGATTCCCTGTTCCTGCGCTTTTCTGACGACATCGGTGAGCGCTTTTCCGTCGATTGCGATCAGAACGATCGCGTCCATCTTTTTCTGAATAAAGTATTCGATCTGAGAGATCTGTTCTTCGACCACACCGTTCGCCACCTGCACGTTCACTTCGGCCCCGAGGCTCTGCGCCGTTGAGACAAACATATCACGGTCGCGCAGCCAGCGCTCAATGACGAAAGAATCAAAACTCAGGCCAATCTGTATTTTCTTTTCTTCAACACCGGCTTCGCTTTTCGGTTCCTGAATCCGGGCCTGGCACCCGTTAAGGAGGAGAAGAACAGCCGGCAGCCATATCCATTGTTTCCATCGCTTCATTTTCCATACCTCATTTTGTATTCGCTCGGCGTCATGTTTGTCTGTTTCTTAAAGGCCCTGCTGAAATAATTCGGATCAGAATATCCGCTCATGGCGCTGATTTCCTTGATGCTGAGCGAAGGATTTTCGAGCATCTCTTTTGCTTTTGTGATGCGTATGCGCGTCAGATATTCGATAAAGTTTTCTCCGGATTCTTCCTTGAACAGTTTGCTGAAATAATAAGGGCTGATGTTGACAACTCTCGAGACTTCGTCGAGGGAAAGGTCGCTGTCATAGTGTTCCTGAATATAGGTCTTTGCCTTCTGGACTACGGAGTCTGACTGATCTTCCTTCTGATTGCGGATAAGCTGGCAGATTCCGGTCATTTTCTCGAGAAACCATTCCCGGAGGTCTTCACAGCCTGTACAGGAAAGCGCCGTGTCAAGATAATTCCTGCGGTAACTGAACCCGTAGTTGACGGCGCCTGCGTCGAACGCGATTTTTTCCGCCCAGATAATGTACTCAAGCACTTTCAGACGGATATTATTCAGATCGTCAGGATAGTGTTCGATCATCCAGTCGAAAAACAGGTTTGCCTGTTCGCCGGTTCTGTCGGGGTCTCCCTTCTCTACATACTGGAAGATATGGTTTTCAATTTCTTCCGGGAAAGCCTCGTCATAAAGACCGTTCTGCTGCAGGTCGTCGATGTGAAGAACATGGCCAAGGCTGCCGTTCAGCGCCCGAACCGCTTCCCGGTAAGAGCGTTCCATCTCGGAGAACGCATGCGTTTTGCCAATGCCGACGCGAAACCGGGCGTCGAGACGTTCCTCGAGTCTTGCGGTCAGACTGCGGACACGCTCTGTAATGTTGATCCGTTCTTCGTACGGAACATTCTGCTGCGTATGCGGAACGACGACGGTGATGCGGTTCGACATGACGCTGCCGATGATACAGCCAAACGCGGATTTTACGATATCCCGGAATTCCGGATAAAAAGTCTGGGCCCGCACATTCATTCCCACAGGGCTGATCAGCCGCCCATCTTCATAGTCTGATCCGAACTGAAATACCATCACATATCCGTACTCCTCTTCGATGTCAAGCAGCTGGCGGTAATAGTCCACATCCTGCAGTTCGTTTTTCAGGAGGATGCTGCTGACGAAACCGTTTTCCACGACAGGGATGACGGTCTCGAGCTTTTCCTGTATCCGGAGAAGGTCGCTGCGCTGCCTGCGTTTCTGATCCACTTTTTTCAGAGCTTCCTCCGTTACGGAGATCATTGTCGTGCGGCTGATCGGCTTGGTCAGATATTTCTCCACGCCGAGATCGATCGCTTCCTTGGCATAATCAAACTTATCGTAGGCGGAGATCACGTAAAACAGAACGGAAGAGTTAAACTTGCGGATCTCTTTCATCGCCTGAATGCCGTTGATGCCGGGCATGTGAATGTCCATAAACACAATGTCGGGGTGGAAGGTTTCAGCCTTTTCAATGACGACGCGGCCGGTTTTGGCCGTCTCTACTGTGCAGTTATCCCCAAAACGGCCCAGAATCTGTTTTTTGAGGGATTCCAGCATGATTCCCTCGTCATCCGCAATCAAAATACGATACATAAATAACAGGACTCCTTTCTT
>CANQAR010000047.1 GCA_947588845.1 uncultured Lachnospiraceae bacterium
TACCAGTTTTTTTCATCGACCGGAAGCAGATCATTCGCCATGCAGACCACGCTGCCCGTTCCGATTTCAACCTTCAATGTTTCCAGGCCGCCAAAGGCTTCCGGTGTACTGACCGGATTCAAGACATGAAAATTTTTGACCGCGGCTTTGCCCGGTGACGCGGCTTTTTTGATTTCTACTGGAGAGAGTACTCCGTTCTGATAAAGCAGCAGATCGATCTCTTTCTGGTCTTTATCTCTGTAATAGAAAACCGGTGGTTCCTTCCCCGCATTGAGATAGCTTTTATAAATTTCCGAAAATACATAGCTCTCAAAAAATGCTCCCGCCATCGCACCCCTTTCCAGCACTTCCGGGGTTCCCCATCTCAAAAGCCATGCTGCCAGACCGGTATCCACGAAATGAAGGAGCGGCATTTTTACAACCCGCTTCAGCACATTATTATGATAAGGCTGCACCAGCACAACAATATGAGAAGACACCAGAATTGACAGCCATTTTTTCGCCGTAGGAGCCGATATGCCTGCTGCCGATGCAAGTTCCTCATATACAACCGGCTTCGCCGTCTGCGCCGCGGCCGCCGTCATAAAATTATAAAACTGCATTTCGTCGGCAACCTGTGCCAGATCCCGGATATCCCGCTGTAAATACGTATTCACATAGGAGCGATAGTAAATTTCCCAGTCAATTTTCTCATCCGCATAAAGTTCCGGCATGGAACCTTTGAATATGCGCCGATAAATCTCATTCAGTCCGCGCGGCTTTGCCACGGAGAAGCGGTTCATCAGCCTCCCGGCATCCGTGGAAAACGGCTCGCTGGGAAACTCATAAATCTCTGCGTCGGATAATCCCAGCAAATGAATGATGCCAACCCGTCCGGCAAGGCTCTCGCTGACATTTTTCATCAGCTGGAATACCTGGGATCCTGTGATCCAGAAATCACCCTTCCGCCTTGAACGGTCCACGCTCATCTTAATGTAGGGAAGCAGTTCTGTCGCGTACTGGATCTCATCAATCAGTACCGGCGGTGTATACCTCTGCATAAACAAAGCAGGATCACGTTTCGCAAGATACCGTACATCCGGATCATCCAGTGTCACATATCTGCGCTCGACTCCGGAGGCTTTCTGCATTTCCGCCATCTTCTGCAGCAGCGTCGTCTTTCCTACCTGCCTCGGTCCCGTCACCAGAAGGACAGGAAACATTTCCGAAATCCGCATAATGGTATCTTCCACGGCTCTTTTAATATATGGCATGGTACTCTCCTTTCACTGATGTTTATGTCTTATCCAAAGAATAATTTTAGTATAGCCAGATTCTGATGAATTTGTCAATATTGATCTCCGCAACTGCCGCGTCGCTTACCGCATGCCTATGCGGGCAGCAGCTGATTTTCATATGCGGGCCTGTGGCTATTTTCTTTACACGAACCTATGCTCAAAAGAAGACCGCCCTGTCCGCAGAATGGACAGGACGGCCTGTATGCCGATCATCACTGATCATTGACTGAACAGATACTTCCTTTCATGTCGATTGTTCCGTATACCGGACATCCTCCCCGTCATACAGTTCTCTCAAATCTGCTTCCCTTTCCGTATGACAGATCACTGAGTCCTCACACCAGATACTCTGGATCCCTTTTTCCGCCAGATCTGTCAGAAACTCCGGCTTAAATTCCTCTGCAATATAGATGGGAATCAGCTTCAGCAGTATCTCCGCGCAGCCTGCATTCTCCGAATAAACCGTGAGGTCATTCACCGCGCTTTTGCACAGGCCGTCCCGGATATCCAGAAATGGAGTGCGGATCTCCCCGTCAGACAGAACGCAGTAATACTGTCCAGCCGCGTCGTTAAGCGGATAACTGCGCAGACAGACAAAGTTTCTCGCGCCGCGGTAATGCAGCACAGCGGCCTGGCAGATAGTGGTATCCGCCAGGTCATAGATGCCAAGCGAGTAATCCGTGTCTTCTGACGCGTCCAGATTTCGCAGAAACCCGTCGAAGCTGGACAGCGTGCCGACAGTGTAACCGCCCGCGGCAAGCCGCCCGGCCAGATAATCCGCGATGAACGCATTTTTCATCCAGTAAAAATCGATAAAGCTGCCGATCTCTTCCTCTCGTGCAAACGCGAGGTATTCCTCCGACACGTTCAGACGGACGCGGTTGTCACCCAGCAGTTCCAGGTTCACCTGGGACGGATCGGCCGCGTACTCACAGACCTTCGCAAACCAGACGCGCAGCGCGTCGTTTTGACGCGGATCAAACTCGGCGGTCTGGGAGGAATCGTCACAGTGAAACACGCCGTCGTAGATCTCATAGACTGGCGCAAGGTAGAGCGCCCGGTCCCCGCTTGCGGCAATCTGCGCAAAAGCTGCGTACAGCGCCGGATCTACCTCGACTTCCACGTTCGGATGATCATTTAGGAAGCGCACATTATGCACGCCGCCGACAGCACCGCTCTGCACATTTTCGGTTCCTGCGCCACCGGTTCCGCTGCCGCGCTCATCATCAGTCTCCGCACCGTCGGCGTCATTTCCACTCTCATCGACAGTCTCCACACTGTCGGCGTCATTTCCGCTCACATCAGCATTTCCCGCATTATCAGCGCCATTGCCGTGTGCACCGTCAGTCCCCGCATCATCAATCTCTGCGCTATTGGTACCATCCGCATCGTTAGCATCATTAGTAAAAATACGGTACGCGTCCTCGCAGGCTTCTGTGTAGAGAGCCACAAGCGTCTTCTGCTCCGCCGCGGGGGAAGCGGTCGTCCCCAGCGGGTAGAGAAACGTAAAATCCGCGGAGCAGTTCGCCTCTCCTGCCGACGCCTCGATCTCCGTCCAACCTGCCCCAACTGTCGGTCTGGAAAACAGCGAATAAAGAATCAGACTGGATCCGACGACGAGAAAAATCAGCGCAAGCGCCAGGCGTATTTTCGTATGTCTGGCATCCAGTTCTATCTTCTGTACCGGCCGCGGAAGATGTTCGCGCCGGTCTCTGGCCTCGCGCCCCAATCAGATCACCACCAGAAGAAGCAGCAGCGCGAAAATCAACAGAATCGCCAGGATAACGGCAAAGCCGATGACCGCTCCTTTTTTGCATGCTTTATAGTTTCGTATGTACCTGTGCCGCCGGAATAAAAGCGCGGCAATAATGCCGGGCAGCGGCAGGAAAAACGAGAGCACCGTATACCAGATGCTTCCTGTATCATGCACGGGAGCGCTCAGGAACTGAGCATCCGCCGCAGCCTCAGACATCGTATCATGGGGTATCTCCGGCAGCGGCGTGTCCGGCCCTGCGATCTGGATGGGCTTGAGCGGCACGCCGCGCTCGCGGATGGCTTTGTACTCCTCGATCTCTTTTTTATTGCCGTAAACGTAATGGTCATGTCCGATGCAGACAAATTCCGGCTTGTCCTCGCTGTAATCGTGCATGGAAGGATCGTAAATGTACTGCACCTTGTTCTTCTCCAGCTTCGGATCCGGGATCGGGATCGCGGAGATCAGCGAGTGCGTGTAGGGATGCAGCGGATAGTCGAACAGTTCCACCGCATCGGCTACTTCCACGATCCGCCCTTTGTAGATCACGCCGATGCGGTCCGAGATAAAGCGGACGATGGACAGATCGTGCGCAATGAACAGGTAAGTGACCTGCTGCTCACGCTGAAATTTCTTGAGCAGATTCAATACCTGCGCGCGGATCGAGACATCCAGAGCGGAGATCGGCTCATCCGCGACCACCAGCTCCGGCTCCATGACCATGGCGCGCGCCAGGCCGATACGCTGCCGCTGCCCGCCGGAAAACTCATGCGGATAGCGGGTCAGATGTTCAGGGAGAAGCCCAACCTCGTTGATCATATTCTCCACCTTTCGCACGCGCTCCGCCTCATTCTTGTACAGATGGAAGTTGCTCAGGCCCTCGGAGATAATGTAGTCCACGGTGGCTCGCTCATTCAGCGAAGCGGCTGGATCCTGGAATACCATCTGCACATTGCGGATGACCTCCCGGTCCAGCGAGCGCGGGATTTTTCCTGAGATCCGCACACCCTTATACTGAATCTCCCCCGCGGCCAGCGGATTCACGCGGATCACGGCGCGGCCGATCGTAGTCTTGCCGGAACCAGACTCGCCTACCAGCGAGAAGGTTTCCCCTTTATAAATATCGAAAGAAGCGTTCTGCACCGCGCGCACGGCATTGTCACCCTTGCCAAATGTGATATCAATGTTTTTGAGCGACAGCAGAATTTCCCTGCCGTTCTCCGCGATCGGTCCGTGCTCCGGAAAGCGGGAGACGCGCCCGGTTTCTTTTTGATTTTTTTCAGTCACGTTCATCCTCTCCCCCTTCTCAGATATTAAACGCTGCGATCAGCTTCTCATGAATGTTCTGGATACTCTCCGGCTTCTCCGTCTTCGGCGCGCGCGGGTCAAGCAGCCAGGTCTTGGCATAGTGCGTGTCGGTCACCCGGAACATCGGCGGCTCCACCAGCGTGTCAACCCGCAGACAGTACGGATTGCGAGGCGCGAAAGCGTCTCCGGTAATCGCGTTGTAGAGGGAAGGCGGCGTGCCGGTGATTGAGTAGAGCTCCGTGTTGCGCTGCGCCAGCTGCGGCAGCGACGACAGCAGCGCCCAGGTATAGGGATGACGCGGATCGTAGAAGACCTCCTCGACTGTCCCGTACTCCACCACCTGCCCGGCGTACAGCACGGCCACTCGGTCCGCGATGTTCGCCACCACGCCCAGATCGTGCGTGATAAACACCGTTGTAAATTTAAACTCTTTCTGCAGATCTTTGATGAGCTGGAGAATCTGCGCCTGGATCGTCACATCCAGCGCGGTAGTCGGCTCATCGCAGATCAGAATCTTCGGCTGACAGGACAGGGCGATCGCGATTACGATCCTCTGGCGCATGCCGCCGGAATACTGGAACGGATAATCATCAAATCGCTGCTCCGCCTTCGGGATACCCACCTTGTGCATCAGCTCCAGCGCACGCTTGCGGGCCTCCGCCTCGGAACATCCCTGATGCTTGATGATGACGCTTGTGATCTGCTTTCCGATTGTGATGATCGGGTTCAGCGAAGTCATCGGATCCTGGAACACCGTAGCAATCCTGCGGCCGCGGATCTCCATCCAGTCCTGATTGTATTTGATGCTGGCCAGATTGAGCACACAGGTTCCGTGAAGTTTGTCCGGCGTCTCATCCAGATAGCGCACGCGGAAGGCGACCGTATCAAACACCTTATTGCGCTGCTCTTCATCATTGAGGTCAACCCCCATCTGCATCGCCTTTTTGAGCGCCTTAAGCAGCCGGTGCGTGAGGATCACACGCTTGAAAAACGGATAACGGCCCACGGACAGACGGATTTCCTTTCCCAGGATCTCATTGCGCGCTCGGATCTCTGAGCTGACTTCACCCCGGATTTCCTCTTTGTAGCGCTTTTTGAGCTCCGCCATCTCCCGACTGTACCGCTCATTAAAGGCGGCATCCCGGGAAGCGGCCTGTCTGCGCTGCTTCGCGGTCTCCTCCTCCTGCCTTCGCAGCGCCTTGATCTTCCCGTCATATTCCTTGATCTTCCGGTCTGCCTCGCGCACGCGTTCTTTCTCTTTGCGGGGATCGTACGTCTGCTTCTCATTAAACAGTTCGGTGCGCGCGTCCTGCAGCGCTTTGATCTCTCTCTCCGCTCTGCCGCGTTCTTCCTCGCTCAGCTCGCCATAGTGTTTCTTTTCACTCTCCAGCTCGGCCATCCGGCGCCAGGTCTCGGCTCCGGCCTCATAACGCGAGATCCTGTTGAGGCGGGACAGCGTGCCGCGCATCAGCGTGCGCGCGCCGGGCGTGAGCTTCACACTGGTATCCGCCAGCGTGGGATCGTTGAAGATAATCTCCCCCTGATCGATAAAACCGTTGGACTCCAGCATACCCGCGAAAGTCTTCGTGAACACCGACTTGCCCGAACCGGACTCTCCCACGATCGCGATAGATTCATTCTCATAAATATCCAGCGAAATGCCGCGGATCGCGGTCAGAATACGGCCGCGCACACGGAACTTCACGTACAGATCCCTGACAGACAGCAGTACTTTTTTCTCTTCCATGCGTCAGCCTCCTCACATATGCGTCCGGGGATCCGACGCGTCGCCGAGATTCTGTCCCACGACGTAGAGAACCACGGTAATAATCGAAGCGATGGCGACAGGACTCCAGAACTCCATCTCCCATCCGGGCGTGACCATCGCACTCTCTGCCTGATAGATCAGACGGCCCAGCGACATATCCGACATACCCAGCCCGATATAGGAAAGAAACACCTCATAAGAAATGTAGGAAGGAATCTCCGTGGCCAGCAGTGTGACGATCACGCTGGTCATGAACGGCAGAATGTTCTTCATGGCAATCTTAAACGTGGATGTCCCCAGGCATTTGGACGCCAGATTGTACTCCCGGTCGCGGATGATGACGACCTGCGTCCGGATAAAATAGGCGATAAACAGCCAGCCGATGATTGTCAGCGCGAACACCATTGTCCAGAACGTGGGGGCAAACAGCATCGCCATCACCGAGATCAGAAGAATCTGCGGGATGTTTCCGATGATGTTGTAGACTTCCATCATGAACACGTCCACCCGCTTGGAAAAGCCCCAGATCGAGCCGACGATCACGCCGACCGTCATATTGATCGCGCCGCAGATCAGCGCCAGCGAGATGGAAATGCGCGAGCCGTTCCAGATCGCGTCAAAGGTAGACTCGCCGGACGCGCCCGCGCCCAGAATCCACTGAAGGTCCTTCCCGAAATACGCCATCGCGGCCGCCGGAGACAGATGCTTGGAAGCCGGATCCATCAGATTGGCAAACGGATCGTAGTCCACCAGGGAAGGATAGATATAGGCGAAGGCGATCAGAACCGCCAGAAGCGCCAGCACAAAAATATTGATCTTTTTGCGGAAGAACACACGGAAAACCGAACGCCAGTAGGAATAGCGCGGCGCGACGATCTTCTCCGATTCCAGGGCGCTGTGATCCACATGGGAAAACAGTTCTTCCTCCGTAAATCCCAAATTCTCCAGATTTATCTTATTATTCATCCTCTCACCTACCTGTCTTTCGTCGTAAAGGAAATGCGTGGATCAACGGCGGCCATCAGCACATCGCCCAGAATGATGGACAGCACGGCCAGCACCGCGTAAAACAATGTCACGCCGACGATCACGCCGTTGTCATAGCGGTTAATCGCTTGGGTGAGCAGATTGCCAGCGCCGGGAACCACATACACGCGCTCCGTGATGATCGCTCCCGTCATTGCCCCCAGAACGCTTTCCGGGATACCGTGGACAATCGGGATAAGCGCGTTCTTCCAGATATGCTTCGTAAAGATCTCGCCCTCGCTCAGGCCCCCCGACCGTGCAAACTTCACATAATCGGAGTTCATCTGGTCGATCATGTAACGGCGCATCCATTTCATCAGATTGGCGATGGAAGGCAGCGCCAGGGAGACGATGGGAAGGATGTACATCAGCTTGTCAGACGAATCCATATCAAACAATGTCGGCAGTCCGGCCTTTCCGCCCAGAGCCTTGAACAGAAAGATATACGCCAGGCTGGGCACAGCGATGATGAACATGATATAGATGGTGCCGAGCTTATCAAGCAGCTTATCCTTGCGCAGCGCCATGGCCAGTCCGATCGGAAGCCCCAGAATATAGGCCATAATCGTGGAGATAATGCCGATGACAAAGGAATAACCCAGCTTGGAAAAGCCGACTTTATTCGTATTCACATTAGTGTAGTCGTCCGTAAACCACTGGGCGTTGGAGGCGGTCGCGCTCAGAGAACCCTGGACATACGTCGCGGTGTGAAGATTGTCCGCACGGTCCGCCGTCACGCCTGTCGGATAAGTCACATTGGACAGCACATAGGCGCCCTGGGACTCCGTCATCGTGGTAAAGACGTCCACGCCGCGGTTGACCGTGTAGGACTCTCCCAGATTCAGTGTGAGAATATTCTGATGAATATACGGAAAGTTTTCGTCAAAATACAGCAGATATTTGTGCATCGTGCCGTTGCCGATGATCGCCGGTGAGAAGACTTTTTTGGCCTCGCCCTCCGGATTTTTGACCGGATCATAGAGCGTGAAGCTTATCCCTCTCTTTCCGATATCCACATAGTCCGGCACGTAATGAATGTTATCGATGAAAAACATTTTTGTAAAGTAAGTAACGGCCCGCTGAAGAAGCGGAATGTCCTTTGTGGCGTACAGCTGAGGCTGGCCTCCGTCGCGGAGCTGCCCGTTCCTCTTGGCGTCCGCGTCCAGCCGCTCAATCTTGTAGCCCTGGGACTGATAATATTCGGTAAATCTGTCTACATACTCCGCTGTGATCTCGGAATCCGCGTCTGCGGTGCGGCCGATCTGTACGGCAGCGGCACGTGTCTCCTCGTCGATCTCCCCCTTAAGGGCCAGCTCATTAATGTAATCCGCGTAGGGAACATAATCCAGATACCCGAAATCCTCCCAGCGGGACTGCTGGTAGGTGACGCGGTTGTTACTGGCCGTGTGGTTGAAATTGGGATCGCCGGAAAATACCTTTCCCCGGTCCAGCAGGGAGTAGATCAGGAGCATCACGATCAGAACCACGCAGATAATGGAGATCAGGCCATGCAGCAGACGCTTGATAATATATTTTCCCATATATCTGACCTTTCTAAAGTATTTTTGAAAGCTCCTCTGATTTCGTCCATCCGACAGATAATTCTGCCGCCTAGTCTATGCTTTGTCCGATGCGAAACGTGCGCCGCCGACGCACAGCATCTTTGCATAGAAACAGAGCTTTCACTGTAAGAAAAGGGGGCGGAAAACCCCGCCCCCTCACACATATCACGCTATACTGTATAAGTCCAGTCTCATAGCAGAACAGTGAAGCAATCCGTGGACTTATATTCATGGTAGTGCATGGCTGTTTAGAACAGACCAATGTTCTTGCACATGTAGCCGTAGATCTGAATCGTATCCAGATAGGACTGAGCATCGCCGTAGTCCGGGCCCCAGCCGGAACCGGTGGACAGGTCGAAATTCGCCTCGTTGCCGGCGGAGAAGCGGTAGGTCGCGCCTTCCTCGTCCGTATCTTTATCAAAGGCAATCAGATTAACCATAACCTTGCCTTCCAGCGTACCTTCAATGCTCTTCTTCACCACATTCGCCATGTTGGTGGCAACCTCCGAGTAAGAACCATACGGATAATCAATGTAGATCGGATTCTCCGCGGAAATCTCCACGCCCTGCGCGCTCAGCTCCGCAATCGCAAGCTCAAGTTCTGCCTTGGCGTTGTCCGCATTGAACCAGCCGTCAAAGCCGTCGCCGGAACCTGCACCGCTGTCGCCGTTCGGATCCCAGACCGTAATGGCCACGCCGTCCGCGTCAAGCTGCGCCTGCTCGATCACGCCGTAGGCTGTGCCAGCCGGGAATGTGGTGTCTTCCCCGTTGATCGAGACAGTGGTATCCGCAGTCAGGAACTGGAAAGTACCCGGCGTATAAGAATTACGTACAGCGGCAAGTTTCAGTTCCTCTCCGTTTCTCGGAGCCAGGTAGGAACCTTTATCAAAGGCCATGGCCAGAGCCAGACGGAAATGCTGGTTCAGGATCGCCGCACGGTAGCGGGCAATCGCATCCTCATCTTTCGGGGAAACGCCGACATCCGGATTGTCATAGTTCGCCCATGTGCCGCGGTTGACGTTCCACCAGCCGCAGTAAGTCGTGCCGTTGCCCGGGGAAACATAGGAGTACAGGTCAAAGTAGGTCTGATCCTGTCCCTCAGGTTTCTCGCTCTTCATTACTTCCAGAGCGGAAGAATTGATGCCGGCGCCGGAGATGACGCCGTCGCGGGCCTCGTTGTAAGAGCGGAGCACATCGCTGCCGTCATTGTAGCTGTACTCCAGGGAATGAATATTCATCTTGTCCGCGTTCCAGTAAGTCGGGTTTGCTTCATAGCGGGTCGTATTCTGCGCGGTGTAGTTCGTGATCAGGAACGGACCGCAGTAAGCGATGTTGGCCGGTGTCTTTCCGAAATCTCCCGGTGTGTAGGTCTCACCCTCGCAGCCGAAGGTGCCGCCCTGCGAGCGGTAGAAATCACGGTTCAGCGGAGCGAAGCAGCCGTAACCGAGCATCGTGGTGAACGGAGCGAACGGAGCTTCCAGCGTGTACTCCAGCGTGTAGTCGTCGATGGCTTTCACGCCGATCTGCGTGTAGTCGGTAATCTCGCCGTTCAGGTAAGCGGTGAAGTTCAGAAGGCCGCAGCCGTCCGTATTGGTGAGCAGATAACCCAGCGCGTCGGCATTATCAAGCAGATGCTCCATGGAAGCAACCCAGTCATCCGCGGTGACCTCACCGATCTCGCTGCCCTGCTGGTCCACCCACTTCACGCCCTGGCGAAGGTGGAACGTATAAACAGTACCATCCTCGGAGACCTCATAGCTCTCCGCCAGACAAGGCTGCTGTACGCCCTTGGCGTCGTACTCCAGCAGATTGTCGTAGGTGCCGGAGATAAACATGGAGTCTGATGTGTAGGAAGTCGCAATCGTATCCCAGATATTGACATTGTATGGGCTTGACTCGATATAAGAATCAGCAAACGTATATCCCTTGCCTGTCAGATATTCTTTGGCCGCCGCGATATAGTCGTCGGCAGTCGCCGCCTCGTTCCAGAGAGTCAGCAGCTGCGTACGATCCTCTGAAGTGATCAGCTCGTTCGTCACCAGCAGCGTGTGATAACGGTACTCATCCAGGCCCCACAGAGTCGTGTCTGCGTTGGTACGCGGTACTTTACGGCTCATCGCGTAATTGCCGCCCTGTGTCTGAATCGGCAGGAAAACACCGGACTCCAGCAGTTTCGCCTCGGCGACAGCCATCTTGGCCATACGCAGATCGCCCGTCTCAGCCTTCGCCTCATCGTAGGAAGCCGCGAAGTCGCCCAGCACGTAGTCGTAGATCGTCTCACAGGCCTCGTCATAGTCCATCTCATCGATGGCGGCGAGATCCAGAACCGCGGAAGCTTCCTCGGCGGGAGCTCCTTCTGTCTCCTCCGCAAAGGCTGTGGCGCCAAGAGACAGGCACATAGCCAGAGCGAGGAACAGTGCAAGGAATTTGTTTGCATTCTTCATTGATTTTTCCTCCTTCTTATAGAATGATAGGTATTTTTGCCGGCGCGTCCGCTTAAGGGTTCCCAGAGGTTTTTCTTCTATATTCTTATAGAAGAAAGCAAGTGGGACGTCCCACTTGAACGGCGCCGCAATGGTTCGGACATACGTATGCCGTACAACCATTTTCTTAATTTTAATCGTTTTTAATATGAATGTCAAACAAAGTTTTTGCTATATTCGTAATATTTTTGTTATTATGATATCAAGGTCGAAAGGTCATGTATTCCATATTCATATGAAAAAACATGACGCTGAGACCCAAAAATATTTAAAAATTTTCCCGCGGCAGAATCACCGTAAATATACTTCCCCTTCCGGGCCTGCTCTCAACAGAAGCCGTCCCATTGTGCCATTCCACGATCTGCCGGACCATAAACAGGCCAAGGCCGAAATTCCCGTCGCGCGTGTGGCCTGCATCGGCCTGGTAAAAGCGGTCCCAGATGTGTTCCTGCTCCTCCGGAGGGATGCCGATGCCATTATCCTCAAACAGAATTCTGACTTTTCCTTCCTCTTCCAGCAGGTGAATCCGGAGATATCCCCGTTTGCGGCCATAGACAATGGCATTGTCCGTCAGATTAATAAACAGGCGGGTCATCATCGACATATCCGCGAGGATAACCGGATTTTTCAGCTGATCGTCAATCTCAATCGTGATTTCCTTCTGTTCCGCCTTTTCCTGGAGCTCTTCAGCGACCGATTCCGCCAGAAGAACCAGATCCACCTCTTCTTTTTCCAGCCTGTCCTTCTTCCTCTCACTGCGGGATATCTCCAGCAGCCGGGAAACCATCTCCGACATCTGCAGAGCCTTTTTCTGAATTACTTTTATTTCATCTTCTGCCTCTTCGGGCAGGTCCAGTTCTTCCAGGCAATACTCACAGTGGGAAAGAATCACCGATACCGGCGTGCGCAGCTCATGTGCCGCGTCGGAAGAAAACTGGCGCTCGCGCAGAAAATTCTTCTCAAGGCTTTCCAGCATCCGGTTAAACGTCCGGCAAAGCTCATAGAACTCATCCCGGTTCATGGGAACAGGAATTCTCCTTGAGAGCGTCATGGATGAAGTGATCTCGTTGGCTGTCTCCGTAATGATAAGAACCGGGCGCAGGGCCTTTACAAGCATGTGGTAACCGACCATACCGGTAAAGACAGCGATCAGCGGGAAAATAACCGCCATAAGACGCAGCATCCACAGGTTGTCCGTCACCAGCGAATTGTAAGAATAAATGCTGCGGATCCAGACTGCCCGTCCGTCCGACAGTTCCGTCTTTCTGTCATATACAAACCAGCTCTTTCCCTGACGCCTGATTTTCCGCATATCTCCCGCCATAAGAGGGGTATCCCTGGGAAAATCTTCCGGAAAAATACCGTCCATAAATTCCGAATCTTCCCCGTAAATACTGAGCATGACCCCGTCGTCAAAAAAGAGCGTCCGGTTCTCCATCGGAAAATCCGGAAAATCCTCATAAAAACTTTCCAGCAGATCACCTGTCTCATCCCGGAGTTCTTCCCGAATCGCTTCTTCACTGTACCGGCCCAGATACCAGAGCGCGCAAAGAAATATCACGCCGAACAGAAGCGTGATAATTCCCGTATACCAGCAGGTAATTTTAAATTTGATCGAATGAATTTTCATCGTTAATCCCCGTCTTCACTCTGTCTCGCCATCAGGACAAATGTCCCCGCAAAACACTGCATGGTCAGATCTTTATCCGGCATTTTCACTCTGTCCCGCCATCGAGACGGTATCCTCTCCCGCGGATCGTCTGGATCATCTTTACCTCAAAATCCGCGTCGATTTTTTTCCGCAGATAACGGATATAGACGTCCACAATATTTGATCCGCCCTCAAAGCTGCTGTCCCAGGCACGCTCTTCCAGCTGCGCGCGCGTCAGCAGCATATTGGGATGATACATCATATACTCCAGAATCATGTACTCCTTGGCGGTGAGCGTAATCTCCTTCCCGGCGCGCGAGACCGCATGCGTAGCGGTATCCATCACCAGATCCCCCACTTTCAGGACAGACGTGGCATGCCCTGTCTTTCTTCTTGTGACTACACGGATACGCGCCAGCAGCTCCTCATAGGAAAATGGTTTTACAAGGTAATCGTCGGCGCCCCCGTCCAGGCCCGCCACCCTGTCTTCCACAGAATCCCTCGCCGTAAGCATGATGACCGGAACATCCATTCTTTTCTTTCGCATCCGGCGGAGCACTTCAAACCCGTCAATCCCCGGCAGCATAACGTCAAGTATCACAAGATCGTACGTATATACATCCAGATAATCAAAGGCCGTCTCTCCGTCCCCGCAGGCATCCACGGAATATTTTTTCTGGAGACGTTTGACCACGACCGTCCGCAGTTCCTCCTGATCTTCAACATATAATATTTTCAAATTCTTTCTCCTTTAGATCCTTTCCTTCCCGGCAGCGCCAGGCATGCGGGGTTCCCCGGAAAACCACCGCCCGTCAAACTTCAGACGGACCTGCGCAGGTTTCTCTGATACCGTTCATGCACATACACAGACAGCGCAACGGTCAGAACATCCGCCACAAACTGCGACCAGACAATCCCATAGATTCCAAACACCGCATTCAGAATAAAAAGCATCGGAATATTGAACACGGCCCAGCGCATGACGCCGAGGAACAGCGCTTCCTTCCCTCTGCCATAGCTGTTGAACAGATAGACATGGAAGAAGCTCATGAACATCAGGATCGTCGCGAGGCTGCGGATCCTCAGAAAACCCGTGCCAAGACTGACGGTCTGCGCGTCCGCGATGAAAAAGCGCATGACAGCCGGCGAGAAGATCTCATACAGTGTGATGCTGACAACCGCACAGGCGAGGCCGAGCCTTCTGGAAAAGCGGATCGTCTCCTGCATTCTGTCATAATTTTTCGCGGAGTAATTGTAGGCCACGATCGGCATCATTCCCTGGCAGATGCCAATGCCGACGTTCAGCGGCAGACGCTCCGCCTTCAGCACAATGCCGATAGCCGCAAGCGCGATCCCGTTGTAGCCGGACATCAGACGGTCAATAACAATATAATCCAGATCGAACAGGAATGTCGCGACACAGGACGGGATGCCGACGCCGAAAATCTGAGCGATGCTCGACGGCTCCGGCAGCCGGGCGGGCCTGCAGAGCTTCAGCGCAGAATCCGGCCCCAGCCTCCAGATCATAAGGATAAAATAGAGACAGGAAAGACAGTTGGAAAGGCAGGTCGCGATGCCTGCCCCCGCAATCTCCATTCCGGAGTGCATCAGCACGAACATGAACAGCGGATCCAGCACGATGTTGATCACGCCGCCCATCGTGATCCCGAAGCCTGCCTTCTTCGACTCCCCGACACTGCGGAGCATTGTCGAGAGCACATTGGAAAGCACGGTCGGAATACCCCCAAGACTGATCACGCAGGCCGCGTAAACATGCGCATATTCATAAGTGTTGTGATCAGCGCCCAGCAGACGCATCAGCGGCTCCATAAACAGTCCGACTGCCACAGAAAAGATTCCCGCAATCAATATGGACAGCCAGATACTGAAGCTGTAGACCTTTCTCGCTTCCTCCACTCTCTTCTGGCCAAGCAGACGCGAGATCAGCGCGCCTCCGCCTGCTCCGGCAAGTCCGGCAAGCGACAGCGAGATGTTGAATACCGGAAGGATCAGCGAAGCTCCCGCTACCATGTACGGGTTGTTGGTTCTCCCGATAAAAAAGGTATCCGCCATGTTATAGATCAGTATGATCAGCTGGCCGATGATCGTCGGGACGGCCATGATCCTGACCGCCGACGGCACCGGCATTCGCTCAAATAATTCCACATTCTGCGCCGCGGCTTCTCCTGCGGCATGCTTTTCTGCATCTGCCATCCAGATTCCTCCCACTATTTTCGGATTCCCGGCTTTTCTGTCCTTCCGCGTCTCTTCCGGCCATTTTCCTTGTTCCCGTGCATTTCACCGGCTTCCGGCTTTTCTGTCCTTCTGTGTCTCTTCCGGCCCCGGACTCTGCCGGACAGATCCCGTCACAGTTTCATCGTCAGCGCAATCCTCTTCTTCTGCAGATCGACGCTCAGAACCTTCACTTCCACGATGTCCCCGACGCTCACCACCTCAAGCGGATGTTTCACAAACTTTTTGCCGGAAAGCTGGGAGATATGAACCAGCCCGTCCTGATGGACGCCGATATCGACAAACGCGCCGAAATCTATGACGTTGCGGACCGTCCCTTTCAGGATCATTCCTTCCTTCAGATCCTTCATCTCGAGCACATCCGTGCGCAGAATCGGCTGCGGCATCTCATCGCGCGGGTCGCGTCCGGGCTTGCACAGCTCTTTCACAATATCGCGCAGCGTCGGCTCGCCGATGCCGAGCTTTTCCGCCATCTCCTTATAATTTTTAATATAGATTGACTTTGCGCCCGCCTCCGTGATCCAGTCCTCCGTGTAGCCAAGCTCAGAGAGCAGCTTTTTCGCGGCCTCGTAGCTTTCCGGATGGATGCTCGTCGCGTCGAGCGCCTCTTTTCCGCCGCTGATCCGCATAAACCCGGCGCACTGCTCAAATGCCTTCGGTCCGAGTTTCGGAACTTTCAGCAGCTCACGTCTGGTTCCAAATCTTCCGTTCGCTTCACGGTATGCAACAATGTTCTTCGCGATCGTCTTTGTAATACCTGAGATATGCTCCATCAGCGGTGCGGACGCCGTGTTCAGATCCACGCCGACCCGATTCACGCTGTCCTCGACGACGCCGTCGAGCGCCTCCCCAAGCTTTTTCTGATTCATATCATGCTGGTACTGGCCGACGCCGATCGACTTCGGATCAATCTTGACCAGTTCCGCGAGCGGGTCCTGCACTCTGCGGGCGATCGAAGCCGCGCTCCTCTGTCCCACGTCAAAATTCGGGAACTCTTCCGTTGCCAGCTTGCTCGCGGAATAGACGGAAGCTCCCGCCTCGTTCGTGATCACATAAGCCACTTTCTGCGGCACCTCTTTTAACATATCGACGATCACCTGCTCCGATTCCCGGGAGGCGGTTCCGTTCCCGAGGGAGATCAGCGTGATCCCGTACTTGTCGATCAGTTTTTTCACCGTGTCCTTTGCCGCGCGTATCTTCGCCTCGTTTGTCGGCGCGGTCGGATACACGACCGTCGTGTCAAGCACTTTGCCGGTCGCGTCCACAACCGCCAGCTTGCAGCCGGTGCGGAACGCCGGATCCCAGCCGAGCACGACCTGCCCCGCAATCGGCGGCTGCAGAAGCAGCTGTTCCAGGTTCTTTCCAAACACGGCGATCGCGCCGTCCTCCGCTTTCTCCGTCAGTTCATTGCGGATTTCCCGCTCGATCGCCGGAGCGATCAGACGCTTATAGCTGTCCTCCACAACCTCGCGCAGCACCGGTGAGGTGTAGGGATTGTCTTTTTTAATCACCTGCTTCTGCAGATAGAGCAGAATTTTATCTTCCGGCGCCTCAATCTTTACTGTGAGGAATTTTTCCTTCTCCCCGCGGTTCAGCGCCAGAATCCGGTGTCCCGCCGCCTTTGCCGCCAGCTCCGAGTAATGATAGTACATCTCGTAGACCGACTGCGCTTTCTCGTCCTTCGCCTCGCTCGTCAGAAGACCTTCCTTCATCGTCATGCTGCGGATTCGGCTTCGGTAATTCGCCTCGTCGGAGACAGATTCCGCGAGAATGTCCTTCGCCCCGGCAAGCGCATCTTCCGCCGTGGGCACGCCTTTTTCTTCTGATATATAAGCTGCCGCCTCCTCGAGCGCCGGTCTTTTCAGCGACTGCAGAAGGAGCAGATTCGCCAGCGGTTCCAGCCCCTTCTCTTTCGCAATCGTGGCTCTCGTCCTCCGCTTCGGACGGTACGGGCGGTAGAGATCTTCCACCACAACCAGCGTCTGCGCTTCCTCAATCTGCTTGCGGAGTTCCGGCGTGAGCTTGCCCTGCTCCTCGATCACGGAAATTACCTGCGCTTTCTTCTCTTCAAGATTGCGCAGATACGTGAGGCGCTCATTCAGCTTTCGGAGCACCTCGTCATTCAGCTCGCCGGTCGCCTCCTTGCGGTACCGCGCAATGAAAGGGATCGTGTTCCCCTCATCGATCAGCTTCACCGCCGCCTCCGCCTGCTGCGGCCTGATTTCAAGTTCCTGTGCGAGTGCCTTTATAATATCCATATTCTGTAATTCCTCTCTTCTTAAGACTCACTGCTTATGTCCGCGGTGGAAAGTGAACCGCATCCTGCGGTACAAAGCAGCATCATAATATCCGGCTGTCAGTTTACCATATCACACCAGTTCCCGCAAGGAAAATATAGTTATGGGAACAGCGCCGCACTTGTCAAAAATTCTCCTTTGTGCTACCATACGGTTATGCTGTTCACGACACAGCAGATGTTACAGTCCACACCCTTGCTGAACTGTAACCAGCAGATTTTTTACGAAAGGAGTTTGTCCATGTTTTTTGACAGACGTAACAATTACGACGATTATTATGGACCCAATACCCCTGGAATGGAGTACAGCAGCGCCATGTCCACGGCGTCTGTTATCCTTGCCTTTCTCTCCATATTCAGCAGTCTCATGTTTTATATCGCGATCCCTGCCGGAGCGCTCTCCATCCTGTTCGCGCTGCTCTCGCGCGGCCGCAACAGGCGGATCATGGGCAAATGCCGGATCGCCATCCTGGCATCCATTCTCGGCATAACCGCATCTGTTGTGACAACAGTCGCCGCTGTCTACACTGTGATGACGAATCCTGAAATGCGCAGGCAGCTGGAATCCACATTCAACTATTACGCGCAGGAACTGGGGCTTGACGTTGAATTCGATGATTATTTCGGAGACGGCCAAAAGGAAGAAGAGGACGGCGCTTCGGATTCCGTGCCGGATGACGACGACCGGGCCAACGAATATTTCAACAAATATTACGGAAACGGCGGCAGCCTGCCGGACGATGACAGCGTTCTGCCGCACGAAAACGGCAATGCCCTTCCGGATGATGGAAACGATACTGTGCCGGATATGGACGATATCTTCTCCTACTGGTATAATTTCGGCGGTTCCGAACCGGGGGGAGGAAGCCGGACGGCTCCCTCAGGAGGCGAGTACATATAGATCACACCAGTGCAAAACTCAGAAATTCCCCTCTCCAATGAGGGCATTATCCCTCTGCAGGACAAACGGGGACTTTCGCATGACATTTCCCTTTCAGGAGGCAAACATATATGAATAAAGCATCTACCGCAGAACTTAAAAGCAGCGCCAGAGCTGTCCTTCTCGGAAAATGGGGGTTCCTGGCCTACGTTTTTCTGGCAGAAGTCATGCTGAACATGATTTTTGAGGAACTGGTCGGCATGGCGTTCCCCTCTTCCGGATTCGGGATTGCGGCGGACGGTTCCATTATCTTCTCGATCCCCTGGGCCGTCTGCCAGATCATTATCCGGCTGTTTTCGACGATTCTCTCCGTCGGCTCCATGTTCCTCTATCTGAACATCTGCCGCGGGAAAAAATTCCAGTTCAAGGATTTGTTTTACGGATTCACCCACCAGCCGGAACACATCGGCGGATACTTCGCGGTCATGGCGGCCGCCACTGTTTTCTGTTCGGCCATTCCATCGGTCCTGCTTGTTATGGCGCTGCGCTCCGGAAACGCTTTCTGGGGCATCGGGCTTCTCCTTGCAATTCCGCTTTGTGTGGCAGGATATTTCCGCTTCACGCTCGGCTACGCAATGTTTCCATGTCTCTACGCGGACAGCCCATGGAAAACCTCGCGTGAGCTTCTGCGTGAGAGTCAGCGGATGATGAACGGCAGCAAGCTGCGGTATTTCCGTCTGCAGCTCAGCTTTTTCGGGATCCTGTTGCTTGGCTTTTTAAGCTTTGGGATTGGAATGATCTGGATCGGCCCGTACATGACCGCGACAAACACACAGTTCTATCTGGAACTGACGTCCAGAGACACCGAAACGGCGGAGGAAGCGTCTGATTCCGGTTTCTCCGCCGACGAAACGGCAGAAGAACGGGAGAATCCATTTCTCTGACAAACAACGTTTCCTTACACGGGCCTGATCGAGTAAGAGGCGGCTTTTCCTCCTGCTCGCCCGCGCGGCCCAGGGGCTGCGTCAGCAGCTGATTTCCCTGCCTGGGCCTGCGCATAAGGGGCCGCCGCACCAATATCCGTGCGGCGGCCCCTCATTTTCCGCTGCTGGCCGCAACCAGCAGCGGAATGAATCGTAACTGTTACTCAAATATTATTCCGAAAGCAGATACCCCATCATCTCATATCCGTGCTCGCGGTAAATGCCGCTCTTCTTCGCGTCCTTCTCGTTGTAAAGCAGATGCGACTCCAGCGGCTTCGTGCTGTCGTAGAGCAGATACGGAACAGGCTCGGAGCTGTGCGTGCGGATGCGAAGCGGCGTCGGATGATCCGGCAGAATCAGCATGCGGTACGGCTCTCCTGACGCGTCCATCTGCTCTTTCACGATCCGGACGATCCTCTGATCCAGATTCTCGATCGACTTTATCTTACGCTCCAGGCTTCCCTGATGCCCCATCTCATCCGGCGCTTCCAGATGAATGTACGCAAAATCCGCGCCCTCTTTCAGCAGAGCGTCGACGGCTGCCTGCGCTTTCCCTTCATAGTTGGTATTCAGTCCGCCGTTTGCCCCCGGCACTATGATATTGCGCATTCCCGCGCCAACCGCGATCCCCTTGAGCAGATCGACCGCCGAGATCATCACGCCTTTCTTTCCGTAAAGTTCCTCAAAGGAGGAAAGCATCGGGCGCGTGCCTGCTCCCCAGAACCACAGGCTGTTCGCCGGATTCAGTCCTTTTTCCTTGCGCGCAAGGTTAATTGGATGCTGCGAGAGAATCTCATAGCTTCTCTTCTGCATCCTGCACAGCGTCTCGTCCTCCGGAAGGTATGGCCCCGCAATCTCCCCGAGATGATCATGCGGCGCCGACAGCGGCACCACGCTGCCATTTTTCCAGATCAGGCAATGGCGGTAGCTCGTCCCGACATAAAACTGGTAATTCTCATCCTCAAGCTCCGCGCGCACGGCGTCCAGAAGCACCGCGGCATCCTCCGTGCTGATCTCGTCCGAGCTGTGATCGATGATTGTCTTCTCCTCGTAAGGTTCATTTTCGGACAGGGTCACGATATTGCAGCGGAACGCCACATCCGTCTCTTCCATCGGCACGCCGATACTGAGCGCCTCAAGCGGAGAACGCCCTGTGTAATATTTTTTCGGATCATAACCCATCACAGCAAGATTGGCCGTGTCGCTTCCCGGCTTCATCCCCTCCGGAATCGTATGCAGCAGACCAATCTCCGAACTGGCGGCAAGCTCGTCCATCGCCGGAGTCACCGCGGCCTCAAGCGGCGTCTTTCCCCCGAGCTGCTCTACCGGCTCGTCACTCATTCCATCACCCAGTATGACAATATATTTCATAATTATGTTACTCCTCTGATCTATCATTTTATGACCAAACGGCTGACTCTTCCTGGAATCAGCCGCATCAAGGCAAATACCATGCTAACCAGAACTGTTACAGTTCACTCCCTTGCAGGTCGTGAACGTAACAACGCTTCACGATGCACAGAAATGCAGCGCGGGCGCGCTGTCCGGCTTAATCCCGGATACGCAGCATCGCAAGCACGCCGTCAAGCTTCAGCGCTTTCGCCTGATATTCCGCCTCGCTCATCTCTTCCGTGATAAAACCGTATTCGCCGGATACGCCGGCATCAAACAGCTCGATATCCCCGAACGCGTCTCTGGCCGCACTCTCGTCAGATCCGCTCACACGCACGAAGAAACGGCATCTCATGTCGGCGACGTTCATCAGCTCCTGCTTCTCGGGGGCCCATGCAGACATGACGCTGGTTCCAAGAACCTGCGCTTCCTCGATGACATCCGATACAACCGCGCTGGCGGTAGCGTCCTTTCCGGCTCCCTGGCCGTAGAACATCGCGTCGCCAAGCATGTTTCCATGAACAAAGATCGCGTTGAACACTCCGTTCACGCTTGCAAGCGGATCCGCCTGACCGACCAGATACGGCGCCACCATCGCAAGAACCTTATTTCCCTCCTTGCGGCTGTAGGCAAGCAGCTTGATCGTCTTTCCCATCGCCTTTGCGTAAAGGATATCCGTCGATGTAATCTTTGTGATTCCCTCTGTATAGATATCTGTGTAGTCAACACGCTTTCCATAGGCGAGAGAAGAAAGAATCGCGATCTTTCTGCATGCGTCGTGTCCCTCGATATCTGCTTCCGGATTGCGCTCCGCATACCCTTTCTGCTGCGCTTCTTTCAAAACATCCTCAAACTCAAGACCTTCCTGGATCATCTTGGTCAGAATATAATTTGTTGTACCGTTCACGATACCGGTGATCTCATCGATCACATCCGCACACAGGCAGGTGCGCAGCGGACGGATGATCGGGATGCCGCCTCCGCAGCTCGCCTCAAACATATAGCTCGCGTTGTGCTCGCGGGCGACCGCAATCAGCTCCGTGCCATGACGTGCCACCAGCTCCTTGTTGGACGTGCAGACGCTCTTGCCTGCCTCAAGCGCACGCTTTGTGAATGTATAGGCCGGGTTAACCCCGCCCATCACTTCAACAACAATTTTTACCTCTGGATCGTTTACAACGACTTCATAGTCGTGCACTACTTTTTTCTGGATCGGATCTCCGGGGAAATCTCTCAGATCCAGCACATATTTTACCTCAAGATCCACTCCGGTCTTTTTCAGAATACTGTCATGGTTCTCCTCGATCACATGAACCACTCCTGAACCTACCGTACCGTAACCTAATACTGCTACCTGCATATCAATTCCTCCACACTTTCTTTTCTTCCTTTTTTCGCGCATTTTCTCCTGTACCGGCTGCGCGCCTGTTCTGCAGCCTGCAGCTCAAACGTTTTCCCACAGTTTTGACATCAGGATCAAACTATCATTTAAACCGGCTGGCACCGGTTCACTCTCTCGCCAGTATCTTCAAATAGTGAACTCCCTCTTTCGCCTCGATCGTCTCGATCATGCCTGATACATCGCCCGTCTCCGGCAGAATATCAATGCTGAGCGTCAGGGAAGCCACCCCGTTCGTCGGAATACTCTGGTGGATCGTCAGAATATTTGCCTGATATCTGGCGATCACATTCAGCACATCCGAGAGCAGACCCGGCTCGTCCTGCATCTGCATCACAAACGTCAGCGTTTTGCCCTTCACATTGTCGCGGAATGGAAAAATATCATCTTTGTATTTATAAAAAGAACTTCTGCTGATCCCGACCTGGTCAGCCGCTTCCTGAACAGTCGCCGCTTTTTTGGAATCCAGCAGCCATTTCGCCTCCACAACCTTCAGAAGCACCTCAGGTACCGCCTTCTGTCTGACAACATAGTACTTGGTCTTTTCAGGCATAAATTGCTTCCCTCCCAGCCATGCAATACAGCCGCATTGAATGTCACATAATACTGTTAATCTTATCTTTTCTTCAAAAATGTATGTGTATGAAAAACGTTTGTATACCATCCAAGGATACTAACATACTTTTCCCGCTGATGCAAGTATTTTTTATCGTGAAAGCTCTGTCTCTATGCAGAGACAGGCGGCAAGCTTGCTTGCCAGACTGACTATGCATAAGAGACGCTGACATGTATGAGCAAAACAGCAATCACGAACGGATGTGAGTGATGCGATTTGCGAATACATGACAAGGATTGCGAGAGTTGCAGAGCAACGGAGCAATCCGGAGAGCTTTCATTCATGATAATGCCCGCAACGCGGGCATGGGAGTTTACTAAGAAAGCCCAGTCTCCATAGAAAGGCCGGGACCTTCCAAACCGGCCCCGGCCTTTTCATGTTATTTATACTTCTTCTACCTTCTGTCCCAGCGACACCCATTTCAGATACGCGTTGATGAATGGATCGATATTTCCGTCCATAACGCTCGCGACATTTCCGGACTCGGCGTTTGTCCTGTGATCTTTCACCATTGTGTAAGGCTGCATGACATAGGAGCGGATCTGATTGCCCCAGCCGATCTCCTTGACCTCGCCGCGGATGCCGGACGCCTTCTCCGCGTTCTCCTGCTGCTTCAGCAGATAGAGCTTTGCCTTCAGCATCTGCATGGCTTTGTCCTTGTTCTGATGCTGGGACCGCTCATTCTGACACTGCACGACGATGCCCGTCGGCAGATGTGTAATGCGGATCGCCGAGGACGTCTTGTTGATGTGCTGGCCTCCCGCTCCGCTGGACCGGTACGTGTCGATCCGCAGGTCATCCGGATTGATCTCGACGTCCACGTCTTCTTCTATATCCGGCATGACGTCGCAGCTCACAAAGGAAGTCTGACGCTTGCCCGCCGCATTGAACGGAGAGATGCGCACCAGACGGTGAACTCCTTTCTCCGATTTCAGGTAACCGTAGGCATTCTCCCCGTGCACCTCAAATGTCACAGACTTGATGCCTGCCTCCTCGCCGTCGAGATAGTCAAGCACCTCGACCTCGTATCCCTTCTTATCACACCAGCGCGTGAACATCCGGTACAGCATGGATGCCCAGTCGCAGGACTCCGTCCCGCCGGCGCCCGCGTGGAGCGTGAGGATCGCGTCGTCTTTGTCGTACTCTCCGGAGAGCAGCGTGCGGATCCGGATATCCTCAAATGTCTCCTGGAACGACTCCAGCATCTCCTGAATCTCGGGGATCACGGATTCGTCGTTCTCCTCGTAGCCCATCTCAATCAGAAGCTCAATTTCCTCATACTGATCCTTCAGCTTTCTGTATGTCTCCAGATCATCCTTTAAATATTTCAGCGTGCGCATGGATTCCTGGGATTTCTCCGGATTATCCCAGAAGTCAGGCGCCTCCATCTCTCTTTCCAGTTCCTGGATCCTCTGTTCCTTGTTCACCAGGTCAAAGTGAATCCCTCACTTCCACTAATGGTTTCTCATAACTTCCCAAAATACTCTTGAACTGGTCGAGCTCAACCACAGCTTCACCCTCTTTCTATAAAAACAAATTCAAACATGTAATGACTCACTGTCTGCGTAGAATCCGAATTTCTGCATTCTCCGCTTCGTTTCTTTTTCCCGCATATAAATTTCCCGGCCTGCCAAATCAGGAAAATGCCGCGCTGTTCCGGTCATCAGCTGACCTTCTTGCGCCCGCAGCACTGCTTGTATTTCTTTCCGCTGCCGCACGGACACGGATCATTCGGATAGATCTTCTCCGCGGTGCGCTTCTTCGGGGCCCTCGGGCCGGAATCATCTTTATTCGTGCCGGTGACTTTCGCCACCTCCTCGCGTTCTACCTTCTGCTCCACCTTGACATGGAACAGCAGACGTACCGTATCCTCCTGAATCGCGGACGTCATGGCGTCGAACATCTCATACGCACTCATCTTATACTCGACCAGCGGATCCTTCTGGCCGTACGCCTGCAGGCCGATGCCCTGGCGCAGCTGATCCATATCGTCGATGTGATCCATCCACTTGCGGTCGATGACCTTCAGAAGGATGACACGCTCCAGCTCGCGGATCTGCTCCTGCTCCGGAAACTCCGCCTCCTTCATCTCGTACAGCTTGACCGCCTGCTCTTTCAGCATCTGCTTGATCTCGTTCTTGTTCCGGAATTCGCTGATCGACTCAGCCGTCACCGGCTTCACCGGGATCGTCGGCAGAAGCAGAGAATTCAGCTCCTGCAGATCCCACTGCTCGCGGTCAGAATTCTCGCCCATGCAGGCGTCAACCGTATTGTCGATAATGTCCGTGATCATCTTGAAAATCGAATCGCGCATGCTCTCGCCGTCAAGCACACGGCGGCGCTCCGCGTAGATGATCTCTCTCTGTTCATTGTTGACCTGATCGTACTCAAGCAGGTTCTTGCGGATTCCAAAGTTGTTACCCTCAATCTTCGTCTGAGCCTTCTCGATCGCGCTTGAGAGCATCTTGTGCTCGATCTGCTCATTTTCCTCGACGCCGAGCGACTTGAAGACCTTCATCATCTTCTCGGAACCGAACAAACGCATCAGATCGTCCTCCAGCGAGATGTAGAATCTCGACTCGCCGGGGTCTCCCTGACGGCCGGAACGTCCGCGCAGCTGGTTGTCGATACGCCGGGACTCATGGCGCTCCGTACCGATGATCTTCAGACCGCCTGCCGCGCGCGCCTCGTCGTCAAGCTTGATATCCGTACCACGGCCTGCCATGTTCGTCGCAATCGTGACCGCGCCGTGAATACCGGCGTCCGCAACGATCTCCGCCTCAATCTCATGGAACTTCGCGTTCAGGACCTTGTGCTGGATTCCTTCCCTGCGCAGCATGCCGGAAAGCAGCTCGGAAACCTCAATTGTGATCGTGCCGACCAGAACCGGCTGTCCCTTCGCGTGCGCCTCCTTGACTGCCTCGACGACCGCACGATATTTCTCTTTCTTTGTCATATACACCGCGTCCTCAAGATCCTTACGGATCACCGGACGGTTGGTCGGGATCTCGATAACGTCCATCCCGTAGATATCACGGAACTCTTTCTCCTCCGTCAGAGCGGTACCGGTCATACCGGCCTTCTTTTTATATTTATTAAAGAAATTCTGGAATGTGATCGTCGCGAGCGTCTTGCTCTCACGCTTCACCTTCACATGCTCCTTCGCCTCGATCGCCTGATGCAGACCGTCCGAATAACGGCGGCCCGGCATGATACGTCCCGTAAACTCATCGACGATCAGAACCTGGTCATCCTTGACCACATAGTCCTGGTCGCGGAACATCAGATTGTGCGCGCGCAGCGCAAGAATGATGTTGTGCTGGATTTCCAGATTTTCGGCGTCGGCAAAGTTGTCAATGCCGAAAAACTTCTCCACCTTGTGGACGCCCTGCTCGGTCAGGTTGACAATCTTGTCCTTCTCGTTGACAATGAAATCCCCGGTCTCCGTGATCTCCTCGCCCATGATCGCCGTCATCTTTGTGACCTCGCCGCTCGCCTCGCCGCGCTCCAGCTGACGCGCCAGAATATCGCAGACCTCATACAGCTTCGTGGACTTGCCGCTCTGTCCGGAAATGATCAGCGGCGTGCGGGCCTCGTCAATCAGTACGGAGTCAACCTCGTCGATGATTGCGTACACAAGGTTCCTCTGTACAAGCTGCTCCTTGTAGATGACCATGTTGTCACGCAGATAGTCGAATCCCAGCTCATTGTTCGTGATATAAGTAATATCGCAGGCATACTGCTTCCTGCGCTCGTCATTGTCCATGGAATTCAGCACGCAGCCGACGGTCAGCCCGAGGAACTCGTGCACCTTCCCCATCCACTCGGCATCACGGTGTGCCAGATAATCATTGACCGTAACGATATGGACACCCTCGCCGGTCAGCGCGTTCAGATAGGCAGGAAGCGTGGAGACCAGCGTCTTTCCTTCACCGGTTCTCATCTCCGCGATACGTCCCTGATGCAGAATAATACCGCCGATCAGCTGTACACGGTAGTGCTCCATATCCAGAACACGTCTTGCCGCCTCGCGCACTGTCGCAAATGCCTCCGGAAGCAGAGAGTCCAGCGACTCCCCGTTCGCGTATCTTTCCTTATACTCCTGTGTCTTCGCCTTGAGCTGGTCGTCGCTCAGTTCCATCATGGCCGGCCGCAGATTCTCGATCTTGTCCACAAGCGGCATGATCATTTTCAATTCGCGCTGACTGTGAGTTCCGAAAATTTTCTGAATTACATTCATTCTGGTTCTCTTCTCCATTCATGTCATAATGATTGTTTCAATCTTCCACATATTCTTTCGTATTGTAGCACTTTCAGGCTGTCAAGACAATTGAATTTTTTATGAACAAACAGAAAAAAATTTACCGGCTGCTTCCCGTTCTTTGCGGGCTGCAGCCGGCAGTTCAGATTTCGTTGATTTCTTCAAGGGAAACGATACTGCAGGTAAGCTGGCAGGAATTCCGTCTCATGTTTTTCTGAAAGGCCGATTCGATCCTCGCCGATACCTTCCCGCAGTCCTCCCTGCGAAGTCCCGTCAGCAGCACCAGATACTGCTGCTGGCTGTAGCGTGTAAAAAAATCTCCCTGCCGCAGTGACGACATAATCGATTCTTTCAGCACACGAGCCGTCTCCTGCTCTTCCGATTCCCCATTCTTCTGGCCGCAGTCAAACGTATAGATCAGGACAAACGCAGCCATCTGCCTGCGTTCACCCATACGGCTGATCACGTGGTAAATATCGATAAAACTCGGATAGGTGCAGTAATAAGCTTCCTCCTTTTTCTCCTTCTCGCACAGCCTCCGGCGGATATCCGAAAAGACTTCCGTCGACTGGGAGAGCCTCTCGGCCATCGTGTGCGCCCTCTCCAGCATCTCCCGCGACGGAGACAGTCCCAGTTCATCAAAGTACAGCCTGGTCACGTTTTCATAAACTTTCAGCGCCTCACTGCAGCGGGACATGGCAATCAGACTGTCGATCCGGTACAGGTCCCAGTCTCCGAACGGATAGATTGCCGCCGCATCGCCGGACAGCTGACAAACTTCCTCAAACCGCCCCTGCTCCATCAGCCATCCGCACAGTTCGGTAAGAGCAGCCGTGTACAGTTCCTGACAGAGAGTGCTGCGGACCCTCGCCCAGCTCTCGCCGGCCAGTTCCGGAAGCAGTTCCCCTGTATAAAGTCTGCAGGCATCCAGATACAGCTCCATCCTCCTGGGAATATCTCTCTCCTTCTGCCCTTCCCGGACAAGCTGTTCAAACTGAAGGACATCCACTTCCACCGGAATCTTTCTGTTCCACCGGCACTTTCCGTTCTCAAGAATTACGTACTCACAGTCCGGAAGTCCTGTTTTCTTCAGATTTTTCCGCAGCCGAAAGATCGCGCTGTTCAGACTCGCGTTCCCGTTCTCCACTTCCTCCCGCCCGTACAGTGCTCTGATCAGACTTGTCTTGGGAATCCCCTCCGGGTCCACGTCAAGCAGAAGCAGCTGCAAAAGCTGCAGAAGCCTGGAATTTATATCGCGCCCCACATTGATCCGTCTGCCTTCATAAAAGAGCAAAAATCCTCCGAACATTTTCACCTGCAGTACTTCTTTCGACATGCCGTTCCTCCTTTGCGCCAGTCAGGCTGCGATATCCCTGCAATGATATCACATATTGTTTTCTCTCTTTCAGTTCATCCATGAATTTTCATCTGTACCGATGAAATAATATTAACACATACTGCCGCTCTGCCTCGATGTTGTTCACGTTAAATATCTGCTGTTTGCGCTTTTTTGCATGTCACGCTTGTTCTGGTTCTGTATTTATATTAAAATAATGTCAGGGAAAAGATCCCTTATTCTTTTCAAATATGGAAACGGGGGCATAAAATGTACAAAATAGCTGTATGCGAAGATGAATTGATTATAAGAAATGATATTTGCCGTCTGTGCGGCGATATCCTTACAGAAAAACACATGGAACACTCACTTGCCGCTTTCCGCAATGCCGAAGAATTTGAACATTCACTCCAGGCGGGAAATTCCTTTGATCTCGTGATCCTTGACATTGAGCTGGGAGGAAAGGACGGCATCAGTCTGGCTCATGATCTCAGGAAACAGGAAAACCAGATCAGTATTATCTTTGTAAGCGCGCATGAAATCTATCTGCGCGATGGATATGGGGTCCAGCCTGTCCATTTTCTGATCAAGCCTGTTGAGCGCAGCGCGCTCGAAGAAGCGCTCAGCGCGGATATCCGCCTGCATCATCATAATATGCCTCATATTAATGTGCGTTCCGGGAACAAAATTCTGCCTGTCTGCATTGACGACATTATTTACGTGGAGGTCATGGATCACATTCTCCATATCCATACGCCGGACGACGATATACCGTCCCGCTCCACGCTTACCCTTTTTATGAACTCTCTCCCCGCGGAGGACTTCTGCCGCTGTCACAACAGCTTTACCGTCAATCTCCGCTACATCCGCAATATTTCTCATTCCTCCGTGTCGCTGTCCAATAATGTGACTCTGCCGATCGGCCGGAAATACTATGACAGCTTTCAGAAATCATTTATCCGCTATATAAACTGCGTCTGAGGCGTGAAAGCAGAGAAACAAAAAGATGAAACCTTTATTAAGTTTCCCGGGAGGTGTCTGATCTACCATGAAGAAGATTAAAGAAGTCAAAAAAATAAAACAGTGGATATGTCTGATCATTTTTGCTGCCCTTTGCGCCGCAGTCTTCCTGTTCCTGCGCCTCTTTACAAACGAGAGTTCTCCCTCATACAGCGTCTTGATCGACTTTGAGAGCATACAGTATACGGACACAGACGGAACCGTCACTTCCCTGGACCTGTCAGCCTGCGTGGAGGAACCGCCAAAAACGGAAGGATTTTATACCTTTACAACTCATCTGGACACCATTTCCGGAAATGATGAGCAGCTTTCCCTTTATACTTTTAATCTGGAAGACATCCAGCTTTTCATTGACGGAGCTTCCGCCTACAGCAGTTCTGCGCGCCAGTCTGCTTTCCCCGAGAACAAGGCAGATACCCCGGTCTCTGTAAATTCGCTCATCCAGCTCACACTTTCCCCGGAAAACAGCGGCTCTGAAATCCGTCTGCTTTACCGTTTCCACAGCACCGAATCCTACATTTTTCCTCCTCTCCTTCGGGTCGCCTCCTCACTTGAAACAGATTCCCTGCATGCGGCATGCACAAATTACTACGCGGTCCCCGGAGGTATGTCCGCGCTGCTGTTTCTGCTTATATGCGGCGTATTTCTTTTCGGCATCTTCATGCAGACGCCTGACTACAGTCTGATCGCGGTAGCGGCAGCCTCCGCCTGCTACATGATTTACTCTCTGTACCAGACAAGCGCCTGCCTCACTCCCCCGGCGGATGTCCAGTTTTCCATCAGCAGCATGATGCTTTTATGCGTTCCTGTCTGCCTGCTTATTTATATGCTGCTGAATCGCAAAAAAAGGCTGTTCCGCTTTTTTCTCTTTTTTAATCTGGCAGGAGCGCTGCTGCTGCTGGCACTGCTGCCTGCCAGTCTGGCGGACAGCATAGAGATCCCGATGATTTCCAATCTCCTGCATATAATCTCTCAGCCTTTTGCATACCACTATGTCTCCAGGAGTTTTATTCTGCTGCTGACCAATTACCTTATCCTGTCCTGCGCAGGCGCAGCAATTGTTTTTCACATCATCACTCTGTCCGGCATGGTCACGGAAACACAGATGCTGAAAGAAAAAAACAACCTGATCATATCCGGCTACAACGCGATCGTCAATAACACCCGCCAGACCTCTGCCATACGCCATGAGTGGAAGAACGATCTGCTCTCACTCTACTCCCTGTACCAGCAGGGAAAGATCGATGAACTTGGAAAACATCTTGATGACCGATGTCAGCAGATCACGGCATCCGGACCCATGTCGTTCTCGCAGAATTTTATGACCGACGTGATTCTGCATAGTATCTCACAGAAGGCGGTCCGTGAAGATATCCGTTTTAAGGCGAAAGCGATGCTCCCGGAGCGCCTCTCGATCAGAGAGGAAGATCTGTGTTCCCTCCTCATGAATATGCTGAACAATTCTGTCGAAGCATGCTGCCGTCTGAAGGAGAAAGATCCGGCGCGGCCGCGCTTTATCGACTTTCGGGCCGAACTGAAAAACGGATTCCTCGCAGTCTGCTGCCGCAATTCCTGCGAGGAATCCGAACTTCGCACAGCCCCGGACGGGCAGTTCCTGACAGTCAAGGAAGATCCTCTGTCACATGGTTTCGGGATCCGCCAGATGAACGCGATCGCGGTTAAATACCACAGTCTCCTCGACATTTTCTGCCGGGACGGCATTTTCACCGCTCAGACCGCGCTTTATCTGCCAACTGACGGAACACAGAGATCTGAATAATTCCGGGCAATGCGGAAAACAGGCGGCATACGCCTGAATCAATGCCGCGCTGTGCCGGAGAACCACACCGCTCCTACCAGGTCAGATCCAGATACAGATCCTTGTACTGTCTCGCTGAACTCTCCCATGAGACATCCTTGTCCATATCTCTCTGGACCATCTCATCCCAGCACCAGCGGTTCGTAAAGTACACGGTCTTCGCGCGGTTGATCGCATCCAGCAGAAGACCTGCGTCGTAGTTGTCAAAGGTGAAGCCGTTTCCGCTATTGTAGTACACATTGTAAGGTTCCACGGTATCCCGCAGGCCGCCTGTCTCGCGGACGATCGGCACGGTGCCGTAGCGCATGGCGATCAGCTGTGTCAGGCCGCACGGCTCAAACTGCGAGGGAACCAGCAGGGCATCCGCGCCCGCGTAGATCCGGTGTGCGCGCGTCTCGTCGTACATAATGTTCGAGCAGACATTTCCCTTGTAGGCATTTTCATAATACCGGAAGGAATTCTCATAAATATCATCTCCGGTGCCGAGCACGACGAGCTGTGTATGTTCGTCCATGATCTCCGGAATAATCGCATTGAGCAGATCGAGCCCCTTCTGATTCGTCAGTCTCGAGACCAGACCAATCACAAACTTATGATCATCCTGCGCCAGACCGAGTTCCTCCTGCAGACCCTGCTTGTTTTCCCGCTTCTTTTCCAGCACATTCGTGATATCATAGGTCGAGTACAGCAGGTGATCCGTGGCCGGATTCCAGATGCCGCAGTCGATTCCGTTGACAATTCCTCTCAGCTTGCCGGAATGATAGCGCAGATGCGCGTCGAGTCCTTCCCCGTAGTACGGAGTCTGGATCTCTCCGGCATAGGTGCCGCTGACTGTTGTGATAATATTCGAGTAAGTCAGACCACCCTTCATCATATTCGCGTCCTCATACCCCGTCTTGAGCGCGTCCTTGTTGAACACATAATCCGGCAGACCTGACCAGTAATGAATGGCCGGAATGTTGTAAATACCCTGGAAGCGCAGGTTGTGGATCGTGAGAATCGTCTTCGCGGAGTTCAGCTCCGTATTCTCAAACAGAGTTCTCAGATAGACCGGAACCAGCGACGCCTGCCAGTCGTGGCAGTGGATGATGTTCGGGATCCAGTCCATGTAGAGCAGCGCCGAGAGCGCAGCTTTCGCGAAGTAACAGAATTTCGGGATATCGTCGACCAGATTTGTGTACGGATTTCCCCAGCCAAAAAACTCGTCATTGTCGATGAAGTCATACACGACGCCGTCCCACACATATTCCATGATGCCGACATAGAATGACCTGCCGTCCGCGCAGAGATCCATCTCGAACGCGCCGCGGTAGATCATCCGTTCCTGGTACTCCCACGGAATACAGTGGTACCGCGGAAGAATAACCTTCACGTCGCAGTTCTGCTTCGCCAGCTCCCTGGGAAGCGCGTACATAACATCGCCCAGACCGCCTGTCTTGACAAACGGATAACACTCCGACCCGATAAAGACAACACTTCTTCGCGGAGTCATAAACACATCGTCCATGTTTTCTGTTTTATTTTCCTGAATCATTTTTTTCTCCTTTTCAAAACTGCATAGGCTTACCATCATTTACCACTTATAGAGTATTACATTTTGGGCATTAATTCAACCCGTTTTTTCTTTTCCGCCTGAGTTTGGAAGTTTGGAGTCAATAAAAAGTCCGGTATCCCTTGCAGATACTGGAAATTTTTTGTCAAGATTTTT